>NZ_CP138214.1:0-310156 GCF_034043515.1 Pseudomonas sp. MUP55 | reverse complement strand
CGTCGAGCTGCTGGCGACCGCTGCTTTTCTGGATCTGAATCTCACCCGGCTTGCCGCTGGCCAGTACGTGCACCCGCAACAACACCGTGCCTTCCCAACCGCGACGCTGAGCCAGTGACGGGTATTCCGGCGCCGGGTTCTTCAGGTACGCGGCGTTGGCCGAAGCGGGCGTTACCGGGGCCGGCGCCGGAGGTGCAACCGGTGCCGGGGCAGCAGGCACAGGCGGCGCGGGCGGCTGTTCAATCGCCTTGGGTACCGGCTTGGGCTCAGGTTTGGGCACAGGCTTGGGTTTGGGCTTGGGAATTGGTTTTGGTGGTGCCGGCTTGGCGGCCAGTTCGTCCACCACCGGTGGTGGCGGCTCGACTACCGGAGGTGGCGGCGGCACCGGTGGTGGTGGCTCGACCACGGGCGGCGCCGGCCGGGAAAATTCGATGGTCATCGGCGGAATTTCCGGTGGCACCACTGGCAGCACCGGTGTGGGCTTCTGGCTCACCCAGTAGATCACCGCACCGTGCAAGGCCAACACCAGCAAGCCCAACAGCACGCCCTCGCGCCGGCTGGAAAAGCGCTTGGGGGTCTGCTGCAGGCGCAATTGCCCCAACGGCGCCCGATGTGGCCGGCCAAGGTCGACCAACTCACCGCTCGGTGCCAGGCGCCCCTGCGCCTCGGGTGCACGAGCAGCGGTCTGGACATTGCCCATTGATTCACTCCCTACGGTGTTCAAATCCAAAAAACCGACAAGCCTGCGTGGCAGGTCATCGAGGACTGAATCATCGGGGCTAGACGCTTATCTCTTAAAGTAATCTTTAAAGTTATGGATATACCAAAACCGAATAAACGAAATGACCTGGATCGTCAACGCCACGTGTTCCGTGGCTTGGCGCGAAGTGCCTGATTTCGCATGCTTTTGCGGCATGCAAAATATTCATCAAAGGCATGGCTCAGGGCGGATTCGCACCGCACAAGGCAAGCAGTTCGCCAAACAGGGTCTGCCCAGCGGCGCCCAAGCCATTGCGACCGTACAACGCCAGGCGCACGCCCTGCACCGTCGGCAAACCACTGTCGGCGCCCAGGATGCGATGCCCCGGTTGCACCACGCGTTCGGGCAACAGGCTGACGCCCAACCCCGCCGCGACCGCCGAGCACACGCTGGCCAGGCTGGCGCTGGAATAGCCGATACGCCAGCGCCAACCGCCCAGCTCCAGGTGATGCAGCATGTCATTGCGGTACAGCCCGCCCACCGGAAAAGCCACCAACGGCAGCGGGTCGCGTCCCAGCACTGGCGTGCTCAGGCTGTCGACCCAGCACAACGGCTCCGGCCACGAGGCCACGCAGTCGTCGCTGTCGCCCATCTGCTTGACCAGCAGCACATCGAACTCACCGCCGCGGTACTGGCGCTGCAGTTCGGGACCGAGCCCGCTGGCGACTTCCAGGCGTACCCGCGGGTACCTCGCCACGAACGCCGAGAGCAACGGCATCAGGCGCTCGGCGGCAAAATCTTCCGGCACACCGAGGCGCAACACGCCGTCGCTCTGCTGGTTGATCAACACGTCGGCGGCTTCCTCATGCAACGCGAGGATCCGGCGCGCATACGCCAACAGGCGCTCGCCTTCGACCGTCGCCACCACACGGCGCTGGTCGCGGTCCAACAGCCGGCACGCCACGGCTTCTTCCAGGCGGCGGATCTGCTGGCTGACGGTGGATTGGGTCAGGTGCAGGCGTTCGGCGGCGCGGGTGAAATTGCCGCAGTCCACCACGGCGACAAAACTGCGCAACAACAGCGGATCGAACAAGGTCATGAGCATTCCGTTTGCCACTGACTGGCATGGTTATATTTAATTTCAGAATACCTCGCTAGCTGACCATACTCACCGCTCATTTGCGTAGTCGGAAAACCCTGTATGACGCTCAACACCCCATTCACCGGACGACTGGCCGGCTGGGGCCTGCTGGTGGTGCTCGGCCTCAACCTGCGGCCGATCCTCAGTTCCATCAGCCCGCTGCTTGGCGAGATTCGCCAGGCCACCGGCCTGAGTTTTCAGAGCAGCGCCCTGCTCACCAGCCTGCCGGTGGTGTGCATGGGCCTGGTAGCGCTGGTGGGCGTGCGTGTGGAAGCGCGGCTGGGCGAACGGCGCGGGATTGCCCTGGGCCTGATGATGATTCTGCTGGCGTGCCTGGCGCGCTGGCTGCTGGGCCAGGCGTCGGCGCTGCTGGTGACCGCGTTGCTCGGCGGCGCGGGCGTGGCGCTGATCCAGGCGCTGGTGCCGGCGATGATCAAGCGCGAATTTCATCACCGCGTACCGGTGGCGATGGGCGTGTATTCGGCCTCGCTGATGGCCGGCGGCGGGCTGGCGGCGCTGCTCAGCCCAGTGGTGGCGACGCATTTCCAGCAATGGCAGGCGGGGTTGGGGGTGTGGCTGTTGCCGGCGCTGGGCGCCTTGTTGCTGTGGGTATGGTTGCCGCTGGGGGCCGCCCGCAACATGCAGGTCGCCCCCGCCTTTAAAGGCCTGCGCAATCGCCGCGCCTGGTTGCTGGCGCTGTATTTCGGCTTGGTCAATTGCGGCTACATGAGCATGGTGGCGTGGCTGCCTGCCTACTATCAGCAACTGGGTTGGGGCGTGCTGCCCAGCGGCTCGCTGCTGGCGTTCATGACTATCTTCCAGGTGCTCGCCGCGCTGCTGATGCCGGTGCTGGCGCAACGCGGGATCGACCGGCGCCCGCTGCTGGGCATCAGCCTGTTGGCGCAGACCATCGGCTACCTCGGCCTGATCATCGCGCCACAGGAATTCCCTCATGTGTGGGTGGCCTTGTGCGGCTTCGGCCTGGGCGCGTGCTTCGCCCTGAGCCTGCTGCTGACCCTGGACCATCACCGCGACCCACGCCAGGCCGGCCAACTGGCCGCCTTCGTACAAGGCGTGGGCTTTTTGATCAACGCGGTTTCGCCCTGGCTGACCGGCTGGCTGCGCGAACTCACCGGCAACTTCGTCAGCGCCTGGATCGTACTGACAGTGACCGTGGTGGCGATGCTGCTGGTGACGCGGGTGTTCAGCCCGGCCACCTACCGCACCGGGCTAGAAGTCGTAGCGCCCGGTCACGCCTAGGGTGCGCGGAGCGCCCAGCAGGCCTTCGTAACCGCCGTTGCCGCCGGTCCAGAGGGTGGTGTAGTAGGTCTTGTCGAAGGCGTTTTTCAGCCACAACGACACGTCCCACTGGCCCTGCTCGTAGTTGCCGCGCAGGCCGGTGGAAAGGTTGACCAACGCATAGGCGGGGATCTGCCCGAAGTCGGAATCTTCCACGGTACCCACCGCCTTGGAGCGGAAGGCATAACTGGCGGTGACGTAGGGTTCAAAGCCGTTATCCAGGTTCCACTTGTACTCGCCGTTGGCGTTGGCGATCCATTTCGACGCGCCCACCACCTGATGCCCGGTGAGGTCACAGGTGCCGGTGCATCCGGGCGCAGGCTGACTTCCGGCGGGCATGGCGCGTCCTTGTACGACAGGTAGCTCACATCGTTGAACGAGCCGTTGAGGTTCAGCGTCAGGCCCTTGATCGGCACCAGCGTACTTTCCACTTCCACACCGCGTGAGCGCACGGAGCCGGCGTTGGTCAGGTACTGCACGCGGTTGTCCTGGTCGTAGGCGTTGGTCTGGTAGCCGTTGACCTGGGTCCAGAACAGGTTGGCATTGAGCTGCAGGCGTCGGTCCCACAGCGTGCTCTTGAAACCCAGCTCGGCGTTGTTGGCGCGCTCGGTGCCGATCAACAGCGAGTCGGCCCCCGCCGTCGGTGCCGAGCCCACCGCCAGGTTGACGCCGCCGGACTTCTCGCCGTGGGACAGCGTCGCGTAGCCCAGCAGGTTGTCGTTGAAGTGATAACTGAGGTTGAGCAGCCCCGACGGTGTCGCGCTGTACTGCGTCAGATCCCCCGAGTCATACGCGCCGGTACGCCCGCGCCGCGCCGTGGCAGCAGCGCCAGTGACCGCAGCGCCACCCAGCGGCGCATTGCGGGTCACCCAGGCACTTTTTTCTTCATAGGTGCCGCGCAGGCCGGCGGTGAAATCCAGCCGCTCAGTCAGGTGCCAGGTGCCTTGGGCGAACAACGCAAAACTGTCGGTGCGGATATGCCCGTTGCCCACGCTGCTGACATTGTTCAACGCGCCGGTCGGCGTGCCGTTCCAGATGTCCGCCTTGGGGCCGTAATAGGCGAAGGACTTGTTATCCAGGTCGGAGCCGAAATAGTAAGCGCCGAGCACGTAGTCGAAGAACCCACCCTGGGGTGAGGCCAGGCGGAATTCCTGGGACCACTGTTTATCTTCCACCGAGACCCCGGCGTTATACGAGGCCGGCACGTTAAGCCCGTCATCGTTGCGCGGGGTGAAGTTCCACCAGCGGTATGAGCTGACCGACGTCAGGGTGAAGTCGCTGGGCAAGGTCCAGTTGGCCTCCAGCGACGTTCCGCCCTGGAACACCGTGACGTGTTGATCGTTGTCCAGATTGACCTTGCGGTGGGTGCCGTCGACCAGCGTCGCGCCCGCGGCATTGGCCCTGGACTGGTAGAGGTTGGTGCCGTTGATGGTTGGCCCGGTGCTGTAGAGCACCCGCGTACCGGCGCTGGAATCCTCCTCGTTGTAGTCACCGATCCAGCGCAGGTTGAATGCCTCGTTGGGCTTGTACAGCAGTTGCCCGCGAAAGCCCTGGCGCGAACCGCCATTGAGGTCATGGCCGTCGTGCTCGTTCTTGATGTCGCCGTCATTGCGCGTGCGATAGGCCGAAAAGCGCCCGGCCAGTTCATCGGTCAGCGGCCCGGAAATCGTGCCCTTGGTCTGGAAATAACCGTCCTCGCCCAGCGAGGTTTCGATGCTGCGCTCCGGGGTGAAACTGGGCGCGCGGGTGCTGATATTGATCACCCCCGCCGTGGTGTTCTTGCCAAACAAGGTGCCCTGCGGGCCGCGCAGCACTTCAAGCTGTTCGATGTCCATGAGGTCGAACACCGCCATGCCGGGGCGGCCCAGGTAGACGTTGTCGATGTACAGCCCCACGCTGCCTTCCAGGCCATCGCTGGCCGGGTTGTTACCCAGGCCGCGAATCGACACGCTGGACTGGCGTGCATGCATATAGGCGACGTTGACGCTGGGCACCAGTTGCTGCAAATCCTGAATCCGGTACACCCGCTGGCTCTCCAGCGCCTGGCCGCCAACCACGCTCATGGGCGTCGGCACCGCCTGGGCGCTTTCAGTGCGCCGCCGTGCAGTCACCGTGACGGTTTCCAGCTGGCCACTGGCGCTTTCGCCCGCAGGTGTCGGCTCGGCCGCTTGGCTGGGCGTCCAACTGGCGCTGCCGGCGAGCAACATGGCCAGGGGCAGGCGCTTGAGCGTCCGGGGAGAGCAAGGTACAGCGGGCTTGAACAGACTCATGAGCGGCTCCGAAACCCCGAAATATCCAACCACCGATATTCCTTCAGGTTATTTATTTATGTTTTTACGAACATTTACTGCATAAGAGATAGCCTTTATAAGGAGTCGACCTAATGCATAGCCAATGCATTTCCCGGATATTTTTGATGTGAAAAATGCATATCGATCTGCGCCAACTTCGCCACTTCATCGCCCTCGCCGAACAACGCAGTTTTGTCGCGGCGGCGTTGACGGTGAACCTGTCGCAATCGGCCTTCAGCCGCAGCATCCAGGCCCTGGAACACAGCGCCGGGTGCCAGTTGGTGGACCGCGGCCGCAAAGACCTGGCGCCGACCAAACAGGGCCAGGTGCTGCTCGAACATGCGCGGCGCCTGGTCAGCGGGGCGCAGCAACTGGCGAACGAAATCAGCCAGTTCAACGGCCTTGAAGCCGGAGAGCTGCGCTTTGGCTGCGGCCCGGCGCCGGCGGGCGGTTTGATCCCCCGCGCCATCGGCAGTTTTATCGGGCGCTACCCCAAGGCCCGCGTACAGTTCCAGGTAGACGACTGGGAAAGCCTGAGCAAACGCCTGCTCAGCGAAGAGTTCGAATTCTTCGTCGCCGACACCCGCCACTTCGAAGCCAACCCCGACTATCACACCCATCGCCTGCGCCCACGCCGCTGGTACTTCTGCTGCCGCACCGGCCACCCCCTCGCCGCCCGCGACAGCGTCAGCGCCGCCGAACTGATGAGCTATCCGCTGGCCGTCACCATCCGCCCGCCGAACCTGCGCAAAGTCATCGTCGACCTCAGCGGCCGACCGGATTACCTGCCCAACGTCGAATGCGAAAACGGCTACGGCCTACTAGGAGTGGTACTGCGCTCGAACGCCATCGGCATCGTCAGCGCCAACAGCGACGTACTGCAAATGGCCCGGGGCGAATTGGTGTGCTTGAAGATCGACGGCCTGGACGAAAACCTGGAGGAGCGTTACACCCGCTACGGCATCGTCAGCCGAGCGGGGTATCGATTGTCGCCGCTGGCGGAGGCGATGATCGAGCAGATCAAGGAGGTGGATGAAAGCGACGAAGACGCCTGCGCTTTGGAGAATATTGCGGTTTGAATGGAGACAGTCAGGCTTGAATTCACACCGACCCGAAACGTTCATATCCATATCTTTAAATAAATTGGAACGCGATTGCGTACAGCTGCTCTCGGGTAGAGCACCCAATATTTGAAGACAACGAGGTGAATGCTTGATGGACTGTGTCTTTTGCAGCATTGCGCGCGGTACCGCTCCCTCCCATCTCCTGTGGGAAGACCAGACCCATATGGCCTTCCTCTCCATTTTTCCTAACACGCCAGGTTTTAGCGTCGTCATCCCCAAAACTCATTACGGCAGCTATGCGTTTGCCCAGTCCGATAGCGTGCTTTGCGACTTGGTGGTGGCGGCCAGGAAGACTGCGCAGCTCCTCGACAGCGCGCTGGCAGGTGTCGCTAGAACGGGGATGATTCTGGAGGGGTATGGCGTGGATCATTTGCACGCCAAGTTGTTTCCGATGCATGGCACAGGGGAAGACAGCGCATTCAAAAAAATCAGCTCAAGGCAGGACAAATATTTTGAGCGTTACGAAGGCTACCTTTCCTCCCATGACGCGGCCAGGGCCGATGATAAAGCGCTGGCTGAGCTGGCTGCTCACATCAGGACTTTCGCCCAATGAAACAGCTTGCACATATTTATAATAGCCAACCGTAACCGCATGCGAAATGCCAGTCAGTTAAGGCTTTTTTGTAGGAGCGAGCTTGCTCGCGAAGAACTCAGACTCCCCGCGTTTATTCAGAATGAACGCGTCGCCTGGGCGTTTTTCGCGAGCAAGCTCGCTCCTACAGTTGTCCACTTTCGCTTAACTGACTGGCATCAGGGCAAGCCCCCCCACATTTGAAATGCATTTCAAGTGTGGGAGGGGGCTTGCCCCCGATGGCGTCGGTATCAACACCCATGCATTCACTGCATGAAACCCAGACCCCAAATGCACTTGCCAGCGCCCATCCGAACGGCGAAAACCGTCACCTGTCCTCCGTTCGGTGAAGCCTCATGTCCAAATCCCAACCTGTGCGCAATGTGCTGTACATCATGTGCGATCAACTACGCCGCGATTACCTGTCGTGCTATGGCCATGCGCATCTGCACACCCCCAATATCGACCGCCTCGCCGCAGCCGGCGTGCGTTTCAGCCGTGCCTATACCCAGGGCACCATCTGCGGGCCGTCGCGGATGTCGGCGTACACCGGGCGTTATGTCAGCAGCCATCAGGTGGCGTGGAATGCCGTGCCGCTACCGCTGGAAGAACTGACCATCGGCGACTACCTGCGCCCCCACGGCATCCGCACCGCGCTGGTGGGCAAGACCCACGCCACGCCGAATCTGGACGCCCTGCAACGCTTGAACATCGACCCTGACAGCGCCCAGGCCGAGCCGCTGAATGAAGTGGGCTTCGACACCTACTTACGTCACGACGGCATCTACCCCGACAGCCCGCTGTTCGCGGATAAACGCGAGTCGGCGCCCTACACCCACTACCTGCGCGAGCAGGGCTACGGCGGCAGCAACCCGTGGCATGAATGGGCCAACGCCGCACAAGGTGAAAACGGTGAAGTGCTCAGCGGCTGGCACATGCGCAACGCCGGGTTGCCGGCGCGGGTAGCCGAGCAGCATTCGGAGACGGTCTACACCACCGACCGCGCCATCGACTTTATCCAGGAGCAGGCCGAGCAACCCTGGTGCCTGCACCTGTCCTACATCAAGCCGCACTGGCCCTACATCGCACCGGCGCCGTATCACGCGTTGTATGGCGCCGAGCATATCCAGGCGCCAATTCAACCGGGCCAGACCAGCGATCACCCGGTGTACCAGGCGTTTCGTCAGCACCAGGAGAGCCTGAATTTTTCTCGCGACGAGGTGCGGCTCACGGTGGTTCCCACCTACATGGGGCTGATCAAACAGATCGACGACCAGCTCGGGCGGCTGTTTGATTTCCTGCAAAGCAATGGGCGCTGGGATGACACGCTGATTGTGTTCACCAGCGACCACGGCGACTTCCTGGGCGATCACTTCCTCGGCGAGAAAGAGTTTCTGCTAGAGCCTGCGGTGGGGATCCCGTTGATCGTGCGTGACCCGCGCGTCAGTGCCGATATCAGCCGCGGCACGGTGGACGAGCGTCTGGTGGAGACCATCGACGCGCTGCCGACCTTCCTTGACGCCCTGGGCCTGCCCGCCGCCGATCACCGCCTGGAAGGCCGCTCGCTGATTCCGCTGCTGCAGGGTGAGCAGATACCTTGGCGTGACTATGCAATTGCCGAATACGACTACGCCTTTCAGGCCCCGGCCCGCGAGCGCCTGGGCCAGCCGATCGACCGTTGCCGCATGACCATGGTGCGCAGCGAGCGCTGGAAATACCTGGCGTATGACGGCTTCCGCCCGCAGCTGTTCGACCTGCAAAACGATCCGCAGGAACTGCACGACCTCGGTGCCGACCCGGCGTATGCCCAGGTGCGCGAGACCCACTTGGGTTATCTGTTCGACTGGCTGCGCGGGCTGAAGCGGCGCACGACCATCAGCCACACGGAGATTGAAGTGCGCGGGCAATGGTTTCGCTATGGGGAGCCGGAGGCGGAGAAGGTCGTGCAGATCGGTGTCTGGTAGAACGACACAGGTCTAAATGTGGGAGGGGGCTTGCCCCCGATTGCAGTGGGTCAGTCACAGGTGCAGTGGCTGACACTCCGCTATCGGGGGCAAGCCCCCTCCCACATTTGGATCTCTGTGAATTCAAAGGCCTTTGGTGGTCTGGCTGCGCTGCCCTTGTACGCCCACCGGCACATCGCCCTTGAGCGTCACCCGGCGCACGATACGTTCCTGGGTGCCGTAGTCGTCCACCGCGTAATGCTGGGTGGCGCGGTTGTCCCAGATCGCCACGTCGCCGCTGTTCCAGCGCCAGCGCACGGTGTTTTCCAAGCGGGTGACGTGGCTTTGCAGCAGGTTGAACAGTTGCGTCGAGTCGGCCTGAGAGTAGCCTTTGAGGCGTTTGACGAAATGCCCCAGCAGCAGGGTTTTCTCGCCGCTGACCGGATGCACGCGCACCACCGGATGCTCGGTTTCATACACCGTCGAGGTGAACACCTTGCGGTATTCCTCAAGTTTTTCCACCGCCACATCCGGCTTGCGTGCGGCGTAGTCGTATTCGTTGCTGTGGATGGCCCACAGGTTGTCCGCCAGGGCGCGCAGTTCGACGCTGAGGTCGTTGTAGGCCGTCGCCGTGTTGGCCCAGACCGTATCGCCACCGGAGGTCGGCGCCAGCACCGAACGCAGGATCGAAGCCTTGGGGTAGGCATCGACGAAGGTCACGTCGGTGTGCCACGAGTTGGCGCGCTGGCCGCGGGTGCCGTCCAGCTCCATCAGAAAGCGCGTGCCATCGCGCACCGGCACGGTCGGGTGCGCAATCGGCTCGCCAAGCAGGTGGGCGAAGGCTTCCTGGCTCTGGTCATCGAGGTGGGTCTGCTCGCGGAAGAAGATCACCTTGTACTGCACCAGCGCCTGCTGGATGGCGTCGACCGTGGCGGCATCGAGGTGACCGGACAGTTTGATGCCACGGATCTCGGCGCCAATGCGGCCGGCAACCGGATGAATTTCCAGTGCCTGGGCGATGGGTTGAACAGCTAATGCGGCGTTGCTCATTGTGATGACCCTCGTGTGCCTGCGGATGGTGCAACGTTCGCCGACAACGCTCTATTCATATGCATTTTGGATCTAGCAAATGAAGTAATGCTTCGTTGACGGAATAAGAGCTTGCATTTAAAACCTCAGCTGCGTCGCTCGCAAATGCCTTCGACCTATTTTTCAAATGCCGGGAATGCATATGGATCTTCGTCAACTGCGCTACTTCATTGCCCTTAACGAACACCGCAGCTTTGTGCGCGCGGCGGACGCCATGGGCATCACGCAACCGGCGTTCAGCCGCAGCATCCAGGGGCTGGAACAGGAGTTCGGCTGTGTGCTGGTGGACCGTGGGCACAAGGACCTGCGTCCGACGCCAGAGGGCCAGGTGGTGCTGCAACACGCCCTGACGCTGGTGCATGGCGCCGCCTTGCTGAGCAGTGAAGTCACGCGCATGACCAAGCTCGACGCCGGCGACCTGCGCTTCGGCTGCGGCCCGGCGCCGGCGGTGAAGCTGGTGCCGGATGCGGTGGCGCGGTTTATCGGCGCGCACCCGAAAATCCGCACCCGCTTCCAGGTGGATAACTGGGAAACACTCAGCCGCGCATTGAGCCGCGAGGAGATCGAATTCTTCATTGCCGACATCCGTCAGTTCGAAGCCGACCCGAACTTCCAGACCCGTGCGCTGACGCCCAAGCGCGGCGTGTTTTTCTGCCGCCCCGGGCACCCGTTGCTGGCCAAGGACAGCCTGTCGACCAATGACATGTTCGACTACCCACTGGCCGCGCCGCTGATCTCCCAAGGCATTCGCAAACTGCTGGCGAACCTGAGCGGGCGCATGGACTTTTCACCCAGCATCCAGACCGAGCATTTCCCGGCGCTGGTAAAGATTGTGCTGCAGTCCAATGCCATCGGCGTGGGCACCGAGGAAGCGTTTGCCGAGGACATCGCCCGAGGGGCTCTGGTGCTGCTGCACTGGCGCAACTTGCCGCAGAACATGGAGACCCTGAGTGCGCGCTGCGGGATTGTCAGCCGAACCGGGTCGCGCTTGTCGCCGGCGGCCAAGGCGATGATCGAGACGTTGGTTGAGGTAGACAGGCAGGAGGTGAGTGTGGCGGTTTGAAGGGCCTCATCGGGGGCAAGCCCCCTCCCACACTTTGAATGTATTCGCAGTTCAAATGTGGGAGGGGGCTTGCCCCCGATAGCTATAGCCCAGGCACCACCCAGCTTAAAGCCCCGCCGCCACCAACCCAGGCGCCACCCAGTCATTCACCTGAAACGACCGGCGAATCAGCTTCTCCTGGGAAGCCAGGTCCACCGCGTCCTGCAGTTTGCCAAGGAACACAGGATCTAGGGTCGCCGGGAAAATCGCGCTGAGCTGCTGGTCTTTCAAATCATTGGTCAGGATCACCGGCGGGTAACTGGCCAGCCCCGACACCAGTTCGATGTAGGCCTGCTTGTTGTTGTCATCGGTCAACCACTGCACCGCCTGCTGCTGAGCCTTGAGCAGCTTGGCCACCGCGTCCGGATGCTCGTCGACAAACTGTTTGCTGCCCACCAGCACCGCCTGGATGCTGCCGGCGCCGCCCAGGTCTTTGGTGGTGAGGGCTATTTCGGCCAGCCCCTTGGCTTGCAGCGCGGTCAGGTTCGAGCCGCCCCAGGTTGCGTCGATCTGCTTGGCGGCCAACGCCGCACCGGCCGCGTTGAAGTCCAGGTTGATGACTTTCAGGTCTTTCTCGCTCAAGCCCTGGCTGGCCAACGCGCTGTCGAAGGACAACTGGCTGGCCGTGCCGCGAAACACCGCGACGCGCTTGCCCTTGAGGTCTTGCAAGGTCTTGATGCCCGAACCCGGCACCACGCCGAGGTACTGCTTGATGTCCCGCGCCGTTGCGCTGAGCAAGCGGGTGTCCAGGCCATTGGAACGGCCGATGATGGCCGCCAGGTCGCCCAGGTAGGCGAGGTCCACCTGGCCATTGGCGAAGGCTTCGTTGATCACCGGGCCCGCGCCCTTGAAGTAATTCCACTGGATCTTGATGCCTTGGTCGGCGAAGGCCTTTTCGAAGATCTGCTGCTCGCGCAACACATCGGTGATGCCACCGCCACTGTGTTGGGTGCCGGCGCTGAGGTCGGGCACGGCAATGCGGATCTCCTTGAGCTCGGCTGCGTGCACCAGGCCCGCCAGCGCGGTGCCTGCGAACAGCGTGATCAGACGTTTGAAGGGCAGTTTCATAAGCGCAGCTCCTGGTGGGCGACGGTCGCCTGGGGAGCTGAAAGTAGGCATAGCCTGATGAAAACTTTAAATACTATAAATTCACAATTTAATAACTTTGAGGACTATGCGAGCCAAACCGCAGGCTGCAGCGGACTATGCATAAACAGCATCGAAAATATTCTTCGAATGCATTGGATGCGTGCCGGGCGCGGGCTTTAAATGGCTTCTCTTATCCCCCAATCATCTTGATTACGTTTTTGTAAGATCGAAATCACATAACGAAACGGAGGTCGTCAATGGCCCGAACCGCACGGTTGAGCCTGCCTCTTGCCATGCCCACGCTGCGCTGGCCGTCGCTCAGCCCCTGGCTGTTACCGCTGACGCTGTTCGCCCTGTGGTGGCTGGCCAGCCGCAATCATTGGATGAGCGAGCAGATCCTGCCGCCGCCGTCACTGGTGTGGAGCAGCGCGGTGGAACTGGCGGGCGGCGAGTTATGGAGCCATTTGGCGATCAGCCTGCAACGCTTGTGCTGGGGCTTGCTGGCGGGCATCAGCGCCGGGGCCTTGCTCGGTGCCTGGCTGGGCTTCAGCGCGCGCGCCGAGCGCCTGGTGTTTCCCACCTTCAGCGCGTTGTCGCAGGTGCCGACCCTGGCGTGGATCCCGCTGTTCATGGTGTTTTTCGGCATCGGCGAGACGCTGAAACTGGTGGTGCTGGTCAAGGCGATTGTGGTGCCGGTGACCCTGCATACGCTGGTCGGCGTGCGCGATGCTCAGCCCCAGTTGCGTGAAGCCGCACGTGTGCTGCGCCTGCCCACTCATCTGTTGATCCGCCGGCTGATTCTGCCGGCGGCGCTGCCGGCGTTCATGGCCGGTGTACGCCTGGCTCTGGCGGCCGGTTGGACGTCGCTGCTGGCGGTGGAGCTGCTGGCTTCCAGCGAAGGCATCGGCTACCTGATGGTGTGGGCACGCCAGTTGTTCATGCTCGACATCGTCTTTGTGTGCATCGTGGTCATCGGTGTACTGGGCGTGGCGATGGACCGTGGTGTCGGCTGGCTGGACCGCCACTGGGTGCACTGGCCGCACCCAGCCACGGCGCAGATCCGGCGCGGCCCGCGTTACCAGGGTTGGCAACGCCTGCAGCCGTGGCTGCTGCCGCTGCTGTTGCTGGCGTTGTGGCAGGTGGCCGCGCAGCAGGGCTGGGTCGACGCAAATATCCTGGTAAGCCCATGGAACGTGCTGCACACCACCGCCAGCGGCGTGGTGGATGGCACGTTATCGGGCGCGCTGGGCAAAAGTCTGGGGCGCACGTTGGGCGGCTTGATTCTGGGCGGCAGCCTGGGGTTTGCGGTGGGCTTGTGGCTGGGCGTGTCAGCGCGCAGTGAGCGAGTGCTCGGCCCTACCCTCGCCGCGTTGCGCCAGATCGCCATCTTCGCCTGGGTGCCGCTGCTCACGGCCTGGTTTGGCCTGGGGGAACTGGCCAAGTGGGTGTTTATCGGCCTGGCCGCGTTCTTCCCCCTGTTTATCGCCACCCAGCGCAGCGTGTTGAACCTGTCACCACAACTGAGCGAAGCCGCGCAGGTGCTGCGCCTGGACCTGTTCCAACGGCTGCGCCGGCTGATTTTGCCCGGCGCCGCGGCGGGCATTTTCGCCGGCCTGCGCCTGAGCCTGATCTACGCCTGGCTGGGCACCATCGGCGCGGAATACTTCATGCCGTCCAACGGCGGTATCGGCAGCCTGATGATCGGCGCCCAACAGCTGCTGCGCATGGACCTGATCATGAGCGGCATGCTGCTGGTGGGCCTCACCGGCGCCACCCTCAACCTTATCGGCCAACGCCTTGAAACCCGCGCCACGCAATGGAGACACGCATGAACGCACCGATTGTCAGCTTCAACCATGTGGGCAAGTCTTTCGATGTGGACGGTTTCGAACTGGAGGCCATCCGCGAGTTCAACCTGGCGATTGCCGAAGGCGAGTTTGTGGCGATTGTCGGCTCCAGCGGTTGCGGCAAATCCACCCTGCTGCGTTTGCTGGTGGGGCTGGACACGCAGTTTCGCGGCGAGATCCAGGTTGACGGGAAACCCGTGAACGGTATCGGTGGCGAACGCGGCATCGTGTTCCAGGAGCACCGCTTGTTCCCGTGGCTGACGGTGGCGCAGAACATCGGCCTGGGCCTGGTCAATGAGCCGTTGAGCGAGGCCGAGCGCAACCGACGCATCAGCGACTTCATCGACCTGGTGGGCCTGACCGACTTCACCCGCGCCTATCCCCACCAGCTGTCCGGCGGCATGGCGCAACGGGTGGCGATCGCCCGTGGCTTGGTGGCCAGCCCACGGATTCTGCTGCTGGACGAACCCTTCGGCGCGCTGGATGCGTTGACGCGCCAGCAGATGCAGGACGAACTGCTGGCCATTCGCGCCCGCGCCAGCATCACCACGGTGCTGGTGACTCATGATGTGGAAGAGGCGATTTTCCTCGCCGACCGTGTGGTGGTGATGGAGCCCCGGCCAGGGCGGATCAAGCAGGTCGTGCAAATCGACCTGGCCCATCCGCGCCAGCGCAGCAGCTTTGAGTTTCACCAACTGCGCGAAGAGCTGCTGCATGAGCTGACCAGCGACGATCACTACCAGCCGCCGCCGCGCGAACAGATCCGCGACCTGCCGCTGGCGTTCATCGCTTGCTGAAAGCGAGTTCGCTGCGTGGCTGATCCTGGGGTTCCAACCGATTGGCCCGGGCAAACGTGCCCAAGTCATTGAAGCGCACGCCCATCTCGGCCATGACCTTGTGCGCCACCTTGGCGGTCATCTGGCGGAGGTAGAACGGTTCCTTCACCACAAAATGGTGAATGCCGTGGGTGCTGCCGAAATTGAAGCAGAACGCCTGCAACGGCCACATCCACCAGGGGTTGAGCACCTGGGTCTGCTGGATCACATTGCCCAGCTCCACGTCGCCGTAGTAATGCATGTTGGAGCTGACAAAGTGCAGGCAGAAGGTGCGCAGCACGTTGGGGCCGATGATCACCACGGCAGCGATGTCGATGACCTGCATCACCTGCAGCGTGCCCGCTGACCAGGCGATGGGCGCGCCCATCAGGCTGGCGATGCCGTTGGCGGCATGAAAGCCCAGGAACACGTACCAGGCGCCCCAATGCAGCAGCGCCAGCGGTGCGTAAACCAGCAGCACGCGCTTGAAGATACTGAACCTGTGCGGCCAAGTCTTGGCGCGCAGCAGGCGGATCAGCGCCGACATCATGTTGTCGCCCACCATCAGCAACCGCGCGATGCCCCACGGCTCGCCGTTGGTGATAGCGCGCTCTTCCATGTCGGCCTCGGTGCCGGACACCTTGTGGTGGTTGAGGTGCAGGTGGCGGCGAATCCACGGGTTGATGGTGCTCGGCCGCGCCAGCCACACCAGGCCCATCATCAGGTTGTGCGGCACGCGCTGCTTGCGAAAGTACATGCTGTGGATCAGGTCATGTTCCAGCTCATGGGTGAGTGAAGCGAAGAAGGCATTGAGCAACAGGCACACCCACCAGGCCATCTGACCGTTGATATAGAGCGCCGCCGAACCCAGCATGCCGGCCAGCGCAAACGCCAGGATGCCGGCGCCCAGCGCGTCCTGGTGCAGCAGCCAGGGGTGCCGCTGGCGCAAGCGCGCGCCCTCGGCCAGTACCACCTCACGGATATGCGCCGCACGCTGTTGCGCGTTCATCTGCTGGGGGCTTGCAGAAATACCGTCCATGCTTTCATTCTCTTGTGCAGTGATGCCTGCATCTTGCGCCCAACCCTGGCGCAGCACGCTAGCTCCGCACGCCAACCTGTTGACCGCAAGCGCCAATCGCCATGACCGAACCCACGTCTCTCGCCAGCTGGACCCGCGCCCTGCGCAAGCAACTCGATGCCCTTGGCCTCGACAGCGCCGCGCTATGCCTTGAGGCCGGGCTCGACCCGCTGTTGATGGACGACCCGAATGCGCGCTATCCGTTGTCGGCCACCACGCGCCTGTGGGAACTGGCGGTGCAGGCCAGTGGCGATCCGGCGATTGGTTTGCGGGTGTCGAGGTTTGTCAGCCCCACCACCTTTCATGCGCTGGGTTACGCCCTGGTGGCCAGCGGCAGCCTGCGCGAGGTGTTCGAGCGGATCGTGCGCTATCACCAGGTGGTCAGTGATGCGCTGAGCCTGGAGCTGAGCCGTCACGGCGACTGCCACTGGTTTCGCCTGCTGCAACCGGAAGGCAGCCCGGCGCCGGCGCTGGAAGCCATCGATGCGTTTGCGGCGATCTACGTGCGCACCTGCCGCAATCGCCTGGGTCGCGACTACGCCCCGCTGGCGGTGTACCTGCGGCGCCCGGAACCGGCCGACCCCGCGCCATGGCACACGGTGTTTCGCTCACCGGTGGTCTTTGGCGCCGAGGAAGACCGCCTGGAGTTCGCCGCCCACGATTTTGACAGCCACCTGGACGACGCCAACCCGGAGTTGGCCGAACACAATGAAACCGTGCTCAAGCGCACCCTGGCCCAACTGCAACCGCTGACCTGGGAGCGCAAGGTGCGCGCCACCATCGAGGCGCAACTGCCCGACGGCGAACCCAGCGCGGAGCGTGTCGCCCAGGCCTTACATCTGAGTTTGCGCAGCTTGCAGCGGCACCTGGCGGACGAAGGCTGCCGGTTTGATGCGTTGCTCAATGAATGCCGGCAGAACCTGGCGTTGTTGCACTTGCGCGATGCCCAGTGTTCATTGGCCGAAATAAGCCATCTGCTGGGGTTTGCCGATACCAGCAGCTTCAACCGGGCGTTCAAGCGCTGGACGGGGATGACGCCGGGGCAGTTCAGGGATGGGTTGCGGTAGGCAGTGAGGGGTAGGTTTGAGGGCCTCATCGGGGGCAAGCCCCCTCCCACAGTTGATTTGTGAATACAGTCAAAATGTGGGAGGGGGCTTGCCCCCGATAGCAATGGCCCAGGCCCTCAACGCCCTCGATCACGCCGCAACACCTTCCTCACCCGCGCCACCAGTTCCTTGGCTTCGAACGGCTTGAGCAGATAATCGTCCTCATGCAATTCCAACCCACGCAGACGGTCTTCAATGCCATTGGGCGTGGTCAGAAACAACAACGGCGTTTCGCCGCGCTGGCGAATTTCCTGCTGCAACTTCCAGGCGTTCAGGCCCGGCAGCATCACATCCAGGATCACCAGGTCGTACACGGTGCTTTCCACAAAGCGCTGCGCTGCCATGCCGCTGGCCGCTACTTCCACCGTAAAACCGGCCTCGCTCAGGCCCTGGGCCATACGTTGCGCCAGTTGCGGCTGGTCTTCCACTAACAACACGTGCATGCCTTTCCTCTGGGTTTGATTACAAACCTGTCATCAAATTGTGCGGCTTTTGACCACGTCCACTGGCTACCTTGGCGGCCTGCCTTCTGGAGCTCTCACCATGTATCGCACTGCTGTGTTTCTAAGCCTCGCCGTGGCGACTGCCGCCCAGGCGACACCCCAACTGCCACGCCACGCCGAGCTGGACTTGCGCACCGCGCGCCAATTGGCCGATGCCAGCCTGGCGCACTGCAACGCCGCGCTGACCGTGCTCGACCGCGGCGGCAACCTGTTGCTGGCCCTGCGTGCCGATGGCGTAGGCCCGCATAACAGCCTCGCCAGCCAGCGCAAAGCGTACACGGCGTTGTCGACCAAAACCCCAACCCGGTTGTTCGCCGAGCGTGCGCGCAACAACCCCGAGGCCGCCAACCTTAACAGCTTGCCCGAATTGCTGTTGCTCGGCGGTGGCGTGCCGCTGTTTGCCGATGCCGAACTGGTCGGCGCGCTGGGCATCGCCGGTGCAGGTGGCGCGCCGCAGGATGAAGCCTGCGCCGTACAAGCCGCCGAGCAACTGGGCTTGAAAATCACCCCTTAACCCGTGTCAAAAAAGGACTTCTCGATGAAAACCCTAAGCATGACCCTCGCCGCATTGAGCCTCAGCGGCCTGTGCAATCTGGCCCTGGCCGCCGGCAACCCGCTGAGCGTGCACGTGCTAAACCTGGAAAACGGCCTGCCGAGCGCCGGCGTCAACGTCACCCTGGAAGAACACGTGGGCGACCAGTGGAAGTCGCTGTCCCAGGGCGTCACCAACCAGCAGGGGCGCATCGCCGAACTGTTTCCCGCTGACCGCAGCATGAAGCCGGGCGAGTACCGCGTGGTGTTCAAGACCGGTGACTATTACAAGCAAGCCAACCGCGAAACCTTCTTCCCCGAAGTGCCGGTGATTTTCCAGGTCAAGCAGGCCGACCAGCATTACCACATCCCGCTGCTGCTCAGCCCTTACGGCTTCTCCACCTATCGCGGTTCATAGGCCCGCCGCCCGCCGCAAGCCATTGAGGTCCAGGATCTCAATGGCGCCGTAGCTCAGGCCGATAATGCCCTGCTGCTCCAGCGCCTTGAGCAGGCTGTTGATGGTCTGGCGCGACAGGCCCAGCATCGCCGCCAGGTCTTCCTGGGGCAGCTGCAACACCCGCCGGGCCTGCTCGACCTCGCCGTAACCCTCAGCGATCATCAGCAGCCGATGGGCCAGCCGCGCCGACGCGGGCATCAGGCTCATCTGTTCGATATTGATCAGCGACAGGCGCAGTTTATGGCTCATCAACAGGGCCACCTCGCGCCAGTACGCCGGCTGCTGCTCAAGCATGCCGAGCATCGCCGCCTGCGATACCTGCAACAGTGTGCAAGGCCCCATGACGAGAGCATCGTGGGTGCGCGGCAGGTTGTCGAACAGGCAGATCTCGCCGAACCAGTAAGGCGTCTCAACCAGGCTCAGCACCGCTTCCTTGCCCTGTGCATTCACCGCGCTGATGCGCACCGCCCCCTCCAGCACCGCATACAGGCCACACGGCGGATCGCCGCGTTTGAACAGCAACTGCCCCGCCGTCAGCGAGCGCAACCGCGCCGCCGCCAGCAGGCGACGCTGCAGGTCTGCGGGCAGGTGGCGGAACCAGTGGCCGCTGGCTAGCTGCGCGTGCCATTTCGCTGTGTCCATGGGAACTCCGTAGATTGTCGCCCAGTTGACAGTTCAGCACCGACTGACAGGGCATGATCAAACATCCTACAGGAGGAACAAAAATGAAAAGCCTCGTCGATCACCTCAGTCAGTACGCCGCCTACCACCGCGACCCGCGCAATATCGCCAGCCATTTCATCGGCATTCCGTTGATCGTGGTGGCGGTCGCCGTGCTGCTGTCGCGCCCCGAGTGGTCGGTGGGTGGGCTGTGGCTATCACCGGCGGTGCTGCTGGCGCTGTTTTCGGCGTGGTTTTACCTGCGCCTGGAACTGGCCCTGGGTGGGTTGATGACGCTGCTGATGGGGTTGTCGGTGTGGGCCGGACATGCGCTTGCGGCGCAAAGCACAACGGTGTGGCTGAGCAGCGGCGTGGGCCTGTTCGTGGTGGGCTGGGTGATCCAGTTTGTCGGGCATTACTACGAAGGCCGCAAGCCAGCGTTTGTGGATGACGTGTCGGGGCTGATCGTGGGGCCCTTGTTTGTGGTGGCGGAGTTGGCGTTTCTGCTGGGGTTGCGGCATGACCTGAAACAGCAGATCGAACAGCGCTCGGGGCCGGTGGCGGTGCGCGAAAAGAACGCCACGGTCTGAAGCCCTGTGAGGTCTAAATGTGGGAGGGGGCTTGCCCCCGATAGCGGTGTGTCAGTCACCGATGCTCTGGCTGATCCACTGCTATCGGGGGCAAGCCCCCTCCCACATTGGCCCCATTCACATTTGGCTCTGGGGTGAGCTTAAGCTTTTTGCCAGACCTTGGGCTTGAAGAACAGGGTTTCGCCGCGGGCCAGGCCGGTGAGGCTGTCGTGGTCTTTTACCACTTCGGCTTCGATCAGCTCGGGTTGGCCCTCGACCTTCAAGGTCACCCGCGTGGTGGCGCCCAGCGGCCGGATGTCCCGTACTTCGGCGGCGTGGTGGTCTTCAAGCTCATGCCGCGACAACGACACTTCATGGGGGCGGAACAGCAGGTGTTTGTCTTCGCCCAGGTGCAGGCGGTTCGAGTCGCCCAGGAAGTGGTACACAAAATCGCTGGCCGGGTTTTCGTAGACGTCGCCCGGTGAGCCGATCTGCTCGATCACGCCCTTGTTCATCACCACGATGCGGTCAGCGACTTCCATGGCCTCTTCCTGGTCGTGAGTCACGAACACCGAGGTCAGGTTGATGTCCTCGTGCAAGCGCGCCAGCCAGCGGCGCAATTCCTTGCGCACCTTGGCGTCGAGGGCACCGAAAGGTTCGTCCAGCAGCAGCACTTTAGGCTCCACCGCCAAGGCGCGGGCCAGGGCGATACGCTGGCGCTGGCCGCCGGAAAGTTGCTCCGGGTAGCGATCAGACAGCCAATCGAGTTGCACCATGTTCAGCAGTTCGTGAACCTTGCTCGCGATCTGGCTTTCGGTGGGGCGTTGGTTCTTGGGCTTCATGCGCAGGCCGAAGGCGACGTTGTCGAACACGGTCATGTGGCGGAACAGCGCATAGTGCTGGAACACAAAGCCCACATTGCGATCGCGCACATCGTGGCCGGACACATCTTCGCCGTGGAACACGATGCTGCCGGCATCCGGGGTTTCCAGGCCTGCGATGATGCGCAGCAAGGTGGTCTTGCCGCAGCCGGACGGGCCCAGCAACGCCACCAGCTCGCCACTCTGGATATCCAGGTTGATGCTGTCCAGGGCCTTGAAGGCGTTGAAGTTCTTGCTGACATTACGGACTTCGATCGACATGACTTATTCCTCACCGGCGCTGTTGCGCAGGCGGTTGATTCGGTTCTCGCTCCACTGCTTGAGCAGCAGGATGAAGAGCGCCAGGATCAGCAGCAGGCTGGCCACCGCGAAGGCGGCGACGTGGTTGTATTCGTTGTAGAGAATCTCGACGTGCAGCGGCAGCGTGTTGGTTACGCCACGAATATGGCCGGACACCACCGACACCGCGCCGAACTCGCCCATGGCCCGCGCGGTACACAGCACCACGCCATAGATCAGGCCCCACTTGATGTTCGGTACGGTGACATGCCAGAACATCTGCCAGCCATTGGCACCGAGCAGGCGCGCCGCTTCTTCTTCCTGGGTGCCCTGCTCCTGCATCAGCGGGATCAGCTCACGGGCCACGAACGGCACGGTGACGAAGATGGTCGCCAGCACGATACCGGGCAAGGCGAACACGATCTGGATGTCATGCTCCTGCAACCACGGCCCGAAAAAGCCCTGGGCGCCGAACATCAGCACGTACACAAGGCCCGCGATCACTGGCGAGACCGAGAACGGCAGGTCGATCAGCGTCACCAGAATGCTTTTGCCACGGAACGAGTACTTGCTCACGCACCACGCGGCGCTGACGCCGAACACCAGGTTGAGCGGCACCGAAATCACCACGGCGATCACCGTGAGTTTCAGCGCCGACAGGGCGTCCGGCTCAAGGATCGCGGTGAAGAATGCGCCGAGGCCGTTCTTCAAGCCCTGGGACACCACGATCAACAGCGGCAGCAGCAGAAACAGCGCGAACACCAGCCAGCCAAGGCCGATCAGGATGCGTTGCGAGGTGGCACTGCCACGCCGAGCGGCGTTGGCCGAGGACGCGGCGGAAATAGACGATTGGGACATGTTCCGCGCCTCCTTATGGACGTTCGATGCGCCGCTGCAGCAAGTTGATCAGCAGCAGCAGGACAAAGGAAACCACCAGCATCAGCACACCAATGGAGGTGGCGCCGCGGTAGTCGTACTGGTCGAGCTTGACCATGATCAGCAACGGCAGAATCTCGGTTTTCATCGGCATGTTGCCGGCGATGAAAATCACCGAACCGTACTCACCCACGCCACGGGCGAAGGCCAGCGCGAAACCGGTCAGCCAGGCGGGCAGCAGCGCCGGCACGAGAATATGGCGGAACACCTGCAGCGGCTTGGCGCCCAGGCAGGCGGCGGCTTCTTCGACTTCGCGGGGGATGTCGGCCAGCACCGGCTGCACCGTGCGCACGACGAAGGGCAAGGTGACAAAGGTCAGCGCCAGCGTGATACCCAGCGGGGTGTAGGCGATCTTGAAGCCCAGGTCGGCGGCAAACTGGCCAACCAGCCCGTTGGGCGCGTACAGCGCGGTCAAGGCGATACCGGCCACAGCGGTGGGCAAGGCGAACGGCAGGTCGATCATCGCATCGATGATCTTGCGTCCGGGAAAGGTGTAGCGCACCAGCACCCAAGCCAGCAGGGTGCCGATCACGCCGTTGATCAGCGCGGCGTACAAGGCGGTGCTGAAGCTAAGCTTCAACGCGGCCAGCACGCGGGGGGCGGAAATGATGTTCCAGAACTGATCCCAGGTGAGTTGAGCGGCGTGTACGAACATCGCCGCCAGCGGGATGAGTACGATCAGGCTGAGGTACACCACGGTGTAGCCCAGCGTCAGCCCGAAGCCGGGTATGACGGGGGAGATACGACGCGACATAAGAGTCCTTGGTTAAAGGGTAGAAACCACTGTAGGAGCGCGCTGTTAGTGGAGAGGTCACCTACTGTGGCGAGGGAGCTTGCTCCCGCTGGGCTGCGAAGCAGCCCCAAACCAGGCGACCGAGATGCATCAAATGCAACGCGGATACCTGTTTGGGAGCGCTTCGCACTCCAGCGGGAGCAAGCTCCCTCGCCACAGTGAGGACCTCTCCACAGCAAGTGGGCTCCTACAGGTACGTTGGCTTACTGCGCCGTGTAGATCTGGTCGAACACGCCACCGTCGTTGAAGAATTTCGGTTGGGCAGTTTTCCAGCCGCCGAAGTCTTTGTCGATAGTCACCAGGTCCAGTTTAGGGAACTGCTGGGCGTATTTGGCGGCGACTTTCTCATCGCGTGGGCGGTAGAAGTTTTTCGCCGCAATCTCCTGGCCAGCCGGGCTGTACAGGTGCTTGAGGTATTCGGTGGCGATCTCGGTATTGCCCTTTTTCTCGGCGTTCTTGTCCACCACGGCCACCGGCGGCTCCGCGAGGATCGACAGGGACGGCACGACGATGTCGAACTTGTCGGCGCCGCCGTCTTCCTTGAGCGCCAGGAACGCTTCGTTTTCCCAGGCCAGCAGCACATCGCCCTGACCATTGTTGACGAAGGTGATGGTGGAGCCGCGCGCGCCGGTGTCGAGAATCGGCACGTGCTTGAACAGCTCCTTGACGTATTCCTGGGCCTTGGCTTCGCTGCCGCCGGTCTTCAGGCCGTAGGCCCAGGCGGCGAGGAAGTTCCAGCGCGCACCGCCGGAGGTTTTCGGATTCGGCGTGATCACCGAAACGTCTTTCTTGATCAGGTCGCCCCAGTCCTTGATGCCTTTGGGGTTGCCCTTGCGCACCAGGAACACGATGGTCGAGGTGTACGGAGTGCTGGCGTCCGGCAGGCGGGTTTGCCAGTTTTCCGGCAGGGTCTTGCCCAGCTTGGCGATTTCGTCGATGTCACCGGCCAGGGCCAGGGTCACCACGTCGGCACGCAGGCCGTCGATCACGGCGCGGCCCTGCTTGCCCGAACCACCGTGGGATTGCTGGATCTTGACGTTGTCGCCCGGGTGGGACTGTTTCCAAAAGCTGGTGAACTCAGCGTTGTAGTCCTGGTACAGCTCACGGGTCGGGTCGTACGAGACGTTGAGCAACTCGTAGTCCTTGGCAACGGCGGAACCGGCAAACACGGCACTGGCCAATGCGGCCAAGGCATAACGGCGAATCGACGACATAGAAGCTCCTGAAATTCTTAGGTGTTGGCTTTTCTTATAATTGCGGGTCTATCGCCGTTCCTGCTCAGTTCGGTTTGTTACCCGGGTTCTGCAGACGGAATTTTTCCTTGCGTTCGATCTGTACCACTTGAGCGTTGTGCACAGTGATTTCCACCGCGCCAAACCGCAGATCGCGCAAGGCGCTCTGGATCTCACGCAAAATGGCTGCTTCGTCCTGGCCGTCGACGCTACGTAGAGATGCGCTCATGGTCTCGCTCCTGAAATGAATAGTGCCTGGCAGTGGCGGCACTGCTTGCGGCGTGAGGGCGATAGTAGATAAGCGCGGATATTCTTAAAAATACTATTTAAGAATGTTTATATAACCAGAAAGAATTTTCTGATGGGACGTGGGGTTGCGCGTGGTTTTTGTGCTCAACCCGTGAATTCAGGCCTGATGCAATTCCAATGTGGGAGGGGGCTTGCCCCCGATGGCTTTGGGTCAGGCAAAGCTTATCTAACCTGATGCACCGCTATCGGGGGCAAGCCCCCTCCCACACTTGATCGCATTTCAAACTTGGATGGGGGGTGCTCGGTGCCAGTCGATAGCGTCCGCCGGCATCGGCTTGCCAAACCAATACCCCTGGCCCATGTCGCACTCCTGGTCCAGCAGGAAGCGCGCCTGCTCCACCTGCTCGATCCCTTCGGCGTGCACCTGCATGCCCATGCTTTTGGCCAGGGCGATGACCACGCGCACGATGGCGGCGTCATCTTCATCCCATGGCAAGCCGGCGACGAAGCCCTGATCGATCTTGAGTTTCTGCACCGGCAGGCGTTTGAGGCGCAACAGTGAGGAATAGCCGGTGCCGAAGTCGTCGATGGCCAGGCGCAGGCCCAGCTCGCGCAGGCGGTGCAATTGTTCGAGGGCCACTTCCGGGTCGTCCATCACTGCGCTTTCGGTGACTTCCAGCTCAAGGAAGGCCGGGTCCAGGCCTGTGTCGTGCAGCACCTGCCCGACTTGTTCGTAGAGTTCACGCCGGGCAAACAGCCGGCTGGAGACGTTGATCGCGATAAATTCCAACGGCGCGCCGTCCGCCAACCATTGGCACATCTGGCGGCAGGCCTGGTCCATCACCCAGGCATCGATGTCGGCGATCAAGCCGGTGCGCTCGGCGATGGGGATAAATTCACCCGGCGGCACCAGGCCGCGCTCCGGATGCTGCCAGCGCACCAGCGCCTCGACGCCCACCAGGCGGCTGTCCTGCAGGTCGTGCACCGGCTGGTAATAGACGCGCAGCTCCTGCTGGTCGAGGGCGCGGCGCAATTCGTTGGCGATTTCCACCCGGTTCTGCGCGTGCGCCGTCAGTTCCTCGGTATACAAGGCGTAGCCTTCACGCCCCGCGCTCTTGGCCTTGAACAAGGCCGAATCAGCGTTGCGCAACAATTGCTCGGCGCTCAGCGCATCGCTGGGAAACAGGCTGATGCCGATGCTCGCGCTGATGAACAGCTGATTGCCGTCAAAAATGAACGGCTCCTTCATGGCTTCGAGCATGCGCTGCGCCAGGGCTGCAGCCTGCATCACCTGTGGACAACTTTCCGCCAATACAGCGAACTCGTCGCCGCCCAGGCGCGCCAGGGTCACCCCAGGCCCGAACAGCCCCTTGAGACGATCGGCCACCAGTTTGAGCAGTTGATCACCCACGTTGTGGCCCAGGCTGTCATTGATGATCTTGAAGTGGTCCAGGTCCATCAGCAGCAGCGCACAGCCACGCTTGTGCACCTGCGCCGAGGCCAGCGCCTGCTCGGCGCGGTCGGTGAACAGCAGGCGGTTGGGCAGGTCGGTCAGCGGGTCGTGGTGGGCAAGATGCGCCAGCTCGTGTTCGGAGTCCTTGATGGCGCTGATGTCCGAGAACACCGCCACATAGTGGCTGATGTCGCCCTGGTCATCACGAATGACACGGATGGTTTGCCACTGAGGGTAGATTTCGCCGCTTTTGCGCCGATTCCAGATTTCGCCGCTCCATTCGCCGCTGCGTTCGAGGGTCTGGAACATCTGTTGATAAAAATTCGACGAATGGCGCCCCGACTTGAACAGGCTGGGCGGCTCGCCCATGACGTCTTCGCGCCGGTAACCGGTGATCTCGATGAATGCGCGGTTAACGTGCACGATCAGGCCCCGGGCGTCGGTGACCAGCACGCCTTCGCGGGTGCAATCAAAGACCGCGGCGGCCTGTTGCAGGCGTTCACGGTTTTCCTTGAGGGGTTGTTGCAGCCGGTGGGCGCGGGCAAAACCCACGCCCATCAGGTAAATCGCCAGCGCGCTCAGGCCTGCCCAGGCGTAGCCGCGCAGTTGCAGCCAATGCGCCAGGGCCTGGGGTTCATCGATAAAGTTGATTAATAGTTGACGGCTAAGCTGGAGCCACAGAATGGAAATCAGCAGGTATACCAGCCCCGCACGTAGGGCTCCACGGTATGAAAACAGCATATGGTCAGTAATCCTTACCAAAAAACAGAATCGCCCTACGAAGGCTGAGGATTATAGAATAAGAAACATCCAGTCACTTCTATCTGAAAGGGCGGCTGGTTTTCTCTGTAGGCTTAGTGATAATGCGTGAGCTGTTCTTTACTTTATCTGAGGGCCATACAGCCTATGTGGTACAACGGTTTTCTTGACCTGTCAGCCTGGCAACTGGTGGCAGTCACGCTGTTGATGACCCACGTGACCATTATTGGGGTCACGGTCTATCTGCACCGTTATTCAGCCCATCGCTCGCTCGAGCTCAATGCCGGCCTGAAACACTTCTTCCGCTTCTGGCTGTGGTTGACCACGGCGCAGAACACCCGCGAGTGGACCGCCATCCACCGTAAGCACCATGCCAAATGCGAAACCGTCGATGACCCGCACAGCCCGGTGATCAAAGGCCTGTCCACGGTGCTGCGCAAAGGCGCCGAGCTGTACCGCGCCGAGGCGGAAAACCCCGAGACCCTGCGCATCTACGGCAAGAACTGCCCGGACGACTGGATCGAACGCAACCTCTACACGCCCTACCCGCTGCTGGGCGTGGCGATCATGGGGGTGATCGACGTACTGCTGTTCGGCACCATCGGCATCACCATCTGGGCGATCCAGATGATGTGGATTCCGTTCTGGGCCGCCGGCGTGATCAACGGCCTGGGTCATGCCGTGGGTTATCGCAACTTCGAATGCCGCGACGCGGCGACCAACCTGGTGCCCTGGGGCATCATCGTGGGTGGCGAAGAGCTGCACAACAACCACCACACCTACCCCAACTCGGCAAAGTTGTCCGTGAAAAAATGGGAATTCGACCTGGGCTGGGCATGGATCAAGGTGTTCAGCTTCCTGCGCCTGGCCAAGGTGCAACGCGTTGCGCCCATCGCCCACCGCGTTGAAGGCAAGGGCCACCTGGACATGGACACCGCCATGGCGATCCTCAACAACCGCTTCCAGATCATGGCCCAGTACCGCAAATTGGTGATCGGCCCGCTGGTCAAGCAGGAGCTGGAGAAGGTCGATCACTCGGTGCGCCACCAGTTCCACCGCGCCAAGCGCCTGCTCTCGCGGGAAACCAGCCTGCTGAACGATCGCCACCATGTGCGCATCCAGAGCATGCTGGAACACAGCCAAGCGTTGAGCGTGATCTACGAGAAGCGCCTGGCGCTGCAGCAGATCTGGCTCAAGACCAGCTCCAACGGCCACGACATGCTGGCGGCGATCAAGGAATGGGTACACGAAGCCGAGGCCAGCGGTATCCAATCCCTGCGCGATTTTGCGCACCAACTGAAGACCTATTCACTGCGCCCCGCAGCGGTCTGACGCGACTGCGGGAGGGCGCGCCCTCCCGCACACTGGCTTTCTGACGTCATTTTCCGGGCGCCGCCAATCGACCCCGTTCACGGAACTTCACCGCAATTCCCCTCTCTCAAAGAACACTTCGCCATCATGGTGACCCCTTGTAGTGACCGCTGTTGCATCCTGCGGCGCGCCCAGAGAGAGTTGTTCCGATGGTTCACGAAAAGCCTTGCCTGCCCGATGTGTCCACTGACCAGCCACCGCGCCCAGCCGCGGCGTCGACGCTGTTGGCGCTCATGCATGCCCAGGGTGAGGTCGAGCGGCTGAGTGAGCGTGAGCAGCTGCTCAGCTCGCTGCTGGTGAGCGTGAATGCCGTGCTGTGGGCCATCGACTGGGAAACCCGCCGCGTGCTGTACGTCAGCCCGGCGTACGAGCGGATATTCGGCCGCAGCGCCGGTTTGCTGTTGGCCGATCATCGGGAATGGCGCAACAGCATTCACCCCGAAGACCTCGACTACGCCGAACACAGCCTCGCCCGCGTGCTGGAACAGGGCGCCGTGGAGGACCGCGAGTACCGCATCGTCACGGCCGACGGGCAGATCCGCTGGCTCAGCGACAAATGCTATATCAACCAGCAGGCAGAGCCGGGCAAGCCGATGATCGTCGTGGGCATGGCCGAGGACATCACCGAAAAGAAGCACCTGGAGCTGGAACTGCATCGCCTGGCCACCACCGATGTGCTGACCCAGAGCAGCAACCGCCGGCACTTCTTCGAGCTCGCCAACCAGGCCTTTGACAGCGCCTGTGTGCAGGGCACGCCGTTAGCGTTCCTGTTGCTGGACATCGATGACTTCAAAGACATCAACGACACGTATGGCCACCTGGAAGGCGACCAGGTATTGCGCCGCATCGCCGAGAGCGGCAGAGGCGTGTTGCGCCGTGGCGACCTGTTCGGGCGCATCGGCGGCGAAGAATTTGCCGCCGTGCTACCCGGCTGCGCCCCGGAGATGGCCCTGCAGGTGGCGGAGCGGCTGGGCAAGGAAATCCAAAGGCTGAGCTTCAGCGTCGAAGGCCACGCATTTACCGTGACCGTCAGCCAGGGCCTGGCCAGCCTGCGCGAAGACGACTCGACGCTCGACAGCCTGTTCGGCCGCGCCGATGCGGCGATGTATGAGGCAAAGCGCCAGGGCAAAAACCGCGTCATCGCGGGTTAGTGCTGAACTGATCGTTCCCACGCTCCGCGTGGTAACGCCTCCCAGGACGCTCCGCGTCCCGCCCCATAGTGACGCAGAGCGTCACGGACGGCGTTACCACGCGGGAGCGTGGGAACGATCTTCATTCCGCAGATCATGGTCACTGACAGCTTTATTCATGATGTGTACACGTATCGCTACCACGACGCCTATCCCTACGACTGCATTTTGCTCAGTTACACCTGGGAGGATGACGCGACCAAACTGGCCTCTTTTGACGACCAAACGCTGATCAACAAGTGCGTCATGGAACTGGACCGCATCCTGTTACGCAGCGCCAATATCAAAACGCCGATATCGCCCTACATCGATACAAAAAACGCCATCGTCCAACGCTGGATGACCGACAAGAGCGCGCTAGGGTGCGCCAAGCTCTATCGCGCCGGGACTTACTACGATGCCGTCAGTTTGATGCGGTACAACCGCGATTACGCCGATGTTTCCGGCCTGTATCCGGCCGGCGAATCGTTTTCGGTGGATGCAGGCTGGACGGAGCCTTGCCTGCGCGGCGCCATCGATGCCGTGATCAACCTCTGCAATGCCACCCAAGCCACGTTCAACGGGGGGTTTAGCCTGGATGTGTACCCACGCTACCAGGGGCAGCCATCGATTCAGCAGCTGCCTACGACTCAAGCGGAAACAGCCTACTGACGCATAAACAAAAAAGACCTCCTATTAAACACCCACCCGTCCCGGTGGGTTCATAACAATAAAAAGAGGTCTGCACCATGAACGAGTTCACGAGCCCCGTACGCGTCGCCGTTGTGCAATTTGATCCGCAAGTCGGCACCCACAATCGCGCCTCCAACCTGGAAACCAGCCTGAGCCTTGCCCTGCAAGCGGTGAACAATGGCGCCAATCTGATTGTGCTGCCGGAATTGGCCAATACCGGTTATCTATTCAACAATCGCGAGGATGCCTATCTCCATGCCGAACCCGTTCCAGACGGTCCCAGCCTGCGGGCCTGGATGGATTTCGCCCAGCTCCACCAGGTGTATCTCGTGGCAGGCTTGGCTGAACGCGACGGCATGCAACTGTTCGACACCGCAGTCCTGCTGGGCCCCGAGGGCCTGATTGGCAAATACCGCAAGGCCCACCTGTGGAACAAGGAAAAGCTCTGGTTCAGCCCTGGCAACCTCGGTTTCCCGGTGTTTGAAACGCCCATAGGCCGCATAGGCTTACTGATCTGCTGGGACATCTGGTTCCCCGAAGTCCCACGCCTGCTGACCCAGCAAGGCGCCGATATCATTTGCAGCCTGAACAACTGGGTGTGGACCCCACCGCCACTGTTCGACGAGGCAGGCAAATGCATGGCCTCGTACTTGACCATGACCGCCGCCCACGTCAACAACGTGTTCATTGCTGCGGCCAACCGCATCGGCGAGGAACAGGACGCGCGCTACCTTGGTTGTTCGTTGATTGCTGGCACCAACGGCTGGCCTATCGGCAAAGTCGCCTCACCTAACGAGCAAGCGATTATTTACGCCGATATCGACCTTTCCACCGCCCGCAGCGCACCGATCTGGAACAGCCTCAACGACCTGCACCGGGACCGTCGCAGCGACCTCTATGACGCGATGCTCGGCTACCGCCTTCACCCGTGCCTGCCACGCTGATGGAGGTGCGATCATGGGTTTCATACCAACAAGAAAAGCATCATCAGACTCATCCGTTCGCCACCTTGTCATCCTGATCCTGGCCTCGCTCACCCTGGTAGTGTCGCTCACAGGGTTGTCAGTGGCTTACTCCACCTCGGCGCCGCAGCTCTGGCCAAGCTACAACGACATGATGGCCAGCCTGCCCACGCCAACAGCGTGGTTGCGTTGGGTGGTCGGCGATATCAGTGAGGTGGCCTTCTACAAACACGAGTTCGCGTCACTCGGCCTGCTGCTCGGTGGCGCTTTCGGTTACTGGACCAGCCGTTATGCTCAAGCCTGGCAAGGCTTCAGCATTGCCTACGGCACGGGGCTCTGGCCCTGGCTGGTGACCAGTTCGTTGCTGGGCCTGCTGCTGAGCAATGCGCTCTGGGGCTGGACGTTGACGGCGGGCTCCTGGCAACCCACCTTTGCCGCCTTTGTTTCGCTGCCGGCGGCCATGGTGCTGCTGTTTGGCGGGGGGTGGAAGGTCACGCTCAATGGCGCCTTGCTCGGCGCGCTTCTGGTGACGCCGAGCTGCCTGTTGCTGGTGAACTACCTGTGCATTCCGCTGGGTTTGCCGGTGGTGATTGGCAACGTATTGGGCATGGCTTTAGGCAGTGTGGTGGCGTTCTTACTGTGCCGTGCACTGCCGGTGCTGGTCAGCCGTGCAGCTGAAACCAAGGCCGACACAGCTCCCCCCGCCGCCCAGAAAATACCCGACTACGGTATACGCTGGACGTTACGTCGGGTGCTGGCTGACTTTTCCGAAGCACCGTTCTTTGGCAATGAGTGGGCCAGCCTGGGTTTGCTCGCTGGGGTGTTGCTGGCCTACGCATTGAACCCCCTGAGCCCTGCTTATGGATCTGGATGGTTGCCACACTTGATTGCGGGCCAAGCGTTGACCTCGCTCATCGGCATTATCCTGTGGCGTCGGCAATGGCGTGAGCGGGGTTGGTATCCGACCTATGTGCCCCTGGTATCGGTGGTGCCCGCTGCGGTGTTGACCTATGGCGGCAATCCGACAGTGATTGTAGCCAGCGCAATACTGGGTGCGCTGATCGCCCCGCCGTTGGCCTGCGCGATTGCCGGGCGCCTGCCGGGCTACCTGCCCCCCTACATCGGCAACGTATTGTCTATGGCGATCAGTACGGTATTGATCGTGCCGTTGATCGGTGTAGTGATCGTTGATTAAGCCAACCAACGCCTGAAGGTGATTCACCCGGCACAAAAAACCCCGCCGAGGCGGGGTTTTTTATCGACACAACCCTGGGCTTAAAGCTCGGAGAAGCACTCTTCGATGATTGCCAGGCCCTTGTCCAACTGCTCGTCCGGCGAGGTCAACGGCACCAGTACGCGCAACACGTTGCCGTAGGTACCGCAGGACAGCAGGATCAGGCCCTTGTCACGCGCCTTGGCTACCACGGCTGCAACCGCGGCGGCGTTCGGCTTGTGGCTGTCGCCATCTTCGAACAGCTCCAAGGCAATCATCGCGCCCAGGGCGCGCACTTCGCCGATCACCGGGTATTTGGCCTGGATGGCCTTGAGGCCGGTCACCAGGCGCTCGCCGACGGCCTTGCAGCGGTCCAGCAGGTGCTCTTCTTCGAACACTTCCATTACCGCCAATGCAGCCGCGCAGGCAATCGGGCTGCCGGCATAGGTGCCGCCCAGGCCGCCTGGGGCGATGGCGTCCATGTATTCAGCCTTGCCGCACACACCGGCCAGCGGGAAGCCGCCAGCGATGGATTTGGCGAAGGTGGTCAGGTCGGCGGCAACGCCCATCTGCTCCATGGCAAAGAAGGTCCCGGTACGGCCGGCACCGGTTTGCACTTCGTCGGCGATCAGCAGGATGCCGTGCTTGTCGCACAGTTCGCGCAGGCGCTTCATGAAGGTCTTCGGCGCGACGTAGAAACCGCCTTCGCCCTGCACCGGCTCGATGATGATCGCAGCGATATCACGCGGCTCGGCATCGTTCTTGAAGATGCGTTCGATGCTGGCGATGGCGTCGTCGTCGCTCACACCGTGCAGTTCGTTCGGGTACAGCGCACGGAACACGCCGCCTGGCATCAGGCCCATGCCGGCCGAGTAAGGCACGACTTTGCCGGTCAGGCCCAGGGTCATCATGGTGCGGCCGTGGTAAGCACCGGTGAAGGCGATCACGCCGGCACGGCCTGTGGCGGCGCGGGCGATTTTCACGGCGTTTTCCACCGCTTCGGAACCGGTGGTGACCAGCAGGGTTTTCTTGGCGAAATCACCGGGCACCTTGGCCGCGACTTTTTCGCACACTTCCACGTAGGGCTCGTAGGCCAGTACCTGGAAGCAGGTGTGCGTCAGCTTGTTCAACTGCTCGGTCACGGCCGCGATGATTTTCGGGTGCACGTGGCCGGTGTTCAGCACGGCGATGCCGCCGGCGAAGTCGATGAACTCGCGACCTTCAACGTCGGTCACGGTGGCGTTCTTCGCCGATTCGGCGAAGATCGGGTGAATCTGGCCAACACCGCGCGGTACAGCGGCTTCGCGGCGTTTCATCAGGGATGCGTTGGTCTTGCTCATAAAGTCCTCATTCGCCACTCATCGGGTGGCGTTGTTCAAGGAATACGTGGCGGGGAGGCAACTACGGCAGCATGCGATGATCGACTGCCACAGCTTTCCCGGCCACTACGAATTACGGTGTGAAACACGCAAAGGGACAGCGCTCTCGTGCCCTCTGCGTTTACTGCAATCGCCTGCCGGTCAGATGCCCAGGCAGAGGTATTTGATTTCAAGGTAATCCTCGATCCCGTACTTGGACCCTTCACGGCCCAGGCCCGACGCCTTGATGCCGCCGAACGGCGCCACTTCGTTGGAGATCAACCCGGTGTTGACGCCGACCATGCCGTATTCCAGGGCTTCGGCCACGCGGAATACACGGCCCAGGTCGCGTGCATAGAAGTACGACGCCAGGCCGAATTCGGTGTCGTTGGCCATCGCGATCACTTCGGCTTCGTCTTTGAAGCGGAACAGCGGCGCCAGTGGGCCGAAGGTTTCTTCCTTGGCCACGGCGGCGTTTTTCGGCACGTCGGTGAGGATGGTCGGCTCGAAGAAGTTGCCTTCCATCACCTTGCCACCGGCCAGCAGCTTGGCGCCTTTGCTCAGGGCATCGGCGATGTGCTCCTGAACCTTGGCCACGGCTTTTTCATCGATCAGCGGGCCTGTGGTGGTGCCCTCTTCCAGACCGTTGCCGATCTTCAGTTTGGTCACGGCCACTTTGAGTTTTTCGGCAAACGCGTCGTACACAGAGTCCTGGATGTACAGGCGGTTGGCGCACACGCAGGTCTGGCCGTTGTTGCGGTACTTGGAGATGATCGCGCCTTCGACGGCCTTATCCAGGTCGGCGTCGTCGAACACGATGAACGGCGCGTTGCCGCCCAGCTCCAGGGAGACCTTCTTGATGTCCTTGGCGCATTCGGCCATCAGCTGGCGACCGATTTCGGTGGAGCCGGTGAAGGACAATTTACGCACAGTCGGGTTGCTGGTCAGCTCGCCGCCAATGTCGCCGGCGCTGCCGGTGACCACGCTCAGCACGCCTTTGGGGATACCGGCGCGGTGCGCCAGCTCAACCAGGGCCAGGGCCGAGAACGGGGTTTGCGAAGCGGGCTTGATTACCATGGTGCAACCGGCGGCGAGGGCCGGGCCGGCTTTGCGGGTGATCATCGCCGCAGGGAAGTTCCAGGGGGTGATGGCCGCGGTCACGCCGATTGGCTGCTTGATCACGATCAGGCGCTTGTCGGGCTGGTGGCCGGGGATCACGTCGCCGTAGATGCGCTTGGCTTCTTCGGCGAACCACTCGATAAAGGAAGCGGCGTAGACGATTTCGCCCTTGGCTTCGGCCAGCGGCTTGCCTTGTTCGAGGGTCATCAGGCGGCCGAGGTCGTCCTGGTTTTCGATCAGCAGTTCGAACCAGCGGCGCAGCTTGTTGGCGCGCTCTTTGGCGGTGAGGGCACGCCAGGCCGGCAGGGCCTTGTCGGCGGCTTCGATGGCGCGGCGGGTTTCCGCGGCGCCCATCTTTGGCACGGTGCCGAGAATTTCGCCCGTGGCCGGGTTGTTGACCTTGATGGTCTGACCATTGTCCGCATCGACCCAAGCGCCATCGATAAAGGCTTGCTGGCGGAACAACTGGGTGTCTTTAAGCTGCATGTCGGCTTTCCTTAACAGCACCGCGCGCACGCGGAGCGAATTAGAGTTGTTGAAAGGCGCCTTGTGGGCATGTCGTTGTAGGAGCGAGCTTGCTCGCGAAAAATTCAAGGGCGCCGCGTAAAACCAGAAACGCGACGTCATCGTTAACGATTTTCGCGAGCAAGCTCGCTCCTACACCGCATCAGCCAGGGGCTGCCGTCAGGGAAATCAGTCCAGCACGCCAGGATAGGCGAAAGCGCGCGGGAGACAGAGCGTTTGAAATCTCAAACGAATCCTAGGATCAATGGGGGGAAGGGGCAATAGTCTGTTCGAAAAAAAGAACGTAAACGACGCATTTGGCCCAATTTTCGGATCAAACGACAACACCCCCGGCAGCTTGCGGCCACCGGGGGTGTCTGGGCCTTGCGGCTTAGGACTGGAACGATTTGAGGATGGTCAACAGGCTGGTCAGGTTGTCGGCCACACCGCCCTGGGCGACTTTTTCGGTAGCAGCGGCGCCGGCGGTGGTGTCGACGCTGTAGATCTGCATCACGCCCTGGTTGGTGGCCGCCTGGGCCAGGGTGTTTTGCTGCTGCTGGGCCGAGACCGAGTTCTGGAACAGGATCGCCGTGGCCTGGCCCATGGATTGGTAGATCGTGCTCATGGCCATTGCCGGTGATTCGGCGACGACCTTGACGTTGGTCTGGGTGACGGCATCGGTGATTTGCGGGCTGACTGTGCTCATGGTTGAAACTCCTGGCTTTAGAAAGAACAACATCCGTTATGGCGCAGTGCTTAAGACTGGAACGACTTGAGCACGGTCAACAGGCTGGTGAGGTTATCCGACACCCCGCCCTGGGCGACTTTCTCGGTAGCAGCGGCACCGGCGGTGGTGTCGACGCTGTAGATCTGCATCACGCCCTGGTTGGTGGCCGCCTGGGCCAGGGTGTTTTGCTGCTGCTGGGCCGACACCGCGTTCTGGAACAGAATCGCGGTGGCCTGCGCCATCGACTGGTAGATGGTACTCATCGCCATCGCTGGCGATTCGGCCACCACTTTGACGTTGGTCTGGGTGACCGCGTCGGTAATTTGTTCGCTGACAAATGCCATGATCAATTTCCTTATTTAGTACACGGTGCATTCCGTGTTCATGAATGAACGTTGCGAAACAGTGGCTGTGAAGCGCTGGTGCTCGAGGTTTTGCAGCGGGTTTCAACGCGGCTTCGATCTGTGTGATCAAGCCCTGGACCAATGCCTGCACTTCCTTGCGTTGCGCGTCCCGGTCCGGAGCCGCGCCGTCCAGCATTTGGCGTAGCGCCGCGTCACGTTGCTCGGCGGCGGTCTTGAGCGCGTGCTCGTTGGCCTTCGATTGCTCAAGCACCTGGCTGGCGCGCTTGAGGGTTTCGTCGACGATGGCTTGGGGCGTTCCGGCGAAGATCTGCGGGTTGCGCAGCATCGACTCCAGTCGCTGGCGATCAACGGTGGACAGCACCGGTGGCTGCATTTCAACCTCCTGGGGCGATGGCTTAACGGCTACAGCGCCGCTAAAGCCGCACCTCTACGTTGTCCTGCCAGAAGCCCGAAAAATAGAAGTGAGGCGAGGAGTCACAGAAGGTCGCCAACTCCGCAGGCGTGATGGCGCTGGGCTGATGAGGGAAAACAGCAGGCGGTGGCGGCAGCAGATTGGCATTGTTGTAGAGGTTCCCCACTTCGTAGCAGTTGGCCGCGAACTGCGAGCAAAAGGAACCGCTGCCGATGTCGATCGACTCATTGATCCGCGTCACCAGGCTGGTATCGGACGTCCAGCGCCGAAAAGCTGAAATCATCGCGTTCCACACGCTGTACCGCCCACGGATGTCACCACCGATCTTGTCGAAGTAGAACTGCTTGGCAGCCACCGTCGCTGCCTCGCCCAGCTCGATATTCGTACAGGAAAACACCATCGCCGAGCGTGGCGGGTTTTCCGCGCTCAGGTCGGTCAGGGTCAGGCCACTGCCGACACTTTCGATCACCAACGTGTCGCTGACGGCAATCGCCGGATGAACCACGTTCAGGTGAGTCGTGTCCTGCGAGAACACCTTGGCCTTGACCAGTTGGCCGGCTTTGATGAACGCCCGCGTTGCGCTGTCGTCATCTTGTTTTACCGAAAAAATAATATCTCCTAGCTGCATGATGTCGCTCCTCACTCAAGAAAAGTTACTTTCAAGTTGCTGTTGCACCGTTCCAGCAGAACGCTGGAACGCCGTGCTCGGTTCAGGCCGCTGGCGCGGCCCGGTTGGCCAGGGTGCTCGCGTACTTGGCGATGCTCTGGTCGATCTTGTCGATGGCCACGCTGGCCGCCTCGGCTTCCATCGCCCCGGCGGCGGCGGCCACCGCGGCAGCGGCGCCCACCAGCAGGTCGGTGGCCAGGGCGCCCAAGGCGTCTTCGGCGGCGCCCGGCAGGTTGTTATTGACGATGTTCTCGGTCATTTGCTGGAGCAGCACGGCCTGGGCCGCCAGCGCAATCTTGCTGACTCCGTCGAAGTACCCCGCCGCCGCCTGCGCAACCAACCCGGCCGCCTGGCTGATCATCATGTCGGCCGGCACCGCGATCTGCGCCGGGGCATAGGCGAAGTTCTGCGAGTTGGTGAACTGCACCGCCTGCACGATCTGGCTGTTGAGGGCCGCCGTGCTGTCGGATGACGGCGCGCTCACCTGATTGAGCCAATGCTCGTTCATGCGCGCCATGACCGAGCGCGGGGCCGGGGCGGCAGGCGCCGCTGCAGGCGGGTCGGCGGCGGGCGTTGCTTGAGGGGCGGCGGGTTTCTTTCTGCTGAACCACGACATGATCGCTCTCCCCAGGCCTCAGCCCTTCTCGCCAATCTGCATGATCAGCGCCACGGCCTTGGAGATGACCGCATTGGAAATCTGGTTCATCGCCTGCTGGCTGTTGACCGCGTTCTGCAACGACAGGCCCGCCGCGCTGCTGGCCACCTGGTACAGCGACGCAATGGCCTGGGCCGGCGCTTCCGCCACCACCTTCACGTTGGTTTGGGTGACCGCGTCGGTGATCTGACTGTTGACCTCTGTCATACATCTCTCCTTGATGGCATTCACCCAGGGTTGGGCGTGAATAGTGGCGGCGGGACGCGCTCATACAACTAGAACGCTCCGCGCCAGGGTCTGTGAATCACATTCAGCGCAAGGCACTGCGCAGCAGCTGCACGCGCTTGCGCACCAGCGCCAGCTTCACCTGCAACTCGGCGGCAATCTGCGGATACGGCAGGTCGTCGACAAAGCGCATTTCGAACAAGCGCTGCTGCAACATCGGCAACCGCGCCACCTGCGCCTTGACCTGTTCCAGACGCTCATAGCATTCCACCCGCTCCAGCACCGAAGCGCAGGGCGCGGCGAGCGCGGCCAGGTGATCGTGCTCGAGATCCACCGAATCATCGAACAGCCGCCCCTCGCGCTTGCTACGCCGCAGGCTGTCGAGAAACACATGATCGAGCACCAGAAACAGAAACCCCTGCGGGTCGCGAATGCGCTCCGGCGAGCGCCGGAAAAACAGCAAGGCCTTGATCGCCGTGGCCGACAGCCACTCCTGGCCCTGGTCCTGATTGCCCTTGGCCCGCCGCAACGCGCGGCGCCTGAGTTCGCCATGCACGGCACGCCAACTCGCTTCGAACAGGTGATCATCCGCGCCGCAACTGCCCTTGAACTCAATAGTCATCCCCATCGCCAGCACTCCTGTGCATCCTTGATGAAGGGCCAGTGTGCGAGGGCTCGACAGGGGCACGCTGTTACCTGGGGAACACCGCAACGATTAATTCACAGCAAACGCCTTGCGCCGCAAATGCTCCAGATCCTTGATCACCATGCGCTCCAGATTGCCGCTGATCACGCCGTTGCGGCGCCACAGTTGCAACTGCACATTGAGCTTGGGCCGGCTGGTGTTAAGCATCGACGCCAACACCCCCTGGCTCGCCGGCAACGACACACTGGGCATGGCCAGCGCCAGGTCGATATCATCCATATTCGCCAACAGAAACCGCGCCAAACGCGACTCCAAGCGATGCAGACACACTAGCTCAAGCAACTCGATGGCGTGGAGCAAACGCACCATCATCAGCATCAGCAAACGCCGCAGGAACACCGGCTCCTCGAACAGCACGGCAAAATGGCGGCTGCCCAACTGCAACAAACGCGTCGGGCCACTGGCAAAGGTCGACGACTCGCGACCATGGTCCTTGATCAACGCCGTCTCCCCCACCACCTGCCCCGCCCCCGTACTGCCGATGATCTGCTCTCGACCGTCCGGCCCATGCACCACCGAATAGATCCGACCTTCCACCACCAACGCAATGAACTCAAGCGTGTCGTCCTTGAAATACAACAACTCGCGATCATCCAACACGCGCTCCACCATATGGGTGGCGACATAGCACAAAAGCTGCTCCGGCATACCACGAAACAAATCGGAGCGGGCAAGCAAGGTCTGTCTCAACGGGAGATCGAGCATCACGGTTCCTTTGGAATGCATGCGTTCACCTGGGGGAATAGCGGCGTGGAAGCGGTTCAAAGCCACAAGAGCAAAGCAAACAAAGGGACGTACAGCGCGGGGAGTTGTGAATAATGCTGGCAGTTAGCCATTTTTGACCGGAAAGATCCGACAGCGACAGCCAAAACGCCGGAATGGACGCATCTGGCCGACATGGGTATGATGTCGCCCGCACAAGCATCCGTAGCTCAGCTGGATAGAGTACTGCCCTCCGAAGGCAGGGGTCGTGGGTTCGAATCCCGCCGGGTGCACCAGATATGAATGAAAAAGCCCCAGATCGAAAGATCTGGGGCTTTTTTGTGGCTGTCACTTCAGCGCTTCTGCAACGCCTCCAACCTCTCCGGCAAATCCTCCTCTGGAAAGCGCTTATGCAGCGCCAGCAGCTTCTCATCAGCCGCCTTGCTCTCTCCTGCCTCACGCAACTTCACAATCGCCTGCAACTCCTGCTCCAAAGACGGCAACGCAACCGGCGCGGCCTTGCTGAGCTTTACCGCTGGCGGGGCCGTCAGTGCATCTGCGGTTTCAGCCTGAGCTGGCGCACTTTCGAGCCTGGGCGCCGCGGCCATTCGGGCCATTGGCGCAGGTGCGGAAATCGCTTGCGGCGCTGGCTGGGCGGCTTCTTCGTGGCGCAGGGCGGAGAATGTCGCGGGGGAGACGTCCGGCTGCGGCACGGGGGAGCGGGTGATCACGCCGATCATCAGCGCTAAACCTGCGACGGTGGCGAATGCCATTTGCCAGCGTGGGCGTTGGCAGGCGTGCAGCCAACGTTGCCACAGGTTTGGTTGCGGCGCCGGGGCTTCGCGGCGGGCGGTGTTGAGGATGAAGGCGTCAAGGGACGCGGGCGGTTCGCCGGTGCTGTGTTGACGGTAGTGCTGGAGCACTTCGTCGTCTGGGGTGGGTCGGGTGTCAGTCATACAATTACCTCCTCGGCCAGCAGGCGCCGCAGTTTTTGCAGGGCGTAGCGCAGGCGGCTTTTCACGGTTTCCAGCGGGGCGCCGGTGAGGGTGGCGATTTGCGGGACTTCGAGCTCGCCGTGCAGGCGCAGCAGGAGGACTTCCCGCTGGTCTTCGGGCAGGTTTTGCACGGCGGCGTCGAGGCGCGCCTGGTCGCGGCTCAGGCTCAGGTGTTGCTCGGGGCCGGCGCTGTCGTCGGCCTGGGCGTGCAGCTGCTCGTCGTAGCTGTCGTGCAGCGGGTTGTGAATGCCGTGCTTGCGCCAGTGGTCGATCAGGCGGTTGCGCGCGATCTGAAACAACCACGTACGAAAACTCGCCCGGCCTTGTGGCTGGGTGTTACTGCGGATCAGGCTGAGCCAGGTGTCCTGGTAGATCTCCTCGGCAAGCTCCGCTTTGTTGCACAGGGACACGAGGAAGCGGTACAGGCCTTGGCGGTGCCGTGCGTACATGGCTTCGAATGCGCTGGCGTCACCGCTTCGGTAGCGGGCCAGCAGCGATTCGTCGCTGGGTGGGTCATCTGGGACGGCCATAGGGTGGGGTGACTCCTTTCTGTCAGCCGAAGCAGGATTAACTGTGGGAGGGGGCTTGCCCCCGATGGCGGTGTGTCAGATAGCACCGTTGGTGCTGATGTACCGCTATCGGGGGCAAGCCCCCTCCCACATTTGGACGGTGGTGTGTTTGAGGTCAGGGTTTAAGGCTCTGGGCCAGTTCGACCAGTTGCACGAACTCATTGCGCAGGCCGAACGGGTCGTCGCCGCGGGCTGAGCGCGCCAGTGCCGCGGTGTCCTGCACACTCATGCTGCCAGTGTAGCGGCCATCGCCCTTGAGCTGTTGGGCGAACGCGGCCACGGCGGCGCTGAAGCGCAGGTCGTCGCTGGGCTTGGCGGTGGTGGTGGGCTCGACGGTTCGTTCGATCAAGCGGCTGTCACCGCCCGCAGCAGGCTTGTAGCGTACGCGTACCATCGCCAGTTCAGTGGATTTACCCTCAGCCTCAGGCGCGCTGGCGTAGCGCAAAGGCTCCAACCAGCCCTTCTCGCCCTTTGGAACAATTTCATACAGCGCCGTCACCGTATGCCCGGCGCCGATTTCGCCGGCATCGACCTTGTCGTTGTTGAAATCCTCACGCTTCAAGGCGCGGTTTTCATAGCCCAGCAGGCGGTATTCGCTGACCTGCGCGGGGTTGAATTCCACCTGCAATTTCACGTCGCGCGCCACTACCGCCAGCGTCGAGCTGAGTTGGTCTACCAATACCTTGCGGGCTTCGCGCAGGTTGTCGATGTAGGCGTAGTTGCCGTCGCCGGCGTCGGCCAGTTGCTCCATCAGGTGTTCGTTGTAGTTGTCCACGCCAAAGCCGAGGGTGGTCAGCGAAACCCCGCTTTTACGCTGCTCCACGGCCATTTGCTTGAGGCTGTCGAAGTCGCTGATGCCCACGTTGAAGTCACCGTCGGTGGCCAGCAGGATGCGATTGATGCCGTTGTCGATGAACCCTTCGCGGGCCATCTGGTAGGCCAGTTCGATACCGGACGCGCCCGCCGTAGCGCCGCCGGCGGTGAGTTGGTCGATGGCGTTGCGGAGGCTGGTTTTGTCGCGCCCGGACGTGGGCTTGAGCACCACGCGGGACTCACCGGCGTAGACCACCAGTGATACATGGTCCTGATCACGCAGTTGGTCCACCAGCAATTTCAGGGTGCTTTTTACCAGCGGCAAGCCTTCGCGACGGTCCATGGAGCCGGACACATCCACCAGGAATACCAGGTTGGCCGGCGGCAGTTGCGCCACAGCGCGGTCAGAGGCCTTGATGCCGATGCGCAGGAGTTTTGAACGGGGGTTCCACGGCGTGGCGGCGAGCTCGGTGGTGACGCCAAACGGTGAGCCATCGGTTGGCAGCGCGTAGTCGTAGGGGAAGTAGTTGACCATTTCCTCCAGTCGCACAGCACCCTCGGGCGGCAGGCGACCTTGATTGAGGAAGCGTCTTACGTTGGCGTAGCTGCCGGTATCGACGTCCACGCTGAACGTGGAGACCGGCGTTTCGGCGACGCGATGCACCGGGTTGTCGGGCAGGTTGGCGTATTGTTCGCGGGGTTCGTTGCGGTCCGCTATCACCGCCATTTCTTGCACCCTCATGGGTGCCGGCAGCGCCATGCGTTTTGCCAAGGTGCCCTGGGCCGGCGCGCTTTGCAGTTCGGCCACTGGGGTAGCCGGTTGGGCCAGCTCAGGGGAGGAAGGCACGCCACACCCGGCCAGCGCCATCAGCAAGGTAACGGCAATGCCTTGGGCAGCAGGACGCAGGAGAACTGGAGGATGGGACATGGGTTGAACCTCGTGAGTGAATAGTCCGTTCACAAGGTCAGACGCGGGGGGTGGGGGGTTCGGGTTAACGGGTGCGATTTAGATGGCAGCAGAAATCAGTGTGGGAGGGGGTTGCTCCCGATGGCGGGGGGTCAGCCACCAGATGCAGTGGCTGACACTGAGCTATCGGGGGCAAGCCCCCTCCCACATTTGATCTTTATTGTCTGAAGAAAAGGTTACTTCAGTCCGTGCCGTATTTCGGGTTGCGCGGGCCGTAGAGGATTCCGGTGCGCTGCCCGGCCGAGAGCAACCGTGCGCTGGTGATACCGGCAATCGGGTGCGCCGCGTCGGTGGAGCTGTTGATCACTTGCTTGACCGCCGCCGTGATCAGCATCCCTACCAGGCCACCACTGTTGTTGTTGCCCTCTTCGCTCGACGCGCGCGCCGTGCCGGTCCACAGGGTGGTGCCGGTGCGCAGGTCCACCAGTTTGGCCGAGGCGGTGACCGAGGTGTCGCTGGAGATCAGCATGTACTTGGTGCCGTACTCGCTGACGGTGATGTACAGCGCGGCGTCGGCGCCGAAGATGTCATGCAGCTTGGCCGGCAGTACGCCCTGGATATCGTTGGCGGTGGTCAGGCCGTTCTGGCGGAAGGTTTCGTCCACCAGGGCGATAGGCAGCACGTAGTAGCCGGCTTCGGCCAACGGGTAGGTCACTTGCGAAACCAGGCTGTAGGACGCCTGCACTTCCGGCGATTCGTTGATCGGCGGCAGCACCAGGATCGACTTGGGTCGTGCCTGTTTGTACGCCGAATAATCGAACGTCTTGGGCGCCGCGCAGCCGCCGAGCAAAGCCAGGGCCAGCAAGGCGCCGGTGAGTTTTAACAGGCTCATTTGGTGGCGACTCCGGTCTTGGCGTTTTTCAGCAGAAAGTCCATGTAGGCAGCCGACTCAGGGAACAGCGCCTTCTCGGTGCGAAACTCCTGCACCATCTGGTCGTCCTTGCCCATGTTCATGTACAGCATGCCCAGGTGCGCGTGGTAACCCGGCGGCGCCTTGCGGCCACTGGCGTTGATCTTCTGCAGATCGCGTTCCAGTGCTTCCACCTGCGCTTCCTTGGGCTCGCCCTTGAAGTATTCGTAAACCTGCGGCTGGTAGCTTTCCCATTGATACAGGGGTTGGGGCGCCGTCTGGCACCCGGTTACCGCCGCGATTGCTGCCAGCGTCAGTGCCAATTTCACTGCCTTGCTCATCCGTGTACTGCTCCTTGTGGTGTGGCTGATCAGTTACGCGGGTTCCAGGCGCCGGCGTTGATGCCGTCCACCAACCGGTTGATCGCTTCGCGCATGGCCAGGTCCAGGACCTTGCCATTGAGGGTTGAGTCGTAGCTGGCGGTGCCGCCGAAGCCAATCACTTCACGATTGGACAGCGCGTACTCACCGGCGCCCTGGGTGGAATACACCACTTCGGAGGTGCTGATGTTGACGATATTCAATGCGACTTTGGCGTAGGCCACTTGGGTCTTGCCACGGCCGAGGATGCCGAACAGCTGGCGGTCGCCGGTTTCCTTGCGGCCGAACTCGGTCACATCGCCAGTCACCACGTAGTCAGCGCCCTTGAGCTTCTGTGCGGTGCCTTTGATCTTGGCTTCCTGGGAAATTTCGCCCATGTTGTCGCGGTCCAGCACGCTGAAGCGGTTGGTCTGCTGCAAGTGGGTGATGAGGATGGTCTTGGCCTGGCCACCGAGGCGGTCGACGCCGTCGGAAAAGATGCCGCGCATGTAGCTGGAGCGGTTGTCGAACTTGCCCACGGCGATCGGCACACGCACGCCGGAATAGACCACGCTGGCGCTGGCGACCTGCTCCACCGGCATGGCGCGGTTGCTCTCGGTGGCGCAACCGGCCACGGTCAACAGCGCTGCGGCGGTGAGGCCCGACAGCAGGATTTTGAAGGGTGTCTTCACGTGTTGCTCCTAAAGTGAGAAATCGGCAGAGCGCAGGGCTGCGGCAATTTCAAGGAGGGAAACACGTGCGTCTGCATTCATCCCTGAATCTGTCGTGCCGCAACGGCTGCGGCATTTTACGGGGTTGAGAGCGGTTCTCAAGGTGTTTTGAATAAACGCAGGTTTAAGTGATGAGTGGGTTGGCTAAGGGCGCGAAACCGCATCGGCCTAAAGTTCTGAGCCGACGTGCCGAGACCCTGACCTGGTTCATTCATTAATAGGGATATTGCGTGTTGAAAATCCTCTTGCGGGCAGCGGCCCTCGTTGCCGCACTGTCGATGACTGGCTGTGTGTCCTACACCGTCACCGGCCCTATCGGCGCCCCGTTACACCAAGCCTCTGTCAGCAGCCCGCGCAGCGCGCAAATCGCTGATGTGACGGTGAATGCCGCTGACATCAACGACGCCAACAAAACCGCGATCAGCCGTTCATTGACGCTGCAGCTCAACCAGTACGTGCGCACCGCCGGTTACTTCAAGAAGGTCACCGAGTACCCGGTGCGCCTGGGTGAGCAGGATGTTTCCCTCAAGTTCAACATGACCTCTCTCAAGGGTCATCGCGGCGTGCACCCCGGTTACGTGCCCGGTGCCTTGCTGACGTTGACGATCTGGATCTGGGTCAACGGCCCGATCTACGTCGACACCTTCGACCTGGCCGGCGACCTGGTGATCGTCGACCGCGACGGCAAGGAACTGGCCAGCAGCAAACAAGAGGTCAAGTTCGAGCGCAACGTGGGCCTTTACGGTCGCGAATACTGGGCCCCGACCATGGGCGCCAAACAACTGAACGAACTCGTCGCGCAACTGCTCGACACCGCCACCGCCAAACTGGCCAAACCGTAAGCTCAAGGAGCCCCCCATGAAAGGATTGATCAAGCACAGCCTGGTACTCGCGGCCGTCTTGCTGACAGGCTGCGTGTCCTACTCGCAACACGAGCTGCCACCGGTACAGACCTGGCCACCGACCGCCAACGCGCCCGCGCAGAAACCTACGGCGTACGTGCGCACCACCGGGCTGAACCAGGTCAACGGCGGCCCCGCCAACGCCGCTGCCGGCGCACCCGCGGCCCTGTGGGAAAAAGCCGTGGCGGATGGGTTCCGCCAATCCAACCGCTTTGCGCGGGTGAGCACCGACAAGGTTGACTCGGACATCTACGCCGACGCCACCCTGTACAACAACGAACAGTTCAGCATGGCCTCGGCGATCATTACCGGTGTGACGTTTTTCATCATTCCGTCCACGGCCAAGAACACCTTCACTCTTGAGACTGTGTTCAAGGACAAAGACGGCAAGGAATTGGGCCGGGTCAAGAAGAGCGAGTCGGTACGCACCTGGATGCACCTGGTGCTGATCGTGGGCATCCCATTCCAGGCAGACACCCGGGAAGTGGTAGAAGCGCTGACGCGCAGCACGCTGGATGAAGCGGTGCAGCGCAAGTTGTTCTGACGGATCTACACAAATCCAAATGTAGGAGGGGGCTTGCCCCCGATGGCGGCGGGTCAGTCAATGCAGGATTGGCTGGGCCATTGCTATCGGGGGCAAGCCCCCTGCCACACTTGTTTTGTGGTGTAGGTTAGAAGGCGTAGCGCGCCTTGAGCATGACGCCGTCGGCGTCAAAACCACTGCGTGCCTGGCGGGTGTAGCTGGCGCCGACGGTGAAGTCCGACACCTGGTAGTTCACGCCCACACTGGCTTCATAGCTGTCACGCGCCACCGAAGCACCGGTCACGGTGAACGCCGAACCACCCGCCACGAAGCTGGAGGTTTGCGCCACGCGGTCACCCATCAGGTCGTGATAGGCCATCAAGGTCGCTTCCGGCTGCAGCACGCCAGCGCCCATCGGCAGGTTGCCTGCCAGGAGTACACCGGCACCCAACTCACCCACTTCATAACGCTGCGAACCCGTGCTCAAGGCCGCCGACGAGCCTTTCTCGGTGTAGCCATCCATGCGCACGTTGGCATAGCGCGCCGCCACGCGTGGCTCGATCACCACCGCCTGGGACGGCTTGAAGCTGTAGCCGCCGATCACGCTGGCTGACAACACATTGCTGTCGTAGCTGCCCTTGGCCGTGGTGCCCGCGATATGGCGCTTGCTGTCGTTCTCGTTGTGGCCGTAGCTGAGGGTGCCATCCACAAACCAGTTCTGCAGCGCCCAGTTGCCATACAGCGACAGCGCGTGGCCCTCGACGTCGGTCTTGTTGCCCAGGTCCGAATGGATATTCGAATTGAGGTAGCTGTACGCCACACCCAGGGTCGTGGTGTCGTTCACACGGCCGTCCACGCCCACGGCCATGCCGCTGCTGTTGGCCGAGTAACCGTTATTGCCGCCGCGACCGTCCTGGTCCATGTTGCTGCTCAGGCCCTGTACCCACACGCCACCGGTTTGGTGACTTTCACGCTGGTCGGTGAGGCGATTGAAGATCGCACCGTTGACCACGGTCTGCCCCGATAGCGCCACGTCGAGGGCGCCACGGTTGACGTCCGGAGCAAGTTGGTCGCCGACCTGCGCCAGTTGCTGCGCGGTGCCTGCGTTGGCCAGGGTCTGGAAGACTTGATCGTCCTGGCTGAGGTTGCTCAGCACGCCATTCTTGAAGCTGTTGACCGCCGTGGCCGCTGCCGCGCCGGTGCCGACACCTGCCAGGTCCTGCTGCACTTGCTGATCACTTTTCACCGCCACCACGGCCTTGACCGTTTGCGCATCGGCCGAGTAGCTGAGCACGTCCAGCAACGACGACGCACTCGCCACCGCCACGCCGTTGCTCTGCACATTGGTGGCTTGCAGCAAGGTGTATTGCGTACCGCCTTTAGGCGCCGCGAAGTCGCCAGGGTTGGCGCTGACGGTCAGCCTGGAAGCCTGGGCGAGGTTGGCGGTGCCGTTGACGGTGAGGTACGGCGTGGTCGGCACCACGCTGTCGGTCAGGTGCATATCAAGACCTGCGCCGCTGGCCACATTGAGGTTGCCGGTGATGGCGGTGCCGGGCGCGGAGAGGTTCAGCGAACCCGAGTTGACCGACACCGGCGCGATGATACGGCTGCCGGTAAAACCCGCCTGGCCGTCGACGTTGACGGCGTTGAGGTTGAGCAGGTCGCCGGTGATTTTGCCACCGGTCCAGTTCAGGCTGGCGAGGTTATTGGCGTCGACGGCGATGCCGCTGTTGCTGCGGATTTCGCCGGCTTGCTGGTTGATTTCAAAGGTCGCGATCTGCTCGGCCGCATCCACCTGGATCGCAGTGCCGTCGGCTGTGATGAGGCCACGGTTGACGATACCGCGCGCACCGGCGGCACTGTTCTGCGCAAAGCTGGCGCCGGACAGGTTGAAGGCATTGGCCGACGCGCCCTTGGCTTCGATGGTGCCGGTGTTGAGGATGTAATCGACGGTGCCCGCGTAAAACGTCAGGCCCTTGGCTTCATTGCCGTTGGCGGAAATCAGGCCACTGTTTTCGATGCGCAGGGGGTTGGTAGCGGTTTCAACCTCCATACCCCAGGCGCCATCACCTGTGGCGATAATCGAGCCCGAGTTGAGCAGCTTGCCGCCAATGGTGGTCGGCGTGCCGCTGTTGACGTCGAGGACCAGGCCGATCGCTTCCGGGCCGGCCATATCAATCACGCCAGTGTTGGAAACGTCACCGGCAACCGTGGTGCCGTGCAGGTAAATACCCTCGCCACCGCCTAGGTAGAAGGGAAAGGGCTCGGCGCTCACCGGCGGCGTGGAACGGATGGTGCCGGAGTTGATAACGCTGCCGCCAATGGTGGTAGCGCCGATTTCAAGCCCTTCATAGGCGCCATGGGTCATCAGGATATTGCCCGCCTGAACCACATCCCCAGTGATTGTGCCGGGGTTCAGACCGGAAGGACCAGACCAGAACATCGGGTCGATGGCGAAGGCGCGAATGGTTTTGCCCTGTGAGTCCAGCGTGATGTCTGCGCGGTTGATCAGCGAGCCTTGAATGTGGGTGTTTACGAATCCGAGACCGGCAGGGTCAGTCGTGCCGGAATTGACCACCTCGGAAAACTTGCCGGTAATGGTTACCGGCTCGTTGAACGTCTCACTGACCCAAATATTCTTGCCCTGGCCCAGGTCGAACTCCACTGCCAGCACCTGGGTGCTGAGCGCGCCGACCATGATTGCCAACAGACTTTTCTGGAACTGCTTGCGCTTCATTTCAAACTCCATGAACTACAGGTCAAAACCGCCAAGAGGCCCGGCGGAGTAGGTGTGCTGAACGAAAGGATCACTTGATCCGAATGACTCCCCTGGCGGCCGCCCTTCCGAATCCCAGGCGCAGGCACGCGCACCGTGGGCGGTGGCAAATAGGGGCCGTAAGGGGAATAGGTTCACATCAATCCTTAATGTCATTTGAAAACGCTGCAGTCCATGCAGCCCGACCGATTGCGGGTGGGCGGGGTAAAGACACTGGGATAAACGAAATGTTCAAAGCCAAAGCGGTACGCCCTTACACCGCCAACCCTGTAGGAGCGAGCTTGCTCGCGAAAATCGTCAACGATAACGCGATCAACCAGAGCAACGCTGCCTGGCCGTGGCACCACCAACAGCGTCACATCACCGCCAGGCTTACTTGAGTTCCTTCACCAGATACTGCGCAGATATCTGCGTAATCCCGGTCAGCGCACGACGCAAGGCTTCAGGGTCGGTGCGATAAGTCAGCGGCGTGTAACCATAAACGTTCTGGCCATTGAATGGCGTTACCGTTTCAAAGGTGCGCCAGATCATTTCATCGCCGCGATTCATCTGCGCCACCACGCTGAGGGTGGGATAAATCACGCTGCTGAACCCCTGGGTCAGGCGAAAGCCCCACTCGGACACGGTCAGCTGGATCTGCGCATCGGCAGGTTCATCGTCGCCGACCACCTTGAGCGTCGAGGTCTTGCCCAGCGCATCGACAAAGCCCTGCTTGAGCAACACACCTAGGTCGATGTTTTCCGCTTCAATCAACGTCAGGATCGCCGCCGAAGTCGGCATCTCAGCCAGCTGCCCAAGCTTCATGCCGCCAGCCAAACCGGCGCCGCTCAAGGCCGCAGTTCCCACCTTGGACGCGCCGCTGGCCACGCCAACACCCGCGCCCACTCCGGCACCCAGGGCCGCGCCCCAGGCTTGTTCGCGACCGAAGTACACCATGTTCTTTTCCCACTTCACGGGCAGGACTTTTACCGTCTTGATCTGCGCGCGGTTTTCGGGAGTGAGGGGGTGGCTGACGCAACCGCCGAGGATGAGGGTAGTGAGGAGAATGAAGAGTAGGTTTTTCACATCAGTCCCTTAATGCCTGCAGTGAATGAGTAGCTGTCGGCAGGACCTGGCCCTGCCGACAGACCGACTTCAACTCATTTGCTTTCTTTGGCAATGGTGCCCAAGGAAGCATCTTTCACCAAGTAACGGCCTTCGACTTCGCTCAGTGTTTTGAGACTGTTGCGCGCTACGGCGAAGCCCATTTCGACTTCCTGCTTGAGGTAAACCACCTCACCCGCCTTGACGTCGATCGGCATGTCCGCCCAGTTTTCAGCCTTGGAGCTGATTACGTGCTTGCCCGGCGTCACGAAAAAATAGATGTACTGGTTACCACGGTTGTAACCCATCTCCGAGTTGGCTTCCTTGTCATCCAGGAAAATGTTGAACCGCACCATCATCCCGACGTTGCTAGGGCGCACGACGTACACCAAACCTTTATCGGCCACGGCAGCCTTGGGCAACGAGTAGTTCGCCACGTCGGCCTGCATCTTCTCTACCGACGGCGTGGAGGAACAGCCAAACAGAGTGGCCAGGGACAGAACGACAGCGGCTTTGCAGAACAACTTGATCATGTACTTCTTCCTTGTGGTTAACGGTGGAGCGGTTGCGAGAGCACCGATGATGGCGGGGTCTCAGTTTTTGATGCGTTGGTCATCGCCGTTGTGTCGGCAATGAGTGGGATGGCCCGCGGCATTGTGCCATTACTGTGATGCCTTGCGCGGTTTTGGGTGAGGGGCTTATAGTCCGGCCGTCGCCCAATAGGGCGATCGGATTTGGCGATCCGTTGACCGTATGCGAAAGCTTTCTGCTTGCTTGCAGGGGCTTCCGTACCCGCATCGTTGCTTTATGGCAGCTGTGCGCGGGAGACCTTCGGGTCTGCCGGAACTCGGTCCCGGTTCGCCAACCTGCGTACAGCTGTCACCCATTCGTTTGGCGACGACAGGTGACAGCCTCACTTACTGACCGAGGTTGTACCCATGAATAGATATATGCCCCTAACCGGCCACGATTGCACCGTCCCAGCGCTGATCATCGACACCCAGGCACCTCTCGACGTCCTTCACGACGCCGCCGTGCACCGCATTCGGGCCGTCACCCAACTGCTGGAAAACCTGGCTTTCCGAGAACAACTCAGCAGCGATGCCGTAGTGCTTTCAGACTTCGCCCACTTGCTGGCAATTCCGCTGCGCGATGGGTGTGATTTGCTGGATGTCATCAGTCGCAGGCTGAATGCTGAGCTGTCTTGAGTGAAAAATCGGGCGGCCGTGGTGTCGCCCGCTTTGTGCGTGAGCGGGCTCAAAAGGGTATCCATTTAGCTCTCGAATTTTCCGGTCATTTCACGCAGCACACCTGATCATCGGAAAGGTAATAAAGTCCCTCAAGTTTTCCGCAAATAGAAGGAAGACCAAAAACTGGTTCTGAGACATAAGAAAGAGGCAACTCGGATCTAATCGAACAGGCAAACTCCGAGCTTTCCCAGACACGCGTCACTATACCGTTCCAAAAAGTTACGGCCTCCCCCTCTTCAGATAATACAACAGGCTTTAAGTATTCAACTTCGGCATTAGAGCTCCAATACAAATAACCGTAATATGCAGCGCGATTTACACCAAAAAAAACAGTTCGAACAAGAATCTGAAAGTCTGTGCACGCATCCTGATCGGACAGGGGGCGTACAGTTAACTCGTCCTCCACGGTGTCGTCCATCGGAAAAAACCAAACGCTGCAGCTATCAAAATCATCAATCGTTAGTTCGTATACTTGCTTGCCCGACATGACTCGCCATCACCATTTTAATAAATGCAGACAACCGAGGATAGATTTATTTAATAGACTTTCAATCTACATCTCGAATTAAAATAAATCCATCTTCCTTTTTCCTGCACCTGCCCCCGAGTCTCTTCTATTTTGAAAGCAGAATAGTTAGAGCATCCTTAGACGCTCTAACCACCCACGACCACTCTCTTTTTTCTAAATATTCTTTGTCAGAAAGTTCAGTACCATACTTATCAAAAACCACATCAAGTGCACCTACTACATTTTCAACGGACCTTGCTTCTTTTTCATCCCTCAGGACCAAACCTATCCAATCGGAAGCGTTTTCAGCTAACCCCGTGTCATCGTATAAAAAATGTATTGTGTAATTTAACTCGTCATAATCTAACCCCGGCGATGACCGTTCTACCCAAGCCTGGTATTGATAGTCAAGGTCTGACAACCCACTCAAGTATGAGATAAGCTCCTCTCTCATACTAGGAAATTTTAGTTCGGAGAGTTCCAGCTTTTCCATTTTTTATATTCGCTCAGAGGTATATGAACTTGTTCCGCATGTTCCTTAATCGATCCGCTAACAGGCTTTCCGTCCCTACCTATCACGCGGCCATTTGACCTCACAAATAACATGATCCACTTGCTGAGTAGGCTGGCTAATATCAGGTTCGCCCTTGTCTATCCGTACGCCATTGCCTTGATTTTTTGGATCTTGCCATCTAAATCCTACTCCCTTCTTATTGGACGTTACTGCCCAAGTATCTGGAAACTTGGCAATCGTAGTGTCTGGAACATCCCAAATGTTCGGCAATTCGCTCTGCGTTGGCTCAGAGTCTGTCTTGGCACTCGTAGGATTGTGATTTTTCGTCGGAGCATTTTTTCCTGCACTGGCAACCGCACGTTTATATGCCAAGGCGCCAGCAGCTGTACCTAAGCCAACCGCAAGAGCGACTTTCAGATCGTTAGGGAAAATAGGGGTCAGACCACTATTCTTTACCTCACACATTTCGGGCGTCCTGACATTCTCGGTGAAACTCTCCTACCTAAAACATTCGCGATCTCGGACGCAAACTTCTGATCGCCTAAAACGTAATTACCGTTAGTAGAAGATCGAATTTGTTCTATCAATACAGGTGAAAGCAGATCCTTGAATATAGACTGGTAAGCTTAGGCTCGTTGCGCGGTGCCGCTACCTAACTCGCTATAAACTACATGCGGTCTTATGAAGCCTGATAGCTCGCCTTGTGCGTTTGCCCTATAGCTGTTCCAGCGATAATCGCCCGGATGGGCAACCATACCCGCTCTGACCGCGTTCATTTCGATAGCAAGCTAAAACATAGTGTCTTGTTGAACCAAACAAGAGCGGAAACGGCCTTCCCACAATGTTCCCGTTCGTGAATAAAAGCTTACAGCTTAGCCGCCCATCAACAGGCTAACGAAATAGAATAATTACGAAAATAAATCATATTCTTAAAGAGCAACACCGCCAAACTCTAAAAAATACAAATCCGTGGTCTACCCCCTATTCCCCATTGAATAAAGTGAGAATAAAGAAGAAAGATTTATTCAATATGCCTTTAAGCTCTAATTTAAATAAATCTGTTCCCTTTTCTCCCAGAGTCACCCCAGCAAACTATAAACGAACAAAGAAAATGTTTCACATAACTTTTTAACACTCATACCTGCAGAGTCTATTTCCACTACAGCCCATTTATCATTTTTATCAAAACCGACGCATCGGCCCTGCATATCATCGCCAAAAATCATAACACTTTCGAATTGCGCCGCAGTCTCATCATCAAAAATGTCACTTGCTTCTAGGAGGCCGTTATAAAGCATAAATCCGGCTGTTTCAATTTCCCCACTTCCGAACTCCTGCAAAAACTCTAAGTAATCATCAGGAGCATTTTTATGCCCTACCCTTATGGCATTAAGGCTTACATCATCTACAGCAGCCAAACCATCAAGCAAATGCTCTTCTTTCTTACTCTTCAAAAAAGTTTTAATGTCCACCTTCACCCCCTACTTTTTATCGGAAAAAATCTCTCTGGCCACCCCTCCAGCACGATGTGAAAATAGGGGTCAGACCACTATTCTTTACCGATCCGTCCTGAGTGAAAATCGGGCGGCCTTTGTGTAGCCCGCTTTGTGCGTGAGTAAACCACTAATAAACCCGCCCCCCTTCACGCAAACCAAATGAACAATCAACCCACTAAAAAATTACTTTCACACTTTTTACTCACGGATAAACGAAATTCGTCTTCACTTGTCCACCAACATCGTAACTCATCACAAAAGAACTCCAGTTCTCACCCCGCAATGCTGCGCAAGCCTTCAACTCCTTAATTAATCGATACAAAACAGCACCATTGAAATCAGTTTGCGGCTGTTCATTTACCACCCCATTTTTCTCAATGGTGATTTCTTCAACCATGTATCCATCGCACACCTCAGCCTCATACCTGAATGCATCATAATCTTCCACAATTCCTGACTGAAGTAATTCAAAAATACTTTTAACAATCTCTACATCTTTGGTAATCATTCTTTATGCGCCGGGAAAATAGGAAAATAGGGGTCAGACCACTATTCTTTACCTCACACATTTCGGGCGTCCTGACATACCCGGTGAAACTCTCCTACCTAAAACATTCGCGATCTCGGACGCAAACTTCTGATCGCCTAAAACGTAATTACCGTTAGTAGAAGATCGGATTTTTTCTATCAATACAGGTGAAAGCAGATCCTTGAATATAGACCGGTAAGCTTCGGCTCGTTGCGCGGTGCCGCTACCTAACTCGCTATAAACCACATGCGGGCTTATGAAGCCTGATAGCTCGCCTTGTGCGTTTGCCCTATAGCTGTTCCAGCGATAATCGCCCGGATGGGCAACCATACCCGCTCTGACCGGGTTCATTTCGATATATCGATAGCAAGCTAAAACATAGTTGTCTTGTTGAACCAAACAGGAGCGGAAACGGCCTTCCCACAATGTACCCGTTCGTTGATATGTTCGATTGATATATTGGACATATCGCTGCCCCACCCCCTTCATAAGTAGGCCAGCCCCTACGCAGCAGGTGGGAGTCAACAACAGATGAACGTGATTTGTCATCAAGCAAAATGCGTGAACTTTACAGCCATACAGTTGAGCAAGCACGGCTAATGTATCAATGTAAAAAATGTAGTCTTCACCTGAATAAAAACACGCAGACCGATTATTTCCCCGCTGTATAATATGCAACGGGATACCCGGCAGTAAAACCCTAGGACGGCGAGCCATATAAAACCCCTAACTGGATAAGAGTTTACAGCTTAGCCGCCCATCAACAGGCCAACGAAATAGAATAATTACAAAAAATAAGTCATATTTTTAAAGAGCAACTCCGCCAAACTCTAAAAAATGCAAATCCGTGGTCTGACCCCTATTCCCCTATCGTCGCCTTTGACCAAGGAATCCAGATGAGTGACTAAAGCCTCACTCGCACCTGCTGCCAATGTCCGAAAATAGGGGTCAGACCACTATTCTTCTAATTTAAATAGATCTGTCCCCTTTTTTACTTTTCTCAATTTATTCATCATCCCCAAACTGTCGCGGCGGCGCATAATTGCCATGTTCCAAGATGCTGCACCATCCAAAAAGCCTATAAAACATTTCAAGATCCAATATCTGGTAGGTATCAGCATCAACTTTTTTTAACGACACCCGACCGTGTGCATAGTGAGAGTATTGGCCACCTACCCCACCTATCGCTCTTTTTTCAAGTTCTGCACGATCCCACTCCAGAACGGTTCCTGCAGCTTCTGGCAAAGGGTCCGAAAATTCAATTTCAAATTCCGTTGCAATTTTGCAAATGCAAGGAATCAGTCTTTGCTTGAGCAGGCTTTGGGTTAACAAGTTTTCGGGAAACTTAATGCTTAATTTCATTTAAGAGCATCCTTTGGAACAACAACATAACCTGAAAAATTCTTCTCAAAAGTAGTCGCAGGGCTAAAATACTGCTTACCATGGGGATCACGAACTGCTACGACAGAAACGCCATTTCTGGTCGTAATGCCGTCGACCACAACAAAATGGGAAAATCCGGTACCCGCTGCTTTATCCACCACTTGGACAATAACAGGCGTTCCGTTTGCTGTGTATCTTGCCAAATCAGCAACGTTACGGCTTGCATAAACTGCCGTATTGACACCCTCCGACTTCATCAAATTTGCAACGTCCTGAGGGAAAATCCCATCTTTTCCGGGTGGAAGTTTTTCAATCAGATTTCCTATGTCTACTTTATGTCCCATGGTATCCAAAACCATGCCACATGAGTTGTGACCACATGTAGGCACGGGCCCTTGATTTACAACTAAACGATCACCGCTTCGGGGTAGCGAATCATCAAGAAGTGGATTTTTAGGACCTGCTCCTGAAGGTAAGCTCTTTGCTAGTTCTTCTACCAAGTCCGCAGACTCAGCAACCTTTCCTTCCAAATACAGCTTTTTAGCCTTACCTAAAACTTTTTGTGCCGCATCCCCAGCGCCCGGGATGAGTCCAATACTCGCCATTGCATAGTCAAAAGGATCCTCAGCCTCATAAAAGCCCTTTGCATCGCCATAAACCGGAATGAAGTCTGAACCAAACTCTGCGAGCTGCTTAGCCAGGCGTTCTGTCTGAGCAAGCGCGATCGGGCTGTCTACTTGCTTAATGCTTCGAAGCTCCGCTTCTATGGAGTACGCCGCAAGCTCTTTATTCTGCTCAATTTGCTTAGCCTGCTCTTTGGCCTCAGGTCCAAATCTCGCAACCACAAGGCTTCGAGCAGCCTCCGATGCTTCTCGCCGTAACGAACGACAGGTAGCACCGGCACCATTCGCACCGCAGGCCGTGGTTAGCGCCAAATCTCGATTTTTATCTAGAGCATCCAGAGCATCAGCACGCCCACACGCAGCACTATCTCCTCCCTGGCATTTTTTCTTAGCAGCCCAGCGCTCTTGGTTTTCTTCATGATTTAGGTAGTTGTACTGTGTCGAACTCCCCGCGACCCATGCTCCGGTTTGCAAACTCTCACCGTCAGCATCACTGTCCACCGACGCCGCAAGCACACCAATCAACTGCGAGCTCATCACAAGCAAGCTCTTTCTCTTATCCTCCGGCATGCTGGCGTACTGTTTAGCGAGGCTGTCTACCAGGGCTTCGTTCACACCTGCTGCCAACGCACCAGTACGGAAATCGCCGCCAGCGGCTTCAGCTGCCAGCCCGCCCATCAATGCATGCAGCCCAATCTTGGTGATACCGCCGTCGGCGAACCGATTCTTGGAGACATCACCAATCATGTTGAAGCCATAAGCAGCAAATGCATTGGCAAGGCTGCTTTGCAATGCATCCCCGAGGCTGGCCTCTCCTCCCAGCGCTTTAGTCAGGATGGCCGACGTGCCGTTTTGCAGAACCTGATTCGCAGTAAATTGACCAACGCCTTGCCAGGTACTCAATGGGCTAGCAGACGTCACTGCGCCTGAGTTAGGCAGCGCGGTAGTAGTGCCTGTCTGCGTACTGGTCCAATCGTCATAGAACCCTGCGGTTAGTCCCGCAGTAATACCCGATACAACATAGCCCCGCATCGCATCGCTGGAGGTAACGTCCTTGAACACTGCGCCTAAATTGCCACGATTGTTGATCGTGCTGATCGCACCATTACTGGCCATCCCGGCAAGCACAACGCTGCCCGCAGCATTGGCCCAGCCTGCGGCAGACCCGGCAGTGGCAGCAGCCGTGGCCCCGGCCATTGAGGTGCCCGTCCCGGCAGCGGCGATTGCACCGCTGGCAGCCCCCATCGTGAAGTAGGTAACAATGATCGCTATGACAATTTGCGCGCCGGCGCCCAGGCCAGAATTGCTGTATTTGAAGCTGTCGTGCAGCTCTTTGACCTCGCGCCAGTCAACATCGCCGCGCTGCTCCATTTGCTTGATCCAGGCGAGACTTGGGTCCGCCTGGACCATCGCATCAATGGTCTGGCTTACCGTGTTCTGGTTAACCTGCCTTACATCAATCTTCAAACCGTCCACGGCCTTGATTGCCAGCTCGCCCTGCGCCACCAACTCACTCTGACGCAGCGTCTCGTCGGTATTCCCCTTGCCCTTGGCGCTGGTCCACGCCAGGTCACCCTTGCTCTTCTCGTGGCTCTCTTGGTGCAGGTCCTTGACCGCCTCAAACGTCACCGCACCGCCACTGGTGATCGCCAGGTCCTTCCCACTCTCAAGCTTGGCCCGCTGATACAACTGATCACCGCCACTGACCAGAGACAGATCACCACCAGTCTTGATCTCAGTCCCCACATTCGTGACGTGGGTCACTTCATCTCGCTTGGTCTTCTTCGCGCCCCAGCCACCCTTCTCCTTCATGTCATAAAGGCTGTAGGTGCTGTTTTGCGCCGCCAACAAACTCAACTTATCCCCGCTATACAGATAAGCCTCATTCCCCGCACTGATCCTGCTCGCCACGATCGTGGTATCACGCCCAGCCTGGCTGACAAAGTCCCCGCCCGCCGTCAGTACGCTGGCCACTTGGGTGGTCTGGTCGTCTGAGGTCTTGATGCGTTTTTTGCCGTGCTTTTCCTTGCCTTCGACGTTGTGCATGTCGCTGACCGAGGCAACGTTAAGGTCGCGGCCGGCGGCAATGGTGAGGTCTTTGCCGGCGGTGGCGTTGCTGCCGATGATGTTGACGTCTTGCCCGGCTTGCATGTTGATGCTGCCGCCCGCCGTGACGCTGGCGGCGAGGTTTTTGACGTCGGTGGTGATGCTGGATTTTTCGCCGCCTTCGCGGGTCTCGTGCTTGACGCTGGTGTCGCTGGCGGCGATGAGGTTGAGGTCGCGGCCGGCGGTTAAGTTAGCGTCGTTGCCAGCGGTGAGGGCACCGCGGTTGGTGAGGTCGCGGCCGGCGTCGATGGCGAGGTTTTCGCGGGCGACGATGGTGCCGGCGCTGTTGTCGGTGAGGGTGCGCATGCCGGCGCCGTCACGTACCTGGATGGCGGTGTTGTCGTTGATGACATCGCCTTTGAGTGCGGTGAGGCTGACTTGCTTGCCGCGGATTTCACCGGCCATGGCGTTGCGGATACTGTCCTGGGCCAGCAGGTTCAGGTTGTTGCCGGCTTCGACCAGGCCGCCGGTGTAGATACTGCCCCTGCTGACGGCGGACAGGTTGTTGCTGGCGCGCAGGGTGCCGACGTTGATCAGGTCGCCGCCGGTGACCAGGTTGAGGTCGCGGCCCTGGATCAGGCTGTTGCCGCGCACGTTGCGCGAGTCGGCCTGGGCCAGGTAGAGCACCGGGACGAGCACGGTCTGGCCGTCGATGACGCGGTTTTCCATCCACACGATGTCGTGGGTCAGGGCGCCGACCTGCTGGCCGGTGAGGGACACGCCGAGGCTCAGGCGCAGGGCGTCTTTGCTGGCCAGTGCGTTGTCCATCAGGTAACGGAACTGGTCGGCGTCGCTGTACAGGCCGCCGGCGAGGAAGCGTTGGCCGGTTTGCGCGAGCACGGCGTCGCGGATCAGGCGGGTTTCGTACTGGCCGTCACCGAGGCGGCGCCAGGCGTTATCGGAGTTGAAGCCGAGTTTGCCGAGCATGTAGTCGGAGCTGAAGAAACCCGACACCGAGGTGAACTCGGGGTTGGTCTCGATCAGGTAGTGGCTGGTGGGGTCGGCGTTCTTGACGAACAGGCCGTACTCGCCCTTGGGCAGTTGGAAGGTGGGCGAGGTGGTGGGGTCGACCGGGGCGAAGGCGGTGCCGGTGTAGTCCACGGGCACGAAGCCACCGCCGGGGGCCACGCCCACTACAGGCAACACGCTGCCGGGCGCCTGGGCGCTCGGGTCGTTGGCGTGTTTGCTCAGGTTGATGTTGATGCCGCCGACGGGGATGCCGGTCTGGTCGTCGCCGAGGGTGCCGGTCAACTGGGCCAGGGTGTTGTTGTGCAGCGTGCCGTTTTGCAGGGTGCGGGCGACGTTGAGGTTGACCGTGCCGCCGGCTTGCAGGGTGGCGTCGTAGCCAGGGCCGCCGTTGTCGGTCCAGGTGGTGACGTCGCTTGAGTGGACGAAAGGCCAGCTATTGGGCGAACGGTTTTTCAGTTCTTCGAAGCGCGCCTTATCGAAATTGCCCGCCGCCGTGGCCGCATTGAACGCGGGAACGTCGACATAGCGCATGCGCTCAAACAAATCGTCGGGAACGTGCCCCGGCGTGTTGACGACAATCTTGCGCTGCCCCGTGCGCGTGGCCGCGCCCTGATTGAGCAGGTCACCGGCGGTGATGCTCAGGTCGCCATTGGCGGCCATCAGGCTGTAGCGGTTCTGCACATTGTCGCCTTGCAGCAGCATGTTTTTGCCAGCCACCAGGCGCGCCGATACTGAGTCCTTGGTCGCCGCCTCAAGGTACGTTTCGTAGATGGTGATCTCGCCACGTTCCCAGTCGTCTTTCTCGCCGCAGTGTTGCGAACAAACCCAATACAAGCTACCGGTGGTGAGCGTCTGCCCGAGTTCGAATTCGTCCTTGGCGTTTTCGATAAAGCCTGCATTGATGCCGATCGAACCTTCGCTTTCCACGGTGCCGGAACGGTTGCTGAACAGCACGGCACGCCCGCCATCCCGTGCGGCGAAGCTCAAGTCGCCTTTGCTGTAGACGTCGCCATAGCTGTTGCTGAAGCCATTGCTGCGCAAGGTCATGTCGCCGCCGCTGAACAACAGCGAATCGGCCGCATTGGTGATGCCGTTGACCGCAGTGAGGTTCACCGCGCCCTGGGCACCGAGGGTGCCGCGGTTGTCGATTTGCGCGGCGGCGATATCCAGTTGCTGGCGGGCGGTGAGGAAACCGAGGTTGGCCAGGGTGCCGTTGAGGGACAGGCGGGCATTGGTTGCCGCCAGGCGGCCGCCGTTCTGGTTGAGGTTGTTCGCGGCGACGGTGAGGGTTTGCAGGGCCGAGACGCGGCCACTGTTGTTGATATCGCCAGTGGTGATGCTGATGTCACCGTCGCTGAGCAGTTCGCCGCCGTTGTCCAGGCTGGCCACATTGAGGATCAAGCCCTTGGCGCTGGCCATGCGGTCGCCGGCCTTGAGGGCCAGGGCCTGGTCGCTCTTGTAGGTGAGCACTTCGTTGAGTTGCACGCGGCCCAGGCCGTCGACTTTACCGAACGCCCAGTCGGCGCTGCCCATGCCCTGGATATTGCCCTGGCTGCCAGAGAGGCCGGCGGTGTTGAGGTGGAACAGGCCGGTGCCGGCGTGTTGCAGCATACCGCTCTGGTTGTTGAGGCTGGCTGCGTCAAGGCTGAAGGCCTGGCTGCCGAATTCGAGAGTGCCGTTCTGGTTGTTCACCTGGCCGCTGAGGTTGAGGCTGCTGCTGGCACCGCCCAGCGCGCGCAGTTGGCCGTTGGCGCTGTTGTCCAGGTTGCCGCCGGTGAGGGTCAGGCCCTGGTTGGCTTCGATCAGGCCGCCCTGGTTGGTGAGGGTGTCGCGGGAGGTGAGGGTGAGCTGGTTGCCGCTGATCTGGCCGCCCGCGCTGTTGTCGAGGGTGGCGCCGCTGAGGGCCAGCTGTTCTTTGCCGAACAGTTTGCCGCCACGGTTGGCCAGGGCTTGCACGGTCAGCTGCAGGTCACCCACCAGGCTCGCCAGCAGGCCGCCGTTGCTGTTGTCGACGCTGGCGGCGGTGATGTTCAGGCTGTCGCCTTGCACCGTGCCGTCCTGGTTTTGCAGGCTGCCGGTGGTCAGTACGGTGGGCGCGCCACCGCTGAGGATCAGGCCCTTGCGGTTGCTCAGGTCCTGGCCGCTGTAGCTCACGCCTTCGGCGCCAGCCAGCAGTTGGCCGTTGTCGTTGTTCAGGTGCTGCGCGGCAATGTCCACGCGCTTGCCGCGCAGGGTGCCGCCGTCGTTGTTGAGGGTGGTGAGTTGCTTGACCAGCACGCTGCGCTCACCCGCGTCGATCTGGCCGCCGACGTTGGTGAGCAGGTCGCTGACCTTGAGCACCACGTCGCCGCCATCGCTGACCAGCGCACCTTTGTTGCTGTTGTTGAAGGTCTGCGCGGTCACGTCGACGGTCTGGCCCAGCAGGATGCCGGCGCTGTTGTCGAAACGCTCGCCCTGCAGTTGCAGCAGGCCTTCGCTCTGGATACGGCCTTGGGCGTTGAGCAACTGGCCCGGGCCTTTGAGCAGCAGGCTCACGCCCTGGGCGCCACCGGCCAACAGGCCGGCGCTGCGGTTGTCGAGGCCTGATGCGCGTACGTCGAGCTGGTCGCCCAGCACGCGCCCGGCGCGGTTGTCGATGTCGCCACCAGTGACGTCGAGCAGCAATTGCTTGCCGACGATCACACCGCCCTGGTTATTCAGCTGGGCGGCGTGCAGTTCGATATCGCCCTGCCCGGCCTGCAGGCGGCCCTGGGCGTTGTTGAGCTGTTGCGCGGCGGTGAGGGTCAGCTTGCCGGTGTCGGCGCTGAGCACGCCGGCTGCGTTGTTGCTGAGGCTGCCCGCGTTCACGTTGAGGTCGGTACTGGCCTGGGCGAAACCCTGGTTGTTGTTGAAGGCGTTGGTGACGTTGAGGTTGAGCGCGCCGCCGTCCGCCTGGATCAGGCCCTTGAGGCTGTTGTCGAGGTCGCTGGCATTGACGGTGGCGGTTTTGCCCACCAGCACGCCGTTCTGGTTGTTCAGGTTGCCGGCGTTGACGGTGAGGTCGTTGGCGACGACTTGCCCGCCGCTGTTGTTGAGGTTGGCGCTGGTGACGACCAGGCTGCCACCGGCCATTTCGATACGGCCCTGGCGGTTATCCAGAGAGGCGCTGTTGAGCGTGGCGGCCTGGCCTTCGCCGAAGCGAATCAAGCCGCCGAGGTTGACGATGGCCGGCGAGGTGATCGCCAGGCTCTGCTCGCCGAACAGGCGTGCCTTGGCCCCCTGGTTGGTCAGCTTGGCGCTGGTAACGTCTACGCTCTTGGCCTGGATGATCGCGTCCTGGTTGGTCAGCGCCTGCGCGGCGGTGATCGCCAGGGCGCGGCTGGCCAGCAGGTTGCCGGTAGTGGTGACGGTCTGCGCGTTGACCACCAGATCGCCGGTGGTGTTGCGGCTGTTGTCGGCGGCGACGCCGGCTTCGATGATGCCGGGGTTGCTCACGTTGGCCGCGTTGAGCTCGATGCGCTGGCCGGCGGCGATGCTTTTGCGGTTGACCAGGTCTTGAGCGCTGGTGACCTGCACGTTGCCGTTGGCGTAGACCTTGTCGTTGAGGTCGACATTCTGCGCGGTGACCTTGACGTTCCCGGTGGCCGCCGCCTGCGCCATGCTCAAGCGCCCATTGGCATCGAGCTGGATATCCCCACCACTCGCCGCCAAGGTGCCGTCGAGCTTCACGCCCACGCCGGCTTCGGTGCCCACCAGTTTGATCGCGCCAGCGTACATGCCGCCCAGCGCCGACGAGTCAATCGCCAGCTCGGGCTTGGCGCTGCCGTCGTCAGCGCGTGGCGTGGTGTTCAGTGTTTGCGCATCGACGTCGTTGCGCCCGGCGATCACGTTGAGTTCGCGGGCATTGATCTGCGCGTTGATCTTGGCCGAGCGGGTGATGATGTCGAAACGGTCGACGTTACTGGCGTTCAGGCCTTCGCCGTCGATGGTCACGGCGCCGCCATCGACCTGGTAGCTTTTCAGCTGGCCGGTCGGGTCGATGATGGGCTTGCCGGTGGTGAGGGTGACGTTCGGCGTGTTGATAAAGCCGCAACCGCTGCAGGTAATCCCATAGGGGTTAGCCACGATGACCTTGGCCGACTGCCCCGCCACTTCGGTATAACCGCGCAACTGGCTGGCGCTGCCGCCGTTGACTTCGTTGAGGATGACGCTGGCCGCGCCGCCCTTGAGGTTGGGGTTGCCGACGATATAGCCGCCCAACTGGGTGTTCACCACCGCGCCGGTGGCGTTGTTGAGGATCACGCCGTTGGGGCCGACGTTGTACTGCTGGAACTGGTTATGGGACAAGCCCGCGCCATTGGGCGTAGCGATGTTCACCACCGGTACGCCATTGCCCGCCGCACCCACGGAGGTGCCCGGCGCGCTGACCACGATGCCGTCGGCCTGGGCCAGCAGCGGCTGCCAGAACAGCGCGTTGGCGAGGATCAACGCCAGCCCGCGCTTGGGCAGGCCGAAGAACGCGTCGCGGCGCTTCAGGGTGGCGGAAGGTTGGCGGGCCAGGAAGGCGAAGTGGCGAACGTCCATTTTCGTACTCTCGTTGCAGCGGGCATTAAGGACATGCGGCAATAATCGGCGGTGGGGGCTCGCTCATTACTGCCGACACGCGACCATCAGGCTGGCGGGAAATAGAACCTCAGCTCTTATTTCCATATCGAGCAAATGCCATTACTTAGCCATCAAATCGCCGAATAGGTTAGTACAAGGAAAGGGGCAAAAGTTCGCGAGGGATGTGTGAATTGGATCCCACTTATCGGAATTTATGCGAGGGCTGGTTTGAATGGCATCGACGCCGCCGACGAGTGAGATCGATCAGTTGCTGTCGCATCAGTGGGCGCCTGCCTGAGCTTGGGAGAAGCGGCCGAAACTCAGGCAGAATATCTATTGTTTTGCGCAACTGCTCGACGGGACTTCTGCGATAGGGCCGGGCGTCTCTACACCGGAGAGCAGTCGAATCACTGCGCCGCATTTCCAGTCATGCCGGTCCAGATACGCCTCATAATCCTTACCTGCCTCAGGAGTAAATACTTGAGGAGCTGGCGCACAGATGAATTGGTCGGTGACCATTTTCATCACGACTACAGAAGGGGCGCCTGCGGGGATAATAAACTCTGAGTACGACTCGCCATAGCTCAGATGATCACTCCTCCACGACGCAGGCATTCCAATGCTTCGTCTGGTGTGTTTGCCCAGGGTGGAATTGAGCTTATCTGCAAGGGTATCGCCGTAGGCATAAAGAGGTTCTTTGCTCGAAGCGCAGTCTTGCCCAGGATTGATTGCGACGGGCAAACCGTTGTTTCCGAAAAGACGGATTCTTGCGGTGGTTGTGTGATCGTAGGGCTGCTCTTGTATAGGCTGTTCGTGATTAGTAGAGCCACAGCCGCTGAGCAACAGCGCAGAAAAAAGGGTAAGTAATCGAATTTACAAGAACATATTTTTAAAGAGCAACTCTGCTGAACTCTAAAAAACGCTTGTAGGCGCGAGGACGGGAATGCGCTGCGCGGGATCGGTGATGTCATACACATGCTGCTCACAGCCCGCGCCGACGATCACGAACTCCACCAGGTAAACCTTCTGCTTCTGCGGCTTGAACGCCGAGCTCATAGGGCCGCAGGCGTAGACAATTTTTTCGGCGTAGCGGTAGTAATGCGAGTCATACACCCGCGACTCGCCCAATACCTCGATTGTCTGCCCCGGATCAGCCAACACTTCCAACTGCGGGAAGCGCTTGACCGCCGCGCTGTTGGCAACCTCACTCATCTTGGCGATCCAGCCGAACACCTTGCCCCGGCCCGAATCCACTACCGTGCCGAGGATCTCCGGCCGCTGATCGGAATCACCGCCACGGCGCACGGAGAACTGCACAGGGTAGGTAAAACCGGTGGCCCGCATGATGACCTTGGCTTGCTCGGCATCGGCCACGACCTTGTTCTGCTGCAACTGCACGCCGTCTTTGAGCAGGCTGGACGACGAGTCGCGAACATTGGAGTGACAGCCCGTTAGGATCAGGGCCGAGAGGATAAAGGCAACTTTTCTCATAAGGGTTTCCGTGTAGATACATGGGCCATGTAAGGATCAAAAACAAAAAAAGACCCCGTATAAAACAGGGCGAAGCCGGCCAACGCCGCTCGCCACTCCGGGTCGGCATCCTTACTCATGCCGCCCGGCGCGATGGCTACCCTGGCGCCTCGCGCATAGCTGTAGACCGCCTGGCCAAACCACAACTGCACCAGCACCATGAGGAAAAAGCACTTCCAGCTACCGTCAAATCGTAGAAAGCCATTGAGTAGCGCAGCCAGGAGTAAGACCAGGCCAATCCCGTGCTGATATTTGTATAATTTTCGCGATCATGCTACCCACCACAGATCGCTATCGGCCAGGGCCTTTTCTCCGGGTTTCATTGATCGTCCTTCACCTGTCGGGGTTTATCGCAGGGGGTCACTACACTCCCCCATTACCGGATATGTAAGACTTCACATACGTCCATCGAGTGAGGATCCAATACGCCGCGAATACAAACGTAAGAGGAAAGCCGATCCAGTTGTATACCCAAGGCGAGTCAGTGCGCAGGGCAAGTGAAATCACCGCAGCGACGATCATCGCGAGTAGCAGGCTAGCCGCCAGAATCATGGAAAACAGTGAGATCGATAAGAAAAACCCACCGATCCATTTATTTCTTCTCACCCGAAGCCTCCTCGTAAAACGTATACCCTTTATCAGCAACAGACTTCAGGTACGCTCCCAGCGCTGCTCCGTAAGGTGCTGCCTTGCCAAACATAAACTTGTTGTTGTCGAAGCTGTGCACGGTGACGCCGAACATTGAATCCTTTTTATTGAGGCCATCCTTGAGGCCCATTTTAAGCGGGACCTTAACGAAGCCTGAGCCCAGTGACAATGCGAAATCCGCACCACTGTAGATAACCGGCCCGTACCCGCCAGGAATCTCATTGAAGACTTCCTTGACCGGGTTGTAACCGCCACGGTCATTGTTGAAATGGTTATAAACCCCCGTGGTGCCTTCTGAAATGTTGCCAAGCCCGAACGCCCCCATCGGAACGCCAAAGCTGCACCCGATGATAGAGACACATAATGTATAACCCGCCGACACACTGACCGCCCCACCCCCTATGGCAGCGACGTCCTTGCTCACGGGAAGCGCATCGCGTGTACCGAAGTCCAATACATTATCGATCATCGAATACTTGAATAACCCCCGATCCCTTTGGGCATCCGCCCATTCAAGCACGTTGCTTAACCCGACCATATCGGCTTCGGTTAGATAAGCCTCTTGATACTCCTTTGAGCCTCTGTCCAAATGCGCCCAGCATTTGATGGAGAAACACACGGCTTTCTTCACGTCCGCCTCCGAGAATTCACCTTTCTCAACCTCAGCCTTGATCGCTGCGAGCTCGTCATCGTGCGCTGCTCGGTTATACACGTCGACCGACATCGCATTGCCACCCGCAACGACTGCGCCGGCGGTGCCATTTCCGGAGCCAACCGCAGCGCCGACACCTACAGCGATCAATGCGGCCATCGTATCTTGGTCCACTCCCTTGATGTCATTTTTACCCAACGCATCAGCAATGATCGGCATCAGAGCAGCAGACGTTCCCGCCCCCAACGCGCCGCTCTGCACATTTGCGCTGGAAAGCCCGATTGCTGCCCCCGCCAGCGCATGCAACATCACACGAGCGGCACCACCTTCGGCCCAGGCTGCTCGCGTGGCCGCATCCGATTCAGGATCAATCGCGCGGGATTGAGCGTAATCACCAATCTTGTTGAAGATGTCACTGGAGGCGGTGTTGGCTACAATGCCAACGGTCGTACCCGCGGGTGCACCACCCAGGCCGGCGGCGATTAACCCGGAAGCGATATCAGCCATCAAACGCTTGTCGCCGCCGACCTGCCAGCGTTGAGCTTCGGCGTAGGCCGTATTGGCTGCAAGAACCGTCGCTGCGGCAGCCGGTGAACCGGCTTCGGTCTGGGCTTTCGCCTGATCAGCCAGAGTCTTGGCTTCATCCGCTTTCGCCTTGCCTACCGCACTGATCACCCCACTGGCCAACTGCGCCGAGCTCTGAATCAGGTCGATACGTTCCTGCATGGCCTTTTCATCAGGCCGGTCGAGCTTCTGATTGGCACTGGCAGTGTCGCGGTTCAACCCCACCAAATCATTGGCGCCTTCGGCATTGCGAACCACAATCGTGCCTTCGCTGACCGCGCTACGGGTGTAACTGTGGTCTTTCTCCTTGAGTGCTATCGGGATGCTGCCGCCCATAGACGCACCGCTGGTACTGCTGGAAGACACCGAAATACCGGCAGACTGGCTTTTGATTTCGCTGACATTCTTGATATCGCTGACAATCAGGCGGTCAGTGCTTAGGCGGTTCTTATCAGCTGACGCCTCACTGGCAATCACCGCGCCTTGCAGGGTGGTGGTCCTGCCGACATTGATGTCGTAGCCGCCTGTACCCGCATACAAACCACTCTGATCGGTCACGCCCTTGTAGTCGCTGTTCATATTCGCGGCGGCAAGGTTCGCCGAGCCCGCGACGGTGGCACCGTAGCAGAACGGCGGGATGCAAATACTCGCGCCGAAGCCCGCGCTGCTCTGTTTGCTGCGCGACGACTCGGTGTCCTGGAGGGAGATGATATTGAGGTTGCCGCCAATATCTGCCTTGATACGGTCCGCGCGAACCTGGGCGCCTTTGAGGGTGGTATCGCCACCGCTTTGTAACAACAGGCTGCCCGTATCGAGGGTGCTATTGACCTGAGTGACGGAGTTACCGTTGCCATTGTTCTTGGCACCCTGCGCTCCGAGGTCGAGGGTGAAGCCGTTTTGCTCGCCAATATTGAAGCTGGCGCCAATAGCGGTTTTATTTTTCGACCCTTCGTTTTTGCGGTCGGTGGTGTTTTGTGCGCTTTGCATCAACACATCGTTTTTGGCTAACAACAAGGTGTTGGCGGCTTTCAAGCTGCTGCCGGTGATCTGGATATCACCCTGAGTACCCACCGCTGCGCCCGTGGCAACGATCGACAAGTCTTGCCCTGCGTTGAGCGTGCTCTGCTTGGCGGTGACACTGTTGAATTCGCTGCTGTTCTTGCTGCGGTTATTGGCCAGTTCAGTACCGATCTTGATCAGCGAACCGTTGCCGGGCGTGCCGCCGATTTTATTTTTGAAACCGGAGCTTTGCGCATTGGCGTCCGAAGCCTGGCCGTTAAGGTTGTAGGCGGCGAGGGCAGCCTGGGCGATTTTGACTGCCTTGAGGCGTGGGTCATCAGCACTACGGGCCGCTTTGACGGCATCGCGCATGCTGGTGGCGGTGTCAACCACCGAGCCCGCGATCACCCGCCCAACCGCCAAGCTCTTGGAACTGTCCTTACTGGTCTGACTGGCCGTCTCCAACCCCGAAGTGACGGTGACATCAGCCCCACTCAACTCCATGTTCTTGGTGCTCACCAAATCACTGGCCACCACCTTCAACTCACGCCCCGCTGTCAACGACACATTGCCCGCACTCGAGCCAATAGTGCTGCCGGTCAAGGTCATTTCATTGGCCGTGCCATTGTGCTTCGAGCTGTTGATGTACAGCTTCTGGTTGCCGGTCATGTCGTCCAGACCGAGCTTGTTGCCGGTCAGCACGCCGGTGAGGTCGCGATTCTTCTCCTTGTGCATGTCGGTGCGGGCGAAGGTGTTTTGCGCCGCGTCGATGGTCAGGTCGCGGCCGGCCTGGACGGCGAGGTCGCCGGTGCTGACCAGGTTGGAACCGGTGACTGTGGCGTCGCGCTTGGCGGCAATGGTGACGGTTTCGCCGGAGACCACGCTGCCCAGGGCGGTGGTGCGTTTTTCGTCGACTTTGTCCTGAACCTTGCTCGACTTCAGGCCGCCCCAGCTGCTTTTGCTTTCCTTGCGTTCGTGGCGGGCGCTGTCTGAGTTAGTGGCGGCCAGGATGTTCACGTCCTGGCCGGCCGCCAGTTGCGTGGCGCCTTTTTCGGCGGTGACGGCGCTACCGGCCAGCAGCAGGTTTTCACCCGCCACTACGGTGCTGTTTTTGCCGGCGCTGACGAGGCTGCCTACGTTATTCACGACGTCGGTTTCATCCAGGCGGAATTTTTTGCCCTGGGAGGTTTTCTTGGTCTTGCTGTAGAAACTGTAGTCCTGGTTTTCAGCGGCTTTCAGGCTGAGATCCTTGCCAGCGACCAGATAGGCTTCATTGCCTGCGTTCACCTGACTGGCCACCAATTGCAGGTTCTGCCCGGCGCTCAGGGTGGCGTCACCGCCTGCTTTGAGCACGGTTGATACCTGCTGAACATGGTCTTCGACACTGGTGACCTTCTTGGAGTTGAAGGCCGAATGCTGTTCATTCGCCGCCGAAGCCAGGTTCACATTCCCCTTGGCCACCATCGCCAGATCACGCGTTGCATTCAACTGGCTGCCGATGGCACTGATATCCCGTGCCGCCACAATCTGGAAGTCCCGCCCCGCTTCTATCACGGTGCCGTACTGCGTCACGCTGCTGTTGCGTGAGTAGGTGCTGACGACATTGGCGTTACGCTGTTCGGCGGTGGCCAGGTTCACGTCACGCCCGGCCTGGATGCGGGTGTCGGCGCCACTCTTGAGTACACCGCCAGTGCTGTTGACGTCGCGACCGGCTTGCAGGGCCAGGGTGTTGGCGGCTTCGATGCGCGCGGCGTTGTCGACGAAGTCGGTGCGTTCGGTGCGGTAGCCGCTGCTGCTCTGGTGGCTGGTGACGGTGCGCTCATTGAGCACATCGCCGCTGATCGCGCCCACGCTGACATCGCGTCCGGCAATGATGCCGCCGGCGCGGTTGGTCAGGCTGTTGCCCGCGAGGAGGTCGAGGCGGTTGCCGGCTTGAACCAGGCCGCTGTTGACCATGTTGCGCCCGGCGCTGGCGGCGAGGTTTTGGGTGGCGCGCAGGGTGCCGACGTTGTTGAGGTCTGCGCCGCTTACCAAGCTCAGGTCGTTGCCGGTGATCAACGCGCCATTGGGCGCCAGGCGGTTGTTGGCCTGGGCCAGGTAGAGCACGGGCACCAGCACTTGCTGGCCGGCGACGGTGGCGTTTTCCATCCACACGATATCGTGGGTCAGGGCCGCGACTTGTTCGGCGGTGAGGCTTACACCGACCGACAGGTTGAGCGCATGACGGCTGCCGATGGCGTTGTCCATCAGGTACTTGAACATCGCCGTGTCACTGGTTTGGCCGTCGATGAAGCGCTGGCCGGTGCGGGCAATGACCGCTTGCTGGATCAGGCGTTGTTCATAGAGGCCGTCACCCAGGCGTTTTTGCGCCTGGTCGGGGTCGTAGCCGATCTTGGACAGCAGGTAATCGGAACTGAGGAACTGGCTGAGGTTGGTCAGCTGCGGGTTGGTTTCGATCAGGTATTTCTGTGGGTTGGAGACGAACTGGCTGTCCGGCAGGCCTTGCACCCGATTGATGACGACACCGTCGGCCGAGGAGCCGGTGCCGGGTACGACCGGCCCGGTAACCGGTGCTCGGTCTACGCCACCGCCGCCCAGTGTCCAGCCTTGCGGGCCGGTGCTGGCTGGCGCGCTGCTGCCTTCGCCACTGAGGCGGAACAGGCCGCCCTGCCCGCTGGGCAGGGTGAAGCCGGGCAAGCTCAGCGGGTTGATCTGCTGCTGGGCCAGATCAGGAGGCAATTGCTGGTTAAGGGTGATGCGGGTCGAGTAACCGGCTGCGCCACTGGCACCGGTAGCGCCGGTGGTGGTTTTGGCGCCCGCACCGATGTAGTTGTAGCCCAGGCGCACCACGCTGTTGTCGATACCGGCTTGCGCCTTGACGTCCACCGCGCCGCCAGCCTGAATCACGGCGGCGTAACGCTGATCATCGCTGGCGATTTTGGTGACCTTGCCGAACTGGGTGCGTTCGCTCTCCATGATGCCGACGAAGTTGGCCACGGCCGCTTCAAGGCCGCCAAGGTCATTGGGCGTGTAATTAGGGCTTTTGTACCAGTACTTGTTGGTCAGTGCGCTGGCGGCATTGAACCAGCCGCGTGGATGCTCGGTGCGCGCGGAGGTAAAGAGCCGGTAGGTCTCGGTCTCGCCGGTTTCGATCCCCGTGTTGACGAGGTTGTTCAGGCGCGCCGTGAAGTTACCGCCCGTTGCAATCGAACTGCTGCTGTTGAGCAGGTCGCCGCCGGCCAGGGTCATGTTACCGCCGGAAGTAATGCTCGAACCGGCACTGGCGGCGGTCACCTCCAGTTTGTCGCGGGTCACCAGTTCCCACACGTAGTTACGCCCCGTACCACCGGCATGGCAGTCACCGGCGTTGACGTACTCGATGCAGGTGCCTTCCGTGGCCGAGGCGCTGTATACGCCCGCATCATTGACGGTCAGTACCGCACGCTCATTTTTGATCGTAGCGGCGGTGAGGGTCAGGTCACCATCACTCTGCATGCTCGAAGATCTGTTGATAATGCTGTCAGCCAACCCACCCTTGCCGTCACGATCGACGCTCAGGTTGCCCATGCTGTAGACGTCGCCGTAGCTGTTGTTCAGCGACGCCACACGCAGGCTCATGTCAGCGCCGCTGAAGATCAGGCCGTGGTCGTTGAGCAATGCGCCGGTGGTGACCGTGAGCGCTTGCCCGCTGCCGAGCGTTGCGTAGTTGTTGAGGGCGCCCGCGTTGATCAGCAGGTCAGTGGCCGAGGTCAGGCGGCCGTGGTTGTTCAGGGTGCCGCTGAGGGTTGCGCGGGTCACGCCACCGCCGGCGATGCTGGCGACGTCGCTCAAGTTCGCCTGGGCGGCGGTGAAGTTCAATTTGCCCAGGCTGCTGATGCGCCCGCTGCTGTTCAACGCGCCGCTCAAGGTCAGGTCGAGGTCGCCGTCGCTGGCGATCAGGCCGTTGGTGGACCAGTTGCCGCCGCTGCCGATAAAGCGTCGGGCGCCGAGCAATTGACCGGTTGTTGTCTGGTCGAGCGTGTTGACGTTGACCGTCAGTTGTCCGGCCTGGATCACGCTGCTGTTGGTCCAGTTGTCCTGGGTGATCGTCAGGTCGCCCCGCGTCACCAGGCTGCCGCCGACGTCATTGAGGTTGGCGGGGGCAATGCCGAAGTTGCCGGTGCCCACGTGCAGCACACTACCGCCAAGGTTTTGCAGGCTGCCGGCGTCCAGTGTCAGGTTGGTGTTGGCGGTTTCCAGCACGCCGTTGCGGTTGTCGAACACGCCACCGATGGCGAACTCAGTCGTGCCGTCGGGCCCCAGGGCACGCAGGCGTCCGGTCTGGTTGTCCAGGCTGGCGGCGCGGACCTTGAGGGTGGATTCGCTTTCGATGATGCCCAGGCGGTTGTTCAACGCGCCGCTGAGGTCCAGGTCGATTTGCCGAGCGGCTATTTGGCCATCGTTGTCGCCGCTGTTATCGAAATCGTGGCCGACCACGCGCATCAGGCCTTTGGCATAGAGCCCGCCGTTGCGGTTGTCGAAATTGCCGGTGGTCACCAGGCCGTCGCCGCCCTGGGCGGAGATGCGTCCGCCATAGTTATCGACGCCACCGGCCTGCAGGTCCAGGGTCTGGCCCTGCATCACGCCGCCCTGGCGGTTGTTGTTGAGGTCGTAGCCGTTGCGCAGCACGCCGACGACTCGGGTCTGCAGCAAGGCCTTGAGACTGGCGAGGGTACCGCCACGGTTGTCCAGGCTGGCGGCTTTGATATTCAGGTCGCCGGTCTGGGCGATCAGTTTGCCGCTCTGGTTATCGACAGCATTGACCACATCGAGCGTCAGCCCGCCCTGGCTTTGCAGCGAGCCTTTGGCATTGTCGAGACGGTCGGCGCTGAGCTTGAGGTCAGCGTTCTGGCTGTAGATCAGGCCATCGCTGCCGTTCTGCACCAGGCCACTGGCGGTGATGCTCAGGCGGTCATTTGCGGCCAGTGTGCCGCGATTACGGTTATCCAGGCCGCCGGTCAGCAGCGTCAACAGGCCTTGGCTGGCAATCTGCCCGCCCTGGTTGTTGATCTGCGCCGCGCGGCTGATCAGCAACGGGCCGCCGCTGGCCAATTTGCCGTTGGTATTGGTCAGGGTCGCCAACAGGTCCAGGCGGGTGTCGGTGCCCCCGCTGATGCTGCCGGCGCTGTTGTCCAGGTTCTGCGCGGTCAGGTCCAGGGCCGTGCCGCTGTCGATGGTGCCGCCATTGGCGTTATTGAGCAGGCCGGTGACCTTGAGGTTTTGTTCGGTAGCGCTGGAAAGCACGCCCTTGTCGCTGTTATCCAACTCAGCGGCGCTGACCGTCAGCGCTTTCTGGCTGACCAGCGCACCCGCGCCGCTGTTGAGCAGGCGGCCGGTGAGCGTGGCATTGAGGTCGCCGTAACGGCTCGACAGGGTGCCGCTGTTGCGGTTGTCCAGGCTTGCGGCAGTGGCGCTCAGGCCTTGCCAGCCGGACATCAGCCCGTTTTGGTTGATCAGCGTGTCGGCGTTGAGCACCAGCAGGTTATTGCTGATCAGCTTGCCCGCGCTGTTGTCGAGGGTGCGTCCACTGAGGTTCAGGGTCTGCGCGCTGGAGAGTTCGCCGCCCTGGTTATTCAAGTCGCGCAGGTGATTGATGCTCAGGTTGCCGGCGGTGGTGATCAGGCCACCAGTGTTGTTCAGGTCGCCGGAAGCACTGCCGAAGTCCACGGCAATGGCGCTGCCGAGCAAAGAGCCGCCCTGGTTATCCAGGCTCGCGGTATTGATGCTCAGCAGGTTGGCCGCGTTGATCAGGCCCTTGGCCTGGTTGGTCAATGGCCCGCTCACGTTGAGCACGGTATCGCCACGGCTGGTGAGGGTTCCGCCGCTGTTGTCCAGGCTGGCGGCGCGTGCATCCACCGCAGCGGCGGCAATCATGCCCTTGATGTTCGTCAGGGCCTGGCCGATGCGTAGGGTCAGCGCAGTATTGCCCAGCACTTTACCGCCGCTGTTGTCGAGGTTGTCGGCGGTGAGCGTGAATGCCTGGCTGCTGGAAATCTCGCCGCCCTGGTTATTGACGTCCTTGAGGTTGTTGAGCACCAACAGCGGGCCGTTGATCAGCCCGCCCTGGTTGTTGAATTGGCCCCGATTGAGTTCAAGGGTCAGGCCGGTGGCGCTGGTCAGTTGGCCGCCGTGCCCGTTGTTCAGGTCGCGGGTGTCGATGTGCAGCGCATCACGCGCGCTGAGGGTGCCTTGCTGGCTGTTGTCGACGCTTGCGCTGTTCAGGGTCAGGGTGCCGTCGGTCACCAGACGCCCGCCTTGGTTGTCCACCGCGTCACGGGCGCCGATGCTCAGCGGGCCAGCGCTTGAGAGCGTGCCACCACGGTTGACCAGGGTACCTGTGGTTACGGTGAGCGGTCCTTCGCTGCTGATCAGGCCCTGGTTGCGGTTGAGCAATTGATCGACGTTCAGGTTCAAGCCGCTGGCGGTCACCACCAGGCCGCCATCGCTGTTATCCAATTGCGTGCCGTTCACCGCCACACCCGCACGGCTGGAGAGCTCGCCGTTGCGGTTGTCGATGTTGGCGACGTCAAGCTGCACGCCGCCAGTGCTGGCGACCAGGCCTTTCTGGCGGTTGTCCAGGCGATTACCGGTGAGGTGAAGAACGCCCTGGCTGGTGACTAGCCCGTTCTGGTTGTCGAGCGTGCCAGCGTTGAGGCTCAACGCCTTGCCTGCGGTGACCAGGCCTGCGACGTTGTCCAGGGTGGCCACCGTCAGCGTGGCAGTGTCCAGGCTGGAGATTTCGCCGCCGGTATTGTGCACAGCGCCCGCATTGGCGGTCAGTGGCCCATTGCTGGTGATCAATCCGCCCTGGCCGTTCTGCAGATCGCTGGCGCTGATATCCAGCGCGGCGCTGCTGAGAACCCGCCCCTTGTTGCGGTTATCGAGCGCAGCCGCCGTGACGCTGGCGCGTTGCCGCGCACTGAGGGTGCCGCCCTGGTTGTTCACGGTTTGGGCATCAACGGTCAACGCACGGCTGGCGATGACGCTGGTGCCGGTGTTGTTGAGGGTCTTGGCGCGCAGGCTCACATCACCCGCCGCGTTGCGGGTGTTATCGGGGTTGACGCCGGCTTCGATGATGTCGCTGTTGGTCAGCGTGCCGCCGCTGGACAGCGCGATGCGGTCACGTGCGGCGAGGCTTTTGCGGTTGATGAGATCGCCTTGGGTTTGCACGTCCAGCGCTTGTCCGGCGTAGACCTTGTCGGTGAGGTCGACATTCTGCGCGGTGACCTTGACGTTCCCGGTGGCCGCCGCCTGCGCCATGCTCAAGCGCCCGTTGGCATCGAGCTGGATATCCCCACCGCTGGCCGCCAGGGTGCCATCGAGCTTCACGCCCACGCCCGCTTCGGTGCCCACCAGTTTGATCGCACCCGCATACATGCCGCCCAGGGCCGAGGAGTCAATGGCCAGCTCCGGCTTGGCGCTGCCGTCGTCGGCGCGTGGGGTGGTGTTCAGGCTTTGTGCATCGACGTCGTTGCGCCCGGCGATCACGTTGAGTTCGCGGGCATTGATCTGCGCGTTGATCTTGGCCGAGCGGGTGATGATGTCGAAACGGTCGACGTTGCTGGCGTTCAAGCCTTCGCCGTCGATGGTCACGGCGCCGCCATCGACCTGGTAGCTTTTCAGCTGGCCGGTCGGGTCGATGATGGGTTTGCCGGTGGTGAGGGTGACGTTGGGCGTGTTGATAAAGCCGCAACCGCTGCAGGTAATCCCGTAGGGGTTGGCGACGATGACCTTGGCTGACTGCCCCGCCACTTCGGTGTAGCCGCGCAACTGGCTGGCGCTGCCGCCGTTGACTTCGTTGAGGATGACGCTGGCCGCGCCGCCCTTGAGGTTGGGGTTTCCGACGATGTAGCCGCCCAACTGGGTGTTTACCACCGCGCCGGTGGCGTTGTTGAGGATCACGCCGTTGGGGCCGACGTTGTACTGCTGGAACTGGTTATGGGACAAGCCCGCGCCATTGGGCGTGGCGATGTTCACCACCGGTACGCCATTGCCCGCCTGGCCGACCGTAGTGCCCGGCGCGCTGACCACGATGCCTTCGGCCTGGGCCAGCAGCGGCTGCCAGAACAGCGCGTTGGCCAAGATCAACGCCAGCCCGCGCTTGGGCAGGCCGAAGAACGAGTTTCGCGACTTCAGGGCAGCAGAAGGTTGGCGGGCCAGGAAGGCGAAGTGGCGGACATCCATTGTCAGGTTCTCATTGCAGCGGGGCGTTGAATTACAGGAAGAAGTCCATGCGGAAATAGATCGGCGCTTCGCGCTCGGTGATCACGCCAGGTCTTTCTAACGAGTGGGCAAAGGTCACGCTGGTGCTGACGTGTTTGCCGCGGGCGAACAGCTCCAGGGAGTTGCTGGAGACCCGCCCATGCAGGTTGTCGTTGTAGCGGTCGTTGCTGATCACGCCCTGGTCGTAGCCGACGCTGGCGCCGTATTCGGCGAAGGCCGGGCGCATCCAGTCGAGGGTCACCGGGCGCGCCCAGCGCACTTCGTTGCGCCAGTAGCCGCCGCTGTCGCCGGTCAGTTGCTGGTCCTTGAAGCCACGTACCGAGGCGGAGCCGCCCAGGCTCATGCGTTGTGGGCTGAAGAGGATGTCTTCGCTGCGTTGGCCGGTGGCCAGGCTGGAAAAACTGAACGACTCGCCCCACAGGCTGAACGGTTGCAGGTAGCTGAGGGTGGCGGTGTATTTGCGGTAGCGCGAGTTCGGCTGACGTCGGCCCAGGGAGTCACGCTCGTCCTGCGACTGGGCGTCGAGCAGGCCGATGCCGCTTTGCATGCCCAGGTCGAGGTTGACGAACGCGCTGCCGATGCGTCGGCCGTGGTTGATGCCCAGTTGCAGTTCGCTGAGGCGGTTGCTGCTGGTATCAAGGTGGGCGTCATTGACGTAGTTGTTGGTGCGCAAGTGGGCGAGGCCGACGTTGACCGAGGTCTTGCTCACATCGTCGCGATGAATCACGCGCTCGGCGCGCAACTGATGGTTTTCGTTATCGCCCGACTGCTTGAACTTGAAGGTATCGGTGTAGCCGAGCGCGCGGTAATCACTGTCGCTGTAGGTGTAACTGAAGTTCCACCAGCCCCACGGCACGTTGTAGTAAAGCAGGGTGTTTTTCGAGGTTTTCTGGTGGTCGCTGACCGCATCGTGACCGCCGCGCAGCATCAGCTGGTCGCCCAGGCCCAGCGGGCTGTCCCACTCAAGGCCGGCGCCCCATTGCTGTTCGCCGGTGCTTTTCTGGCCGTCGTTATTGCGCGACAGGCTGGCGCGCCAGGGCTTTTGCGGCGTGTTCTTGACCACCACGTCGCTGCCGCCGACCTGGCTGCCGGGGGTCAGCTCCATCTGCGCCTGTTTGGACGGCAGACGGTTGAGCTGGTCCACCAGTTGCTCGATTTCGCGCAGGTTCAGCGCTTCGCCGACCTTGCCGGGAAAGGCCATGGCCAATTCACGCTCGGTCACCGTACTGCCCTCGGCGCTTTTCAGGGCTTCGAGCTTGCCTTCCACCACCAGCACTTGCAGGTGGCCGCTGGAAAGGTCTTGCTGCGGCAGGTAGGCACGGCTGGTGACGCGGCCTTTACCGAGGTAATAGTCGGTGATGGCCTTGAGCAGTTCGTTGAGCTGGGCCACGCCCAGGCACTGGCCGATATAAGGCTTGAGCAGGCGCTCGCGGTCGGAGGCCGGCAGGCTGTCGGCGCCTTTGAGTTCGATGTTCTTGATCGGAAAGCAGCGCGTGTCGGCGGGGGCGGCCGGGGCTTCGGGTTTGGCCGCTTTGCCGGGCAGGTCCTGGAGTTCCTGCAGGCGCCGTTGCTGCTCTTCGAGCAGGCGGTTCTGACGGTCGCGGATCAGGTCCTGATCGCCGGGCGTGGGGGCAGCAAATGCAGTGTTCAAGCCCAGGCAAGTGAGCAGGACGGTGCATAGAAGAAACCGAGTCCGTGGCATTAACAGAGGCATGTTCGATCCGTCGAAAATCAAGGGCCGGCAAACTAACATCGAACTTGCAGCCGTCCAAGACGCTGGGGCTGTTGGGTGTTCGAGCGCGTTATCCGACTAAATTTTTGATTAATAACAATAAATATTCATCGGACAGCTTCCGGCGCGATTGCTGAGACGTTTAATCCGACCGGCGGCGGCTGTTTCGATGGTGATTCGACTGATCAGCGATGATCGCCATTATTTAGCCATCAGGTGTCGTCGAGTTAGGGTTAGTACCGAGGATTAGCGGAAAGTTCGCGGGGGATTTGTGAATTGGATCCCACTTATCGGAATTCCACCAGCAGGGTTTGAACCACCACCACTTTTTGAAATTTGAAATGGCCTATGTGGGAGGGGGCTTGCCCCCGATGGCGGTGTATCAGCCAGATATTTGTGGCTGACACTCCGCTATCGGGAGCAAGCCCCCTTGTGTCTTGAGCCAGGATTAGACTGAGGGTGAGAGCGGTGAGTAGCAAGCTGAATGCCCCGAGTGCTTAAAGCACGTGTGGGAGCCCACGCTGCTACTCACCTCTCCGCTCTGGACATGAGCCCGAACAGTTGAACGAGCCCACCTCGAACAGTTACAAGCGTGGGCCAAGCCAGAGCGCTCTCACATTAAGTGTAAGAGGATTTGGCTATGTTTTCCTATCCAGCAGGTATTGATGTTTCCAAGGACAGCCTTGAGGCTCGAGTTAATCAGGTTGACGTTGGGGTAAATTGCGCTAACGCCGAAGAAGATTTCCCTGGGTTGATTGGGTGGCTATTGCTTCACCAGGTTGGTCGCGTGGTATTGGAGGCTACTGGCGGTTATGAGCGCAAAGTCATGAAGGCGCTTCAGGCTGCGGGCCTTGATGTCATCTGCATCAATCCGCACCGAGCCAAGAGTTTTTCCAGGGCGATGGGCAAACAAGCCAAAACCGACCCGATAGACGCAAAGTCTCTTGCGCACTATGCAGCTGTTCTAGACTCGCCAAGCGCCCGAGTTACAAGCCCGGAGCACGATAAGCTGCGCGCGTTGGTCCAGCAGCGGGAGCATTTTGTTCAGCAAAGAGATGACGACAGACGACGCCTGAAAACAGCTTCCTGCGATGCGGTAAAGCCTGCATTACAGAACCATATCGACTATTTGACCATGGCAGTGGAGGCGATAGATCAACTGATTCGTCAAAGTGCGAACGAGTTAGATAGCGAAAAGGTGGCTCGACTGTGTTCAGTCAAAGGAATCGGGCTGGTTACTGCCACCAGTCTTATGGCTTACCTGCCTGAGCTGGGAGAGATTGGAGGACGCCCTATCGCGGCACTAGCGGGCCTCGCTCCGTACAACAACGACAGCGGAAGGCATAAAGGTGCACGCCATATTAGTGGCGGAAGGTTTTCAGCCCGTCGCTCACTTTACATGGCCTGTTGGGTGGTTATCCGTGACCAGCCAGAATTCGGGACTCGATATAAGGCGCTACGTGATAAAGGGAAATGCGCCAAAGTCGCGTTGATCGCCTGTATGCGCGTTTTGTTGGTACGTCTGAACGCGATGCTGCGTGACCGCACTGAATGGAAAGAGCGCACCGATTAGCTCGGTAGCAGCAATTTCCTTCAGCATTGCACGGCCTAAGCTGTGGGAGCTTTGCTGCCTATGAAAATGACTTCTGAATTGAATCCAATAAGACAGTTGCTCCCACATTGGTTATTCACAGCATTAAAGAGCCTAGCCAATGCCTTTGTCTTTTTCAGCGCCGGGCACCAGGGCCAGGCCGGGGCGTTCGACGTCCCGGGACACGTGGGACTTCACGCCTTCCACGCCGCCCTCTTCATCATTGTGGATCACCAGCACGCCGGGGCGGCGCAGTTGTTCGAGGTCGCCCTCGCCGAGGTTGAAGCTTTTGCTCAGGTGCTGGTCGCTGAGGGCATTCGCTTCGGCGCGACGCTGGGCGAACTTGCGCCCTTTGCGTTGCTGGTAGCGCGCCCAGGCGATCAGGATCACGGCGTTGAACAGCGCGATCCACAGGTAAGTCTGCAAGGTGTTGAGCGCGGCGAAGATCGGCGCTTCCAGGCGTGGGCCACCGTGGGTTTCGAGCATGGCGCTCATGCCCCGGGCCAACAGCCAGACCAGGCCGCCCCAGGCCAGCAGGGTGAGCAGCACATCGATGATCCACATCACCAGGTTCTGGCGGGTTCTGACCAGTTTCATCGTCACGCCTCCTCTTGGGCAGGTTTGATACCACGGTCCGGGCTGACCCAGCGTGCGCGTTTCTGGTGCTGGTTGAACAACACCTTGGGAAAGCTGACCAGCGTGGTGAACAGGCTCACCAGCCAGAACACCATCGGGTACCAGACGGTCCAGAACAGGGTTTTCCACAGGTCCTTTTCATAACGGCGGTCGATCAGGATGCTCACCGCGAACTGCAGCAGGCACACCATCGCCAGCACCAGCCCGGTAAACGCCGGCGGCACCAGGGAATCGACGGTAATCGCCTGGGGCAACACCACGAATTTACCCAGGCCCCAGAACACCACCGAGAGCAGAAAGGTGAAGGCCCAGCCGGTGGACAGGCAGTATTCGAACAGCAGCGGCCACAGGTAGCGATGGCGCCATTGCCAGATGCCGCGGATATTCTTGAACAGCACTTCCGCGCCGCCCTGGGCCCAGCGCAGGCGCTGTTTCCACAGGCCACCGACGGTTTCAGGCATGAGGATCCAGCACAGCGCGCGCGGCTCGTAGAAGATCGCCCAGTGGTCGAGCTGCAGCTTCCAACTGACATCGATGTCCTCGGTGATCATGTCGGTGCTCCAGTAATCGATGCGGTCCAGCGCCTTTTTACGGAACGCCACCACCACGCCCGACACGGTGAAGATCCGCCCGAACACGCGCTGGGTGCGTTTGATCAGGCCGATGATCGAGGAGAACTCGCCGACCTGCACCCGGCCGATCAGGGTGGAGCGTGTGCGCACGCGCGGGTTGCCGGTCACGGCGCCCAGGCGCGGGTTGTCGAGCATCGGCGCGACCATGTAGGCCGCCGCGTTCTTGTCGAGCAACGCATCGCCATCGATGCACACCAGGTATTCGCTGCGCGCGGCCACCGCCCCCATGCGCAGGGCCACGGCCTTGCCCTGGTTCTGCGCCAGGTGCAGCACGCGCAGGCGTGGGTGTTGCAGCGCCAGCGCGTCGAGTACGGCGGCGGTGTTGTCGCTGGAGCCGTCGTTGACCGCGATCACTTCGATGTTCGGATACACCTGGGCCAAAGCGGCCGCCATGGTGTCGGCGACGTTATCCCCCTCGTTGTAGCAAGGGATGATGATCGAGATCAGCGGCTCGCCGGCCAGGGTCGGCGCCGGGGTGTCTTCCTTCCACGGCCAGTGGCGTTCCCAGTGCAGCCAGAAGTACAGGCCGCCGGCGATCCACAGCGCGGACATGAACAACGGGTAGAAGAACACGAAGTCCATCAGGAACTGCCCGGTAACCAGGAAGATCAGGCCCAGGGGCACGCCCAGTACCAACGCCAACACGAATAAAGCCAGGATTCTGTCGAACATGATCAAGGATTCCACTGGTTGGAAAGGGCCGGACGCACGGTCTTCAAGTCCGGGGAGTTTTCCAGGAAGTTGTCCGGGTAGTAGCCAAAGCTCTTGACCCCCTGGCGTTTGAGCACACCCATCCATTCGGTCATTTGCGCAGCCTCGATATCGGGGGCGGCCTGGGTGCGCCAGTCCTTGGCTTGCAGTTCGAACACGGTCCGCTCCAGCGCGCCGGGGCGGGCCTTGACGGTGGCGACGAGTTTTTCCAGCCAGGCGTTGGAGTTTTCCAGGGACTGGCCTTCCATCAGCGGCATGGCCATCGGCGCGGTCCAGTCGTAGGCCTGCAGGAAGTCATCGAGGTTCTGCGCGAACCAGGCTTCGCTGGCCGGGTTGAGCATCGGTTCGGCGAAGATATTGCGCGCGGTCTGCACCTGCGGCCCGGCGATGGCGCGGACCTTGGTGGTCAGCTCCTGGGTGAAGTCGATCAGGTAGCGGCTCTTGAAGCGGGTCCAGCGCTGCAGGGTTTCCGGGTCTGCGCGCAAGGCGGCGATGCTGCCCGGCAGGCCATTGGCGGCGTACGCCTTGAGCGCGGCGGGGCTGGCGTCTTCGAAGTCCGAGAGCACGGCGTCGTCGTGGTACAGCACACCGTCGATGGCGCTGTTGCGGGCGAGGTCTTCGTAGAGTTCGCCGATGATCTTGCGCACTTGCGGGTCGAACGGCGACAGGCGTTTGTACTGATCGGGGTCGGCGCCCAGCTTGCCGGTTTGCGGGTCCCAACGGCTTACGCGGGGCAGCTTGGGGTCGAGGGCGAAACTGAGCACCGGCATCCACGCATACACCGCAGCATGGGCGCGGGTGTGCAACTGCCAGGAGACGCGGTTGAACAAGTCGGCGCGCACCGGCAAATGACGGTTGGGGAAGTACAGCGAATGCACCAGGCCGTCACCTTTCGGGTCGGCGAAGGCTTGCAGGAATACCGTGCCGGCGCCCATGTCGACGACGCGCTGGACCAGTTGGTCGAGGTTGCGCGCTTGCTGGGCCGGGTCGGGGTCGTAGACGTTATCCAGGTCCACGTGCAACACGCGCAGCGGCGCCGGGGTTTGCGCCGCGACGATGCTGTTGGCGAAGTGCTCGCCGTCCGGGTCGGAGGCCACCAGAAAGCGCGGGCTGTTCATCAGGTTGCCGAGGCTGTCGAGGCCGTCTTCCAGGGTGAGGGCCATCTGGTAGCCCTGCGCGCTGACGATCGCCAGCGAAGTGCCCTTGGCTGCGCCGTACGGCCACACCCACACCCGTGGTTTCTTGCCGGTGACGGTCTGGATCTTGTTGGAGATGGCCGCCACATCGGCACGCATCCGTGCATCGAACTGCGTCTGGCTTTCATAGCGGCCAGTGGCTGGATCAAAGCGCAGCGAGGTCGCCGCCGGCTCCAGGTTGCCCTGGGGGTTGGCCAGGATGCCCTTGTGGTTGTCGTCGGTGTGCGCGGCGATTTCCACCAGGCCCGATTGGGACACTTCGCGGATCTGCTGCCAGGTGAGGAATTCTCCACGCGGCCGCGGTGAGCCGGCGAAGTCCACCGGTTTGTTCAGCGGCGTGTCGATCCAGTAGCCGACCGGCGCCAGCAGGGCCGGCCACTGGTAGGCACGCAGGATCGGCATCACGCGGGTGTAGAAGCTCGCATAACCGTCATCGAAGCTGAGCATCACCGCCTTGGGCGGCAACTCCGGGCCGCCGCTGCGCGCCTTCAGGATCTGGTCGACGCTGACCGCCTGGTAGCCGTTCTCGCGCAGCCAGGCCAGTTGTTCGATCAAGCGCTCGGTGCGCACCGCCACCACCGCCTGATCAGGGTCGCGATCATTGACGTCGTGGTAGGCAATGCCCAGGAAATGGTTTTTCGGCCACGGCGCTTCGTTCGGCGCGGTTGGCCGCTGTGCGGGTGGGGTATAGGGCGCGGGTTGCTGGGCGCAGGCGGCGGCCAGCATTACACCCAGGACCAACAAGCAACGGCTGAGGACGGTCATGGTCAGGCTCTTCTAGAAACGGTAAGTGAGGTCGACGAGCAGGCGCAGATCGCGTTCGCGATCACCGTCATAAGGTCGGCTGATCAGGCTGAGGTTGGCGCCCATTTCCAGTACGTCGTTCCAGCGAAAGCGTTGGCCGTAACCGATAAGGCCGATGCCGCCGGTGGAGTAGTCACGCTGGCTGTAGGTACCCGCGCCGATCTGGAACTGTTGGCTCCACTGGGTCTCGTAGCGGTGATAGAGCACGTGATTGATGTTGATCACCGGCAACACCGTGAAGTCCGACTTCGGGTTGAAGTAGGCGGTGTCTTCCTTGCTGTTGCGGCTGGCGCCGATTTCAAGGCCGAGGTCGACTTGCACATGGGGCGAGCTGTAAAGGCCCTCGCGGCCGCTGAGCAGCGCTTCGAAGCGGTCGTTGCCGTCGCTGAAGTGCGACGGGCTGAGGGTCAGTTTCCATTCGCGGCTTTCATTGGCGCGCCAGCGGATAAAACCACTGCCGCCGTTGGCCGTCACGCCGTCGTTCAAGGCGCGCAATGGTGTGGTGCTGAGCAGGTAGCCGAGGCTGCCTCCGTACTGCCAGTGGTCGTTGATGTCGCGGGCAATCGACACGCTCGCGCCTTGCTTGGAACCGTCGCCGTAGGAATGGTTGGACACTTCAGCCTCGAGGGTCATGTCGCGGGTGCGCCGCTCCACGCCGACGCGCTGCCAACGGTGCTGACCGGTGCCTTCGCTGAAGTCGGCGGTGGCGTAGCCGGCACCGGCGAACAGGCGCCAGTCTTCGTCGATGGGCGGCGTGTAGATCACGCTTTCGATGCCCCAGTCACGGCTACCGGCCACGGCACCGGCGTCGTTGTTATTGCCGCCGCCGTAGCTTTTGCCGGTGTAGGCCTCCACGCGCAGTTCGGCCATGTCGTGCACATCGCGCAGGCGGCTCAGGCGTTGCACCTGGCGGTTGTCCGGGTTGCGCGCCACCACATCGTCGGTGAGGGCGTCCATCTGGCGCCACTCCTGCAGGTCCATGGCGGTGTAGGCCTGGGAAACTTCCAGGCCGATGTCGCGCGGGGCCTGGGCTTCGGTTTCCTTGAGGGTGCCTTCGGCGCGGCGCGGCCAGTCGCGGGCGCGGTACATGTCGGCCTGGGCCAGGCGCAGGCCGACGTTGCCCGGCGCTTTGGCCACCAGGGCTTCGAGGCTGGCTTCGCTGCCCGGCAGGTCGCCGCCGAAGGTGCCGGCCTGGGCGGACAGCTGTTGCGCGTCCATCCAGTTGTCATTGGGGTTGCCGATCGGCAAGCCCTTGAGTTCGACGCGGGGTTTCTGCTCTTTGGCCAGGGTGTCGGCGACCTGCCGGGCGTCCTTGACCTTGTCGCTTTCAAGCAACGCATAGAACAACGCAGTGCTGTCGTCGACGCGGTAACTGGCGTCGGCATCCGGGGCGTTCAACACCTGGCGATACAGCGGTTCGGCTTTTTCCGGCTGGCGCTGGTCGAGGTACGACGCGGCGACCCAACGCACCGCGTAAGTGGGCAACTGCACGCCTTCGCTGCTGAGGGTCTGGGACTCGCGAATCACCTGCGCGGTGCGTGCCCGTGCCTTGAGCGCCCCCAGGCGGTCGATGCGCCAGCGCACCACGTCGTCATGGGCGCTGGCGTCCGGGGTCCAGCGGGCGATCAGTCGGTCGTAGTCGTTGATGGCGCGGTCGGCCACCACGTAGCGTTCTTTTTCCGTGCGCGTGGCGAACTCGGCGATGCGCACGCGCTCGGCGGCCAGGTCACCTTCCAGGCGCCGCTGGGTCACCGCGTCCACCAGGCCCGGGCGCTTGGCCGACAAGCGCAGCGCGGCTTCCGGCAAGCGGGCCTTTTGCAGGGCGACGATGTATTCACGCGCCACGTCGGGCTTGTCGCCGGCGCGGATAAACGCCTGGTCGAATTCGAACAGCGCGTCGTAGTTCAAGCCGGCGCGGCTCAGCGCATAGCCCAGGGCCATGCGACGGTTAGGATCGTTCGGTTGCGCCGCCACCAGCGCGCGCAAGCGCTGCACCGCCTCGCTGGCTTTGCCGCCATCGGCCTGGGTGAGTGCCAGGCCCAGTTGCAGGTCGATATTGTTCGGTTCACGCAACAGCGCCTGGCGATAGACCGCCTCGGCCTGGGCCCACTGCTTTTGGTTGCGATAGGTGCGCGCCACCGTGGCCAGCGCCTGGCTGGTGAGGTTGCGATGTTTGCCCTGGGCTTCGTACACCTGCAGCACTTCGGCGTCCTGCCCGGCCCAACCGGCAATCACCAGGTGATCGCTGACCTGCCCTGGGGTTTGGCGTTCGGCGGAGAGTTGGCGCAGTTGCGTCAGGGCCGGCGTGAAGTGACCGTTGCGGGCCTGGATGATCAGGGCGTCATAGGCGGGGTCTGCCATGGCATAGCCAGGCATGAGCAATTGGCTGCACAGGGCTGCTGCAATGAGCAACCGCAACCGGCCTGAAGCGCTGAGAGAATGGATTGGCAACATGTCGTCGGCTTCCTTACAAGGAAAGCCGCAACGATGGGTGATCCTGAGCGAGAGGCATCAGGGTGTCGGCGTCTCGGGACCCGACCTAGCTTTCCTGTGAGGAACTATCTCTTAGCCAGCCAGTGGCAAGGGCAATTCAGAACAATTGTTCAGAATTGGCCGAAAGGTATTTTTGCTAGGCACAGAAACAAATGTGGGAGGGGGCTTGCCCCCGATAGCGGTGGCCAGTCATGAATATCCTGACTGACACTCCGCCATCGGGGGCAAGCCCCCTCCCACATTTTTTACCGCATTTCAGGCTGGCTTACTGGCCGCCGCCCATGGCGCCAGCTTTGGACATCACGAAGCTGATGAACTGCTCGACAGTCATCTTCTGGCCATTGAGGGTCACTTCGTTGTTGGCGTAGTGCAGCTTGGACACCACATCGGTGCCTTCCAGGGTTGCCAGTTGAGTACCCACCGCCACACCGCTGACCATCTCGGCCGCCATCTGCGATTGCTGTTCGATGGCTTTCGGGTCGGTCACGCCGCCGACCTGCGCCTGCAGCGCGGCCACGTCGCCGATCATCGGCTTGGACAGGGTGAGGTTGGCGTCCAGCAGCGAGATCATCTGCTTGCCCAGCTCAACCGGCGGCAGTTCCATGGAGGCCGGCTTGACCAGGTCCAGCACGAAATTGAACTTGCTTTCGCCGTGGATGGTTTTCAGCGACAGGTTTTCCACCGCCAGTTGCGGCTTGGCGGCCAGCATCTGGTTGACGTTGGCTTCGGCCAGGGTCTGCTCGGCTTCGGTCAGTTGCAGCTCCGGCGCGGGTTGGCCGGCAGCGGCGGCGGCTTGCACCGGCTGCATCTTGTCCTGGTAAAGCTTGGTCAGCACCAGCATCGCCGGGATATCGACGTTCTTCATGCTGACGGCCATGGCGGCCGAGCCGACAGGCTTACCCTGGTAACCGATTTCGTCGATCTTGTAGTCGACGCGGCCGGCCAGGTTGTTGTCCTTGGTCTCGCTGGAATCTTTCTGCTCGAAGCCCTTGAGGGTCAGCACGGTTTTCTGCGGACCGAAGGTGACCTTGGTGTCGGTCAGCTCGACGGTGTTCTGGCCGGTGTAGAAACCGAACGTGGACTTGGCCAGGTTGCTGGCAACGGTCAGGCCGGCCAGTTCGGCTTCGAACGAATCGCCATTGGCATCAACGGCCGCGATCTTGAGGCTGTTCATGTAGCCGTCAGCCTTGACCTTCTGGCCTTCGGCGCTGCTGTCGAACTCAACGTTGGCGCCGGAGAAGCTCACCGAAGACTTGTCGTCCTTGAACTCCAGGGGCAGCAGTTCGACATTGCCGTTGACCGAACGGCTGTAGCCGATATTGGCCACGCCTTTGAGCGGCGACACGTCTTTGCTGGCGGCGAACCATTGCTCGGTGGTGGCGTTCTTTTCCAGCTCATAGTGACTGGTGGCCATGACCGGCAGCCACTTCAGGGTGACCAGGCGCGAGAACGGCAGCGGGCCGTGTTCGATATGGTCGACGAACAGCAGCTCGGGGTTCGGGTTTTGCTCACCGAACACACTGCCCTGGCCCTTGAGGCGGTAGTGGGCGGTGCTGCTGAACACGCCACGGTCCAGGGACACCAACTCCAGGGACACGGTGCCGTCGACACCGGCCATGGAGGTCTGCAGTTCCTTGTTGGCGTTCTGGATCGCGGTTTGCAGAACCGGCTCCAGCTGTTTGCCGGTGTACCAGGCGCCGCCTGCACTGACGACGCCAACGGCGACAACGAAACCCAAAAGAACGACTGCTGGCTTATTCATGAAGTGACCTGATCAAATCCTGTGAGAAGAGGGCTGTCTTCCTTGAACTGTAGGAGCGAGCTTGCTCGCGAAGAACGTCAACGATAACGCGTGCATTCTGAATAACCGCGGTGTCGATGAGTTTTTCGCGAGCAAGCTCGCTCCTACAATACTGGCCCGTATGGCCGAAAGGCGGGGGAAGATTAGCACTGGCGGGCGTAAACGGCCCAGCCTTTCAGAGGGATCAGTTCAGCAGGAGTTCAGGAGTACTCCAGTTCGATTTCATCCAACTGGTGATCGAAACTCTTCAGACGCGCCGTCCAGGTGTAGACCAACACCTCAAACTCGCGGTGTATCACGGCATTGCCGGGGGTATCGGCCTTGGGGTCGCAGAAGTCCAGCTGGTAGCGCTCACGGGCCATTTGCGTGGCGACATCGGACAATTCCCGCGCGTTATCAAGCCAATGCCTGCCCTCCGCCACCTGCCGGTCGAGCACCACGCACTGCTTTTTCAGCACTTCGAGGCTTTTTTCCAGGGGCGTGCCGGTGAGGTCGCCCATCACTTCCTGGAAGGTGCGACCGGGTTGCCAGTAGCTGCCCCAGAAATAGCGGTCGAACACGGTTTCGACACGGCGCAGGGCAACCTTGGTGTCCCAGATCGCGACGCGGGTCTTGCCCTGCTCCAGCAATTTGCGCTTCACGCGGTGGTTTTGGTAGGACGCCCAGGCCACCACGCCGATGGACAAGGTGCCGATGACCAGGCAGGCGCTGTCGAGAAACACCATGGCCTTGTCGAGTTGGTGGGCGAGCATGACCCCGTAGAAATACGCGGCCGATAACAGCACCAGTGCGAAGAGCACGCACCAGAAAGCGGGAGCATAAGGGTTTTTCATTGCATGCAATCCCCATGAGCAAACGCGAGCAGTGTCAAGCGAGGCTTCACGGCGCCTCACCTGACAAAGCATAGCAATCACCTCATGGTTTGCCGGGTTTTACACCGTGCGTTCGTCCGCTTTCCCAACCACCGCCCAACGCCAGGAACAGATCGATCTGGCTCATCGCAACCTGGGTGTTGGCCTGCGCCAATTGCGCACGCATGGCGGTGTAGGTGCGGGTGGCTTGCAGGTCGGCGAGGAACGACTCGCGCCCGGCCTGGAAGAAGCGGTGGGTCTGGTCCGCCGCTTCATGCGCCGAACGTTCGGCGTCGGCCAGCGCCTCACGGCGCTGCAACATGGCGGTGTACTGCGCGAGGCCCGTTTGGGTTTCGCGGATGGCGTTGAGCACCACCCCGTCGAAATGCGCCAGAGCGCCCTGGGTGGCGGCTTCGGCTTCATGGATGCGCGCGCGGGCGCCGTTGGTCGGCACCGTCCAGCTGATCATCGGGCCAAAGCCCCAGCGATTGGTCGCCGGCTGGCCGAGGTTGTCGAGCAGGCCCACCGTGCCCACCGTGGCGCCGATGGCGATGTCCGGATACAAGGCGCCGGTGGCCACGCCGATGCGCGCGGTGGCAGCGGCCAGTTGGCGTTCGGCCTGGCGCACATCCGGGCGGCGCTTGAGCAGCGCCGCTCCGTCGCCCACCGGCAACAGTTGAGCGATGTGCGGCAGCTCGGCGCAACTGCCGGTACCGGCCGGCAGTTGATCAAGCGGTTTGGCCAGCAGCATCGACAAACGGAACAGCCCCGCCTGGCGCGCCGCTTCGTAGCGCGGCATGTCGGCGCGCAGGGATTTGTACTGGGTTTGCGAGCGCGTCACCTGGGTTTCATCGCCACGCCCGGCGTCGCGCAGGCGCTGGGTAAGCTTGGTGCTTTGGGCTTGCAGGTCGAGAGATTCGTTGGCGATTGCCAGCTCTTCGTTGGCCGCGCAGACCTGGGTGTAGGAGCGCACCACATCGGCCACCAGGGTAATGCGCGCGATGTCGGCGGCCGCCTGGGCCGCATCGGCGCTGGCCTGGGCGCTTTCGATGCCGCGCTGCAAAGTGCCGAACAGGTCGAATTGGTACGAGGTGGTGATGCCCACGCTGCCGATATTGCCCACCGGCACTTTGTCGGCCAGCAAGAAGGCCTCGCCGGACTCCTGCAGGCGCTGCGCTTCGGCCTTGGCGCCGGCGCTCCAGCCGCCTGCGGATTCGGCCTGCTGGGTCTGGTAGCGCGCACGTTGCAGGTTGGCGGCGGCCACGCGCAGGTCGGTGTTGGAGGCCATGGCCTGACGCACCAGCTCATCCAGGCGCGGGTCGTTGTAGAGCTTCCACCAGTCTGTCGGCACGGGCGCCGACACTACATTATTACCCTGCCCCGCGATGGCGCCTTGCAGGTCGCCCCGGTTCACGGCCGCCGTGTCGGGCAGCGAGTAGTCCGGGCCTACCGCCTGGCAGGCCGACAGCAATACCCCCAGCGCAGCGGTGGCCAGCAGTTGCTTCATGGCTGGGCTCCGTCATTGGCCTTGTCGTCGATGATCGACACCGTCGCCGTCCGCCCGGCGATCATGCGAAAGTCCGCCGGCACATCGTCAAAGGCGATACGCACGGGAATCCGCTGGGCCAGGCGCACCCAGCTGAACGCCGGGTTGACGTTGGGCAGCAGGTTGGAGCCGCTGCTGCGGTCGCGGTCTTCGATACCGGCGACGATGCTTTGCACATGCCCATGCAGACGGGCGTTGTCGCCGATCACGCGGATGTCCACGCCCATGCCGACGCGGATGCCGTCGAGCTTGGTTTCTTCGAAGTAGCCGTCGATATGGAAGGAATTGCTGTCCACCACCGACAGCACCGGGCGCCCGGCGGTGACGAATTCCTGGGTGCGCGGCGCGCGGTCGTTGACGTAGCCGTCCACCGGGCTGCGGATCACTGAGCGGTCGAGGTTGAGCTGCGCCGAGTCCACTGTCACTTGCGCCTCGGCCAGGGCTGACTGGGCACGGGCCACGCGGGACTGGCTTTCTTCCAGTTGCTCGCTGGGCACCAGGTTGCCCAGGCCACGGTTACGCTTGTACTCACGCTGGGCCTGGGCCAGGGTTTCCTGGCGATCGGCCACGGCGGCCTGGGCCTGACGCAGGGCCAGCTTGAAGCGGTCCTGGTCGACGGCGAACAGCACCTGGCCCTTGGTCACCAACTGGTTGTCGCGCACGTCCACCCGCTGGATCAGCCCGGACACGTCCGGGGCGATCTGCACGATGTCGGCGCGGATGTGCCCGTCGCGGGTCCAGGGGGCGAACATGTAGTACATGACCATGCGCCACACAACGACGACCGCGAAACTCACGATCAGCAACGTCAGGACTACACGGCCGATGGTCAAAAAAGGTTTTTTCATGTCATCAGGTATCGACTGAGTGAGTCCACCGCGCCCAGCAACAGCGCGTAGAGCCCCACATTGAACAATGCCCGGTGCCAGACCAGGCGATAGAAGTGCATGCGCGTCAACAACCCGTGCACCACCAGAAACAACACATACGTAATGCCCATCAGCACCAGCAGCGTGGGCAGGAAGACACCGCTGATATCCAGGTCACCGATCATAAAGGCGCTCCATCCGGTAACGGCGCTTGCATCTCTGTACCGCCAATGAATTCCACCCCAGGCAGCAGCGCCAGGCGCAGGCCGGCCAGTGCATGCAGCAGGTGCAGGCGTGTGTCATCGGCGTCTTGCAGGCCTTGGCCGTTGAGGGCGCGGCGCGTGCGGTCCAGGGTCATCAGCAGACCGCTGGGCGCCGGCAAGCGTTCACCGGCCTTGAGGCAGGCTTTGAAATAACCGCCCACGCCTTCGACCACCTGGTTGAGCAGCACGCGGGGCACGCCGAGGATGCGTGGTGAGTAGGCGAGCAGATCGAGCAGGTTCAGCGCCACGCGCAGGTCGCGCAGGGCGGTGCCGGTGTCCTGCCCGGTGAGGGCCAGGCGCGGCAGGTGCTGCATCAGGCGGTCGAGCATTTGCGCGGCCATGTGTCGGTGTTCGGCCAGGGTCGCAGGTTCGGTAAGGCTGACGATGTCGCGCCAGCTGAAACGGGTCAGGCGCTTGGCCGCCAGTTCCGCACCGAAGGGCCGTGCGATCAGGGTCCAGATAAAGGCGAACAGCAGGCCTACCGGGCCGGCCAGGTTGACGTTGGCGAAGTTGAGAAAATCGGCGTCATAGGCGCCCTGGATGCTGATGAACGAGGAGGTGTTGACCAGCGTCAGCAGCATGCCCAGGTAAAACCGTGGCTGCACGGTGAGGGTGCCGATGCAGATGAACGGCACGGCGAACGCCAGCACCAGCATGGGGAAATCGTGCAGGTTGGGCAGCACCAGGAACAGGTACAGGCTGGCCAGCAGCACCGACATGGCGGTCCAGAAAAAGAACCGGTAGATCTGCGGCGCGGGGTCGTCCATCGAGGCGAAAAAGCTGCACGCGACGGCGGCCAGGATCACCGCGCTGCCGCCGTCGGTCCAGCCCAGCAGGATCCACAGCACCGAGGCGACGATGATCGCGGTGACGGTGGAAAATGCCGAGTAGAACATCAGGCCACGGTCGAGGAAGGGCGTGAGCCGGCCCAGGCGCCAGTGGCGGTAAACGGCGCGCCAGGTGTCCTGGCTTTCGCACCCGATGGCGGCTTGCAGGCTGCGGCAGTCTTGCCACAGATCGACCCATTCGCCGAGGCGGTACAGGGCGTTGGAGAACAGCAGCGTGTGGCGGTCGTCCAGCGCGTCGCCCTGGGGTTGCGCGGCGTCGATCTTGTCGCGCAGCTCGCGCCAGCGTTCAAGGGGAGCGGCCTGGGTGGTGCTGTCGAGCCAGGCGTTGGCTTCTTTGAGCAGCGGTGTGAGCTGATCGAGAAACTCCGGGGCGCGGTGTTCGATGGCGTACACCGCGTCGTCCAGAGCATCGATCACCGGCAACAGGTGAATCATGCGCCCGCGCAGTTCCTTGGTGTTGCGCACTGTCTGCGGCCGCGCGCCTTCGTGGGGCAACTGGCCGATCATCAATTCGAGGGTATTGAAGGTGGCGACCATGCCGCCGCGCAGGCTGCTGACGGCTTCCGGGTCCACATCACGGGTGAGAAAGCGCTGGCTGTAGACCTGGGCGTCGCTAAACCACTTGGCCACCGAGCCATCGAACACCGGCATCAGGCGACGCGGCCAGAACATCGCGCCCACCACGGCAGCCACGGCGATGCCGAGGAAGATTTCTTCGGTACGCGCCTCCGCCACATCCCACACCGCCAGCGGGTTATCCACCACCGGCAGGGCGATCAGCGGCAAGGTGTAGCCGGCCAGCATCAGCGCGTAGTTATTGGCGGTGCGCAGGTGCAGGGAGAGGAACAGCAAGGTGCCCGTCCATAGCGCGATCACCACCACCAGGATGTAGGGCGACTGCACGAACATCGGCACAAAGAACACCGCCGCCGCCGCGCCCATCAAAGTGCCGATGGCGCGGTACAACGCTTTGGAACTGGTGGGGCCGACAAAGGGGCTGGAGACGATATACACCGTGGCCATCGCCCAATAGGGACGCGGCATTTGCATAAGCATGGCGATGTACAGCGCGATCATCGAGGCGGCGAACGTGCGCACCCCGTAGAACCAGTCGCGAGCGGGCGGAAAGCCAGTGAAGAATCCGTTCAAGGCGCAACCGCCTCGGCCGCTTCGAAGGCCCGCAGCACGCGCAGTGCGGCTTCCAGGTCCGTGGCGGCGATATCCACCAGGACTTCCTTGCGCAGGCGCACCAGTTGCGTTTCCACCGCCTGCACCAGCTCACGGCCGCGCTCGGTGAGGCTCAGGGCCTTGGCGCGACGGTCTTGGAGGTCTTCGGTGCGGCACACATAGCCGTCATTGCACAGCCGGTCGAGCAAGCGCACCAGCGATGGGCTCTCCATGCCGGACGCCTGGGCCACCTTGACCTGGTGCACGCCGTCGCCCAGACGGCCGATCATCAACAGCGGCACGGCGCAGGCTTCGGAGATGCCATAGCTCACCAGCGTGGCCTGGCAGATTTTGCGCCAGTTACGGGCGCCCACCACCATGCTGCTGCTGAGGTTCATCTGGAGTTGTTCGAGGGAATGAGACACAGGATAGTTCGCATACAGTTAGTTTGCTAACTATCAATATGGTGGATGACGGTAGGATCGTCAAGTTTTGAAACACTTTCGCGGATGAATGGAACGGTCAAAAATGTGGGAGGGGGCTTGCCCCCGATTGCGGTGAAACAGTCGATAACCTGCTGACTGACCCACCGCTATCGGGGGCAAGCCCCCTCCCACATAGCGGGGGACGGTCATCTTTTAACCCCCTCGCCCGCCTCGCAACATCACATTCAACTCATCCACCACCACCGCCCAATCCGCATCCTCCAGAATTTCCTCGCGCAAAAACGCCTTCTGGCTGTCGCTCCAGAAAAACGCATCCGCCAGTTTCAACTCGGGCTTGAGCGGTGAATGAACCGCCACAAATTGCTCGATACTGACCGGGTCATCCGGCAGGCCCAGCTGTTTGAACAAGGCTGGCAGGCTGTGTACAGGCGATTCCATGGTGGACTCCTCATAAGCAGGTTGGGGAAAGTCTAGCGGCAGCCTTCAGGTTGCGGCGCGGGTGCGTTGCACAGCACGAACAACCTTGCCCTCGCCCCGCCGCCCTCCTGGCGGCTGAGTTCGCGCCAGCCGTCTGGCAGCGGCGCGAATTCATCGGGCGCTTCGTTGCTGCTCACCAGCCACACCCGGCGCGTGTCGGCGGGCAGTGCCGACAAATGATCAAGGTAGATGCGCCCGCCGTCCTGGTCCACCAGGGTGCCGAAACCATAGGCATTCGGCCGGGTCGAGGTTCCGTCGGGCTTGGGCGGTGTGAACAGCTGCAACTGCGCATCGGTCTGGTCGTAATACACGTAGCTCAGGTACCACAGCATGTCGCTGAGCACGATGCGATCGTCTTCCTGGTAATTGCGATTGATGAACTCCACCGGCACGTTGAACTGGTCCTGTTCATCCACCGTGAACGTATTCTTCAACCCCAGCAACTCCACGCCGGCAACCAGCACAAACAGTGCCGCACCCAGCCATGCCAGGCGTGACGGCAGGCGGTCGATGGCAAGCGCGATGAGGATCGGCAAGCCCAAGGCGTACACCGTGAGATAACGCTCGATAAACACCGGCGATATAAACGAAACCCCATACACCAGCAGCAGCGGCAACAGGAAAAACAGCGCCAGCAGGCGCGCCGGCCGAAAGTGCCAGGCCGTCATCACAACCACCGCAACCAACAGCAGCGGAAAGAGCCAGAACAGCGGCGGCCAGACTTCAACCGCTTCATCCTGCAACAGGAACTGCCAGATCATCGACGGCAGGGACAGCAGATTGACCGGCTCTTCCCAGCCAATGTCGCCGCCCACCTTGAGCTGGTCGACGTGCTGCACCAGGTTCAAAAGGTTGGGTAGCCAGGGCAGGTACAACAGCACAATCGTGACGTTGGCCAGCCACCATACCTTACGCGTAATCAAACGTTGGCCAGGCGGCTGCAACCCCAGGTACGCCCAATGCACCAGCACGCACAGCGCGGTGAAGTAATGGGTGTAGAAACCTGCGCTCATCAGCACCACATAAGCGGCCAGATAACGCGTGCGTTCGGGCTGGCGCATCCAGTACACCAGCGCCAGCGTAGCGCCCAGCAGCCAGACGCCGAGCAGCGAATACATGCGCACTTCCTGGCTGTAGCGCACCGCGGTGGGCAGCAGCGCCAGCAGGAGGCCGGCCAGCACTGCGGCGCGACGGGTAGACAGTTGCTGCGTCAGCCAGATACCCAGGCCCACCACAACGGCACCGGGGATCGCGCTCATGCTTCTGATCGACCCGATGCTGTCGCCAAACACCTCGATCCAGCCGCGCAGCAGCAGAAAATACAGCGGCGGGTGCACATCGTGGGCGGCGTGAAACCACAGGTCAGTCGCCGCATATTCGCTGAGCAACAGGCTTGAGCCTTCGTCACCCCAGATGGCCGCCGAGGTCAGGTGGTAAAACCGCAGGGCAACAGCCAGTGCCAGGATCGGCACCCACCAAAGGCGGCTGAGCCAACCCGCACCGTCCCAGGTCAGGCGATTCAAAGCAGGCACGGCCCGGATATTTTCGTTTTGCTCTACCACAGACCGACGCACCTCAATTCCCCTGGCATTGCTCTGATTGCCTACGCACACCAGCGCCACTCTAGGCCAAAAGCCCTGGATTGGCTGCTGGAATCGGACAAATCAGCAATTTGCGTAGGCCTTCACCGAAGCGCTTGTCGGATCAGGCTATGATTGCCGTCCTCCAAGGACCCAGGATCAAGGAAACGTTATGCGCATCGGTTTGCTGTCACCTCTGGCTCTGGCCCTGCTGGCCGGTATTCCCCTGGCAGCCCAGGCCAGTTCCGACGACTCGTGCTACCCCGATTGGCGGGTGTCGCGTGACAGTCTCGAACCCTGCAGCAACCAGCCCTTCCTCAGCCCAGGCAACGACAGCCGGGTCAACCTGCGCCTGTTGCTGGCCGACAAGAAAACCGCGCCACTGGCGCCCAATGCCTTGGGCGAAGACGACCTGGCCCAGGGTTTCGGCCCGGTGCCGTTCCCGGTGTACCGCCTGGTGCCGATTCCGGCCGGCGAGGATGAACCGGATAACCAAGCCGACGATTCCCGTACCGCCGAACTCGACACCCTGCTTCAGCCGCTGGGCATCAAGCGTGAGGACTACACCACCGCAGGCCAGGCTTTCCTCAGTGGCGAAGGCAGCCGCTGCCGCAGCAATGATGACGACAGCGCCACAGCGTTTATCAGCCAGGTGATCAAAGCCGACATGCCGCCCGCCGAGCGCGACGTGCTGGTCAGAGCCCGTTTACAGCTGCTGACCACCTGTGACGGCGACGCGCAGGTGGTGGACGCGCAGTTGACCCCGTCGGCCAATGCCCAGCTGTTTCGCACGTATCTGCAGGCCGCCGCTGATTTCTACGGCGGTCGCTTCGGTAACGCCGAACGCGGTTTCGCCGCCGCCTCCACCAGCGATGTGCCCTGGCTGAAGGAAACTGCGCTGTACATGACCGCGCGCACCTCACTGAACCAAGCCCAGGCCGAAGCGTTCGACGAATACGGCATGCCCCAGCGCGAGCAGGTGGATAAGTCCGCGTTGAGCGACGCCGAAGAAGGCTTTCTCGGTTACCTGAAAACTTACCCACAAGGCGCTTACGTGGCGTCCGCCCGTGGCCTGCTGCGCCGCGTGCATTGGCTGGCGAACGACCAGACCAAACTCGCCGAAGACTTCACCTGGCAGTTCACCGAGGCCACCGAGGCCCAGCGCAATGTCAGCCTGGACGCGTTGGTGGAAGAAGCCGACCTCAAATTGCTGATGGCCCGCAACCCGGCGGCGAACAGCCCGATGCTGCAACTGGTCAACGACCTGATGGCCATGCGCGCTCACACCCCGCCGCTGTTGAGCCGCGAAGACCTCGATAAACAAAAGAGCACCTTTGCCAACGAGCCGGCCCTGTTCGACTACCTGCAAGCGGCGTATGCGCTGTACGTGGAGCATAAACCCGACGCGGCGCTCAAGCACCTGCCGGCGGACGTGCCGTCGAACCTGGATTACTTTGCCTTCAGCCAGCAGACGATGCGCGCCCTGGCCATGGAAGCCAAGCAAGACTGGAAAGGCGCCGAAGCGCTGTGGCTGCAACTGCTGCCGCTGGCCAAGCAACCGTTGCAACGCGACCAACTGGAGCTGGCGCTGGCGATGAACTACGAGCGCAGCGGCCAGCTGGCCAAGGTGTTCGCCGCCGACTCGCCGATCAGTGCCAGGCAGGTGCGCTACATCCTGCTGCGCAACGTCGCCGGGCCCGACCTGCTGCGCCAGCAGATCGCCAAGGCCAGCGACCCGGCTGAACGCCAGACCGCGCAATTCGTGCTGCTCTACAAGGACCTGCTGCACGGCCAGTTCGCCACGTTCGCCGACGATCTCAAGCAAGCCTCGCTGTCTGAAGACAAACTTGGCACCAGCCTGGGTTACACCTACAGCAGCGGGCAAAGCCTGACGCTGTTCCAGTGGAACGGTGATAAAGCCGAATCCGGCTACGCCTGCCCCAGCATCGCGCAAACCGCTGCCGCCTTGCAGAGCGAGGCGAAAAACCCGCAAGCCCTCAACTGCCTGGGTGAATTCATCCTGCGCAATGGCCTGGACGGCATGCCGCTGGAGCAAGCCCGCGCCACCGGCAGCCTTGGCGGCACCGCTTCGGAGTTCAAAGGTGAAACCTTCTCGCGCCTGGAGGGTTACAAGCAGGTGATCGCCAACCCCAAGGCCGCGAAAACCGACAAGGCTTACGCACTGTTCCGTGCGATCAATTGCTACGCGCCGGCCGGCTACAACAGCTGCGGCGGCGAAGACGTGACGCCCGCCGTGCGCAAGGGCTGGTTCCGTCAGCTCAAGACCGGTTTCGCCGATAGCCAGTGGGGCAAGTCGCTGCAGTACTACTGGTGAAAACCCTGTGGCTGGGCCTGCTGTTGCTGGCAAGCCCAGCCTTTGGCGCCGTTGACGCCCGCGACTACGACGCCTTCTGGCTGTGGAGCGGCGTTGCGCCCCAGCCGGTGATCAAGCAGGCCAAGACCTTATATATCCTCCAGGGCCAGATCAACTCCACCCGCCGCGCACCGCAACGCGGTGTGCGCCTGATCGCCCAGGGCATGAGCGTGCCGCGTATCACCCAGGGCGACGTCTGGGTGGTGTACCGCGCCCACACCCTGCGATGGCCGGAACAGGTCTACACCCAACTGCTCGGCCAGGTACAACGCTGGCGTGAGGCGGGCAACCCGGTGGTCGGCATCCAGATCGACTTCGACGCCCGCACCCAATACCTGCACGAATACGCCGCCTTCCTGCGCGATCTGCGCCACCGCCTGCCGGCTGACCTGCGCTTGAGCATCACCGGCCTGATGGACTGGAGCAGCAACGCCGACCCCGCCGCCATCGCCCAACTCAAAGGCGTGGTGGATGAAGTGGTGGTGCAGACCTATCAAGGGCGCCACAGCATTCCCGACTACGCCGCGTATCTGCCCCGGATGAACCGGCTGGGCGTGCCGTTCAAGGTTGGCCTGATTCAGGGCGGGGAGTGGCAAGCGCCGGGGTATTTGCAGGGGAATGAGTGGTTTCGGGGGTATGTGGTGTTTTTGCAGAATCCTTAGATCGCATTGAGCCGAATGCTTCTCTGTAGGAGCGAGCTTGCTCGCGAAAAAATCAGGGCCTGCGCGTTTATCCAGAATGAATGTGTTGTCTGGAAGGCTTTCGCGAGCAAGCTCGCTCCTACAGGGACTGGCATTCGCATTGAGCTGGATATTTCTCAAACTGGATTAAACAATATGAATGATATAAGTTACCTTTAGCGAATTAAAGGGTGATATATCATGCAAACGACGGGCAAGCCGAACCCTCACAAAGGGTACATCTCAGAGCGAAGCGATGAGTTGATAAAAGGCATCGGAAACGGTATCGAAATAGCCCGTATACGTCGTCGGCTGAAGATTTCCACCATATGCAGTCGCGCGGGCATCACCCGGCAGACGTATCAGCGGCTGAGACAGGGCGAAGCCGGCGTATCCCTCGGTGTACTGATGAATGTGCTCAGCGCAATGGACCTGGAGGAAGGGATGGCGAGTATCGCATCGCCAGACCTTGACCAGGTGGGGATTACCCTGAGCCTCGCCCGTGAGCCTGACCGAATTCGCACAGAAGGAGACCCTCATGTCCTGGAAGCCGATTGGTAATGCATTTGTTTTTTCGGCTCACTCAATCGGTGATCCGGTCCCTGTCGGTGAAGTGGCCATGCACGGGGGTGGGTTCATTTTTCGCTACGCCAATAGCTGGCTCGCGAGACCCAACGCCTTTGCGATTGACCCGCTGAATCTGCCGCTGACCCACAACCAGTATTCCTCCACTCGCATGTTTGGAGCGCTGGACGACGCCACTCCTGACAATTGGGGTCGGCGTGTTCTGCTGGCTACGCACAAACAGCATCCACAGAACGACATCGAATGGCTGCTTGCCTCGCGAGGTGCAGGGGTTGGTTGCCTGTTGTTCAGCGCTTCACGACATCTGTTGCCAAGCCTGCACCAACCTCCGCAATTCGAAGATCTTGAAAAAATCATGGTGGGCCTCGATCAAGTCGATAAAGGTGATGTAGACCTGCCTTTGGAAATCGCCCGGCTATTCGAGTTTGGAAGCTCCATGGGCGGCGCCAGACCGAAGGTCACCGTGCTTCATGAAGGTAAGGAATGGATTGCCAAGTTCGGCCGCAGCGATGATGTTTTCGACCAGCCACGTGCTGAATTTGCCAGCCTGCAAATGGCGCAAGCTGCGGGCCTGCCAGCAGCGGGACACAAGTTGGTAGAGGTCGCAGGCAAAGCGGTTTTGATGGTCGAGCGTTTTGATCGGCATGAAGGGGCCGGCCGCGAGCACTATGTCAGTTGCAACTCTTTGGTAAGCGCCGAGAAGCCGAGAATGCGCGTTGGCGCGGTTGATAGTGACGTTTCCTACTCCAGAATCGCAGACGTTTTGAAGAAGGTCAGCGACGACGCAACGCGCGACATGCGTGAGCTCTACCGGCGTATGGCGTTCAATGTGCTCATCGGCAATAGCGACGACCACCTGAAACAAACCGGACTGCTTTTGACCCGCTCGTCGGGCTACTCGCTTGCGCCAGTATTCGACGTGCTGCCCCACCCCACGCAGCTAGGCTTGCAGGCGCTCATCATCGGGAATGAGGGAAGGGTATCGTCTATCAGCAATTTGCTGAGTACACCCGAGCGTTTTGGGTTGGGGATGGATGAAGCACGATCCATCGTCACTGACGTCTATGCCGTCGTGCGAAAAGCCTCCGGTTTTTTTGAGGCGGCAGGCTGCAGCGGTGCCGATGCCAGCATGCTTTCCACGGTATGCACCCGGTTTGAAACGCAGCTGATCGCATGACCTGGGTGCGCAGCCGAAGACGACGTCACGTCCGTCCTATTGCGCATCTGAACGCGCCAGCGGGTACACCGACTCCCAGCCACCACCCAAGGCTTTGTACAAGCCCACCATCGCCAACGACACTCCCGTAGAACTTTCCACCCACTGCTCCTGGGTCGCCAGCAGCGCACTTTGTACGGTAAGCACGTTGACGAAATCCGCCACGCCTTCGACGTACTGGTGCTGCGCGGTGGTCAGGGCGATCTGGTTCTGGCGCACGGCTTCGGCGAGGCTGTCGCGGCGCAGTTGGCTGGCGTTGTAGCGGGTCAACTGATCGTCGATTTCATGCCAGGCACGCAGCACGGTTTGCTGGTAGGCCAGCGCCGCTTCCTGCTGCTGGGCTTCGCGCAGATCCACCATGCCTTGCAGGCGCCCGCCGTTGAACAGCGGCAGGCTCAATTGCGGGCCGAAGGCCAAGGCGCGCGAGCCCCAGGAGCCGAAATCCGAGAGTTGCATGGCCTGGGAGCCGAGGCTGCCGGACAGGGTAATGCGTGGGTAGAAATCACCCTTGGCCACGCCGATGCTGGCGGTGGCGGCGTGCAGGCGGGCTTCGGCCTGGCGGATGTCCGGGCGGCGCTCGGCCAGCTCCGACGGCAGACCGATAGCGACCTGGCGCTGGGTCTGCGGCACGGCGGCGTCCTTGGACAGTTGCGCGTGCAGGGCCTGCGGTGGCTCGCCCATCAACAGGCTGAGGGCGTTGATCAACTGGTCCTGGCGCTGCTGCAAGTCCGGCAGGCGCGCCTCAATGGCGGCGACCTGGGCGGCGGCTTCGGCCACGTCCAGGTCCGTCGCCACGCCGTCGGCCAGGCGCAGCTGCGAGAGCTTGAGGCTGTGGCGGGCCACATCGAGGTTTTGCTCGGTGACGGCGCGGGTGTTCTGTACGCCACGCAGTTGGATGTAATCCTGGGCGGTCTCGGCCAGCACCGACAGCAACACGGCGCGGCGGTCGTTCTCCGCGACTTCCAGGGTGGCGTCGGCGGCTTCGGTCTCGCGCTTGACCCGGCCCCAGAAATCCAGCTCCCAGGCGGCGGAAAAGCCCATGTCCCATTGGTTGAACGCTGCGCGGCCGTTCTCGCCGGAGGGGTCGCTCAAGCCTTTGCCACTGTTGCGCTTACGCTGGTAGGCGCCGCCGGCATCGAGGCTGGGATAGCGCTCGGCGGTGGTCACCTGGCGTACGGCACGGCTTTGTTGCAGGCGGCTGCTGGCCAGTTTCAGGTCGAGGTTATCGCTCAGAGCACGGCGTGTGAGGGCCGACAACTGCTCGTCGTGGAACACGTCCCACCAGCGCTCCTGCAACGGGTCGCTGTTGGCCCGGCTGGCCGCCTGACGCCCCTGCGGCTCACTCCATTGGGCCACATGGGGGCCTTGTGGTCGTGGAAAATCCGGGCCGACGGTGCAGGCGCTCAAGCTGATCAGGCTCAGGGTGAGCCAGGCGAGGTGTCTCATTGTTGGGCCACCTCAGTTTGTTGCGCTGCGTGGGTGTCGACGCTGGCTTCTACCGACATACCGACCCGCAGGCGTTCGGTGAGCGGCTGGTTCGGCTCAAGCACAATCTTCACCGGTATACGCTGCACCACCTTGGTGAAGTTGCCGGTGGCGTTGTCCGGCTTGACCGAGGCAAAGGTCACTCCGGTGGCCGGCGCCAGACTTTCCAGATGGCCGTTAAGCACCTCGCCATCGAGGCTGTCGACCCGCACCTGCACGGCTTGGCCGGCCTGCATGTGGGACAGTTGCGTCTCCTGGAAGTTGGCCACCACATAGGCTTCGGCCAGCGGCACCACGGCGAGGATCTTGCTGCCCGGCGTGACATAGGCGCCAACCCGCACGGCACGCTCACCGACCATGCCGTCCACCGGCGCGACGATGCGTGTGTAGGACAGCTGATAACTGGCCATTTCCAGCGCAGCTTGGGCGCGCTTGAGACCCCCTTCAGCGGCGTCACGCTGGGCCGTGAGGATTTCCACTTGCTTGCGTTCGGCTGCCAGCACCGCCGTGGATTTGGCCAGGCGCGCGGTGGCCTGGTCGATACGGGTCTTGGCTTGTTGGGCGTTCTGCACAGTGCCCGCGCCGACGCCGGCGAGGTGGTTGTAGCGGTTCAGTTCGTGTTCGGCAAACGCCACTTCGGCGCGATCCGCCGCCACGGTGGCCTGGGCCTGGGCGATCACCGAGCTTTGGCGCTCCAGGGTCGCGGTGGCGTTTTTCAGCTGGGCCTGGGCGACCAGGGTGTCGGCGTCAGCGGCCTGGGCGGCGGCGCGAAAATCGCGATCGTCGATCAGCGCCAGTAACTGGCCGGCCTTGACGCGCTGGTTGTCTTCCACCCGCACTTCCTTGATGAAGCCCGCGACACGAGGGGCGACCAGGGTGAAATCGGCGGCGACGAAGGCGTCGTTGGTGGTCTGGCGCCGGCTGCCGAAGATGCCCGGCGCAACCAGGTACACCAGCACGCCCACGGCAAATACAGCGATGACGGAGACGGCAATTTTGTCTTTGCGTTTCATGAGAAGTCCTTGGGGTCAGGTCGGTGCGCGAGGCGGAAAAATCCGCGTGGGCATCCAGAAAATCAGCAGGATCAACGCCACCGCGACGCCCGCCATGACGACGTACAGGTCCGAAGACGTGAGCACCACGACCTGCTCGTGCAGGCGGTGCGCCAGGCCTGGCGCGTCAGCGTCGGCGAGCGGCGAGTTGCCCAGGCGGTCCACCAGCATGGTCGAGTGGTAATGCCCGCGCTGGGTGGTCAGCGTGTCCAGCACCGCGGTGGCGATCACGGCGGACAAGCCCTTGACGGTGTTGAACCACGCCGAGGCGAACGGCCCTTCGATGGGCTGAATGCTGCCGGTGGACAGCATCAGCAGCGGCAGAACGGCCATCGGCTGACCGAAGATCTGCAGCAGGTACCAACCGTAAAAATCATCGCGAATCCATGCCGAGGTCAGGTGCGAACTGCCGAGACAGCACACCACCAGCATGCCCAGGCCAACGCCCAGCACCCAGCGGCAATCGACCCAGCGCAGATTGCACAGCGCCGCCACCAACGGCAGCGCGATCAACTGCGGCAGCGCCATCAGCAGCATCACCGGCGCGGTTTGCAGCGGCCGGTAGCCCTGGACCTGAGTAAGAAAACTCGAGGGAATGATGATCACCGAGGTCAGCACCATCAGCACGCCGGCCAGCACGATCAACGCGAACGCCAGGTTGCGCAGGCCGAGCATCTGCAGCTTGAAGAACGGCAGCGGCTGCGACCATTCGTTAAGCATGAACAGCACCATCAACACCGTGCCGCCGCTGAGCAGAAAGGTGATTAGACCCGACTCGAACCAGTCCAGACGATTGCCTTGCAGCAAACCGATCACCAGCATGCAGATCGCCGGGAAGCCCAGCAGCAGGCCACGCCAGTTGAACTGCTTGAAGCGTTCCAGGCGCAGCGGATCCTGCGGCAAGCCGTAGGCGACGGCAGCCATCGCCACCAGACATGGCCCGACGATCTGCCAGAACGCCCATTGCCAGCCGACGTATTCGGTCCAAAGCGCCGCCAGCGGCGTGCCCAGGCTCGGGCCGAAGGTGGCCGTGAGTGCGTAACCGGCAAGGCCGTACAACTTGACGTTGGCCGGCAGGAAACGCAGCGCCACGGTCATCAGCATTGGCGGCAACGCGCCGCCGGCCAGGCCTTGCACGGTGCGCAGCAACAGCAGGCTTTCGTAGTTCGGGGCGAACGGGCACAGGATCCCGAGCAGCGTGAACAGGCCAATCGCGCCCAGGGTGAAGCGCCGCAGCGACAGCGTGACCGCGCACCACGGCGCGAACGCCATCGCAGCGACGGAAGTGGCGGTGTAGGCCGCGACCAGCCAGGTGCCTTCATCAAAACCGATGTACAGCGCACCACGGATATCGGCGAGGGCGACCTTGGTGACCATCTCGTTGAGACCGGACACCAGCACCGCCAGCAACACGCCGACCAGACCGATGATGATGCGCGGGCCGAACACCGGTGGGCTGAGCGCAGTGGGCTTGGCTGCGGCCTCGAGGGCAGGGGCAGCGAGGGACGTCATGGACAGGTAACTCGGAATGGGAATACCCGAGCAGTTTAATCAGGCTCTGGCATGACAAAAAGTTACTTGTTGGCAGGTTATAAGTGCGTCAGGCGCAATTCATCCAGTACTGCATGGGTTTTTAATGTGGGAGGGGGCTTGCCCCCGATTGCGGTCTGACAGGCACCTGATGTGAAACTGAAACACCGCTATCGGGGGCAAGCCCCCTCCCACATTTTGATCGTGCTCGGCTTGAGCTATCCGCTGGGCTGGGCTTCGAGCCAGGTGGCGTGGCAGCTTTCGCGCATGGTTTCGCGCAGCCATTTGTGGGCAGGGTCTTTATCGAAGCGCGGGTGCCAGGATTGCGCCAACACCAGAGTGGGCAGGGAAATCGGCAAGGCGAAGGCGCGCAGCGGCAGTTTCAGGCGCCGGGCGCTCAGGAGGGCTTCCTTGGGCACCGGCAGCAGCAGGTCGGAATCGGGCAGCATGAACATCGCGCCGTGAAAACCGGGGGCGATCATTGCCACATGGCGCTCCAGGCCCTGGGCGTTCAGGGCGGTGTCGATGGGGCCGCGAGCAATGCCGCGCCGCGAGATGCTGATGTGAGAATAGCTGGCAAAGCGTGCGGCGGTGATCTCTTCATCGAACAGCGGGTGATCCTCCCGGGCCAGGCCAACGAATGTGGTCGAGAACAGGTTTTGCACTTTCACTTCAGGGCCGGCCGGCAGGGTATTGCTCACCCGCAGGTCCAACCGCCCTTCGCGCAGCGCTTCGTCGTCGGTGTCGCCTTCGGGCACGAAGCGCAGTTCGCACAGCGGCGCTACACGTTGCATGGTGTCGAACAGTCGCCCGCCATACACGCCGATGAAGAAGTCATTGGCGCGCACGCTGAAGCGGCGGCGCAGGGTGCTCAAATCGACCTGGTCGGCCGAGCGAAACAACAACGCGGCCTGCTCCACCACGTTGCGCACCTGGCCTTGCAGCTCCAGTGCCTTGGGTGTCGGCACCAGACCGCGACCCGCACGCACCAGGATCGGATCGCCCACCGCCTCGCGGATCCGCGTGAGGGTGCGGCTCATGGCCGCCGGGCTCAGGTTCATCCGCCGCGCGGCGCCCACCACGCTGCCTTCATCGAGCAAGGCGTCGAGGGCGACCAGCAGGTTCATGTCCGGTAGTTGCATACCAAGCACTCGTGTTCGATTGGGAGTGAACTGGACGCAATGCTAGCAGGCTTTACCGGTTCAGAATGGCGCATCGCCCTGGATGGTGGTGCGAAACAGCTTGCGTCGCAGGTGACTTGGGCAGCCGGCGGCCAGGTGGATCAGCGAGCGGTTGTCCCAGAACACCAGGTCATGGGGCTGCCATGGGTGGCGGTAGATGTTTTCCGGCAGCACGCTGTGGGCGTAGAGCTGGGCCAGCAGGTCGCGGCTTTCGTCTTCCGGCAGGCCGACGATGCGGGTGGTGAAGCCTTCGCTGACAAACAGCGCCTTGCGCCCGTTTTCCGGGTGGGTGCGCACGATGGGGTGCACCACTTCGGCCACTTGGGCGAGCTGTTCCGGGGTCAGCGTGGGGCGCCAGTTGCCTTCGAATTTGGTTTCGCTGTAACGCGCGGTGTAGGAATGCGCGGCGCTGCGCCCTTCGACGGCTTTGCGCAGGTGCTCGGGCAGCTGCTCCCAGGCTTTGTGCATATCGGCAAACAGCGTGTCGCCACCTTCGGATGGCAGTTCCTGGGCATGCAGCATCGAACCCAGGCTTGGCAGTTCCTTGTACGACAGGTCCGAATGCCAGAACTTGCCGGCATCGCCCAGGCCGATGGATTGGCCGTTTTCGATGATGTTGGAGACGATCAAAATCTCCGGGTGGTTGGCCAGCAGGAACTGTTTGAGCACGTGGATTTGCAGCACGCCAAAGCGGCGGCTGAAGGCGATCTGCTGTTCGGGGGTGATGCGTTGGTCGCGGAATACGATGACGTGGTGGTCCAGGTGCGCGCGATGGATGCGGGCGAAGTCCTGGTCGTTGACCGGCTGGGACAAGTCGAGGCCGATGATCTCGGCGCCGACACTGCCGGGGAAGGGGCGGATGTCGAAGGTTTGAGGGGTTGGTGGGGCAATAGCGGTGGCGGACATGGTTTCACTCCCGGCGGTCAGGGGAGTGAATCTATAGGTGTGAAAAAGGAAGTTTAAATACTGTTAGGGCATATCGATATGGCGGTTTGTGGGGGGCTTGAGAAATGGGGTGATGCTTGGGGCCTCATCGGGGGCAAGCCCCCTCCCACACTTGATTTGTGAACGCATTCAAATGTGGGAGGGGGCTTGCCCCCGATGAGGCCTGCAAGACCGGCCGAGATTAACGCTCGTGCAACGCTTCAGCCCGCGCCTTGATGATCGGCTTGAGCAGGTAGCTGAGGATGCTTTTCTTGCCGGTGATGATGTCCACCGAGGCGACCATGCCAGGGATGATCAGCAGGGGCTTCTCGTCGGTGCCCAGGTGGCTGCGGTCGGTGCGCAGGGTGATCATGTAGTAGGTGGTTTTCTTGTCTTCATCGGTGATGGTGTCGGCGCCGATGCGTTCGAGCTTGGCCTTCAGGCCGCCATAGATGGTGTAGTCATAGGCGGTGAACTTGACCACCGCTTCTTGCCCCGGGTGCAGGAAGGCGATGTCTTGCGGACGGATCTTGGCTTCCACCAGCAGGGTGTCGTTCAGCGGCACGATTTCCACCATGTCGCTGCCCGGCTGGATCACGCCGCCGACGGTGTTGACCAGCAACTGCTTGACAATACCGCGCACCGGCGAGGTGACCAGGGTACGGCTGACACGGTCTTCCAGGGCGCGGCCGGTGGACTCAGCCTTGTTCAGCTCGGTGCGGGCCTCGTTGAGTTGGGTCAGGGCTTCGCTGCGGAATTTGCCACGGGTTTCGTCGATCTTGCGCTGCACTTCCTTGATCGCCGATTCGGCGCGGGGAATTGCCAGGGTGGTGGCGTCCAGCTGGCCGCGGGTTTCCATTTCAGCGCGCTTGAGGCGCAGCACTTCCACCGGCGACACCGCGCCCTGGGCCACCAGTGGCTCGGACATGTTGATTTCCTGGCGTTGCAGGGACAACTGGCTGCGGTACTGGCCTTGCTTGGAGGTGAACTCGCGCAGTTCCTGCTGGCGCTGCACCAGTTGCTCCTGCAAGCCGCCCACTTCGTCTTTCAACTGCTGACGGCGGCTTTCATACAAGGAGCGCTCGTTGGCGGCCTGGCTGGGCGCTGCCTTGAGCACCTCGTCGGGAATGTTCAGCGGGCGATCATCCACTTGCGCACTCAGGCGCTCGACGCGCAATTGCATGGCCAGACGCAGGGCCTCGGTTTCTCCGGCGTTGGACACGAACCGCGTGTCATCCAGGCGAATCAATGGCGCGCCGGCCTCGACGATCTGGCCTTCTTTTACATACAGCTCAGCGACGATACCGCCTTCCAGGTTCTGGATTTTCTGCAGCTTGGACGACGGAATCGCCTTGCCGTCGCCACGGGTCACTTCGTCGATACTGGAAAAGCCCGCCCAAGTCACCAGGAACAGGAAGAAGGCGATGATGGCCCAGATGGTCAGGCGGATGACCCGCGGCGCATCTTCGATCAGCGCTTTGTTGACCTCGGGCAGCGGCTGGCCCTGCAGCGAGTCGGAACCTTTGAAGTAGCGGCCGACCGCGCTCTTGATGGACTTAAGCAACACTGATCTGCCCCTTCTTCAACGCTTCCATGACCACGGCTTTCGGGCCGTCCGCGAGGATCTGCCCACGGTCGACCACCAGCAGGCGGTCCACCAGGGAGAGCAGCGAGGCACGGTGCGTCACCAGTACCACCGTCTTGTTTTGCACCACGGCTTGCAGGCGTTGTTTCAAGCGTTCTTCACCGGTGTTGTCCATGGCGCTGGTGGGTTCGTCCAGCAGCAGGATGGGCGGGTTGAGCAACAAGGCACGGGCCAGGGCAACGTTCTGGCGCTGGCCGCCGGACAGGTTCTGCCCGCGCTCGCCGACTTGCAGCTCATAGCCTTGCGGATGCAGGCGCGCGAATTCGTGCACGCCGGCCAGTTCCGCCGCTTGCAGGACCATTTCGTCCTCGACGTAGCGCGCGCCGCTGACCAGGTTGTCGCGCAGGGTGCCGGCCAGCAGCTGGATATCCTGGGCGACGTAGCCGATGTTGTGGCGCAGTTCGCTGACATCGATCTGGCGCACGTCCACACCGTCCACCAGCAACGCGCCGGAGTCGGGCTGGTAAAGGCCGACGATCAGTTTGGCCAGGGAGCTTTTGCCCGAACCACTGCGGCCGATGATGCCGATTTTTTCCCCTGGCTTGATCACCAGGTTGATGTTCTTCAGCGCAGCGTTCTGTTGATTCGGGTACGTGAAGTTCAGGCCCCGGCACTCGATGGCTCCCTGCAGGGTGCGGCGGCTCATGGGGCGCTCGTCGAAGTTGCGCTCCTGGGGCAGTTCCATCATCTGGTCCACCGAGGTCATGGTGACCTTGGCTTGCTGATAGCGCGTGAGCAGGCCCGACAACGAGGCCAGCGGGCTCAATGCGCGGCCACTGAGCATGTAGCAGGCGATCAGGCCACCCATGCTCAGGTTGCCGTCGATGATCTGGTACACGCCGAACACGATCATGATCACGCCGGCCAGTTGCTGGATCAGCAGGGTCATGTTCATCGACAGGCCCGACAGCAACTTCACCCGCAGCTCGAGCCGGCTCAAGGTGCCGATGGTCTGCTCCCAGCCGTACTGGCGCTCACTCTCGGCATTGTTGACCTTGACCGCATCCAGCCCGGCGAGGGTTTCGATCAGGCTGGACTGGCGCTCGGCGGCCAGGGCCATGGTGCGCTCCATGGTGGCCACCAGGGGTTTCTGCAAGGCGTAGCCGATGCCCAGGGCAATCGGGAACGCCAGCACCGGAATCCACACCAGATGACCACCGAGGATGGCGATCACCAGAAAGATCAGCAGCGTGAACGGCAGGTCGATCAGGCTGGTGAGGGTAAGCGACGCGAGAAAGTCGCGCAGGCTCTGAAACTCATGGATGTTCTGCGCAAAGCTGCCCACCCGGGCCGGGCGGTACTTCATCGACATGCCGACGATTCGCTCGAACAGCGTGGCAGAGATGATCAGGTCGGTTTTTTTACCGGCCAGGTCAAGGCACAGGCTGCGCAGGCTTTTGAGCACCAGGTCGAACAGGTACGCGCCGCAGATACCCACGGCCAGCACCCACAGGGTGGCGGTGGCCTGGTTCGGTACCACGCGGTCGTACACGTTCATCACGAACAGCGGCGCGGCCATGGCGATGATGTTGATCAGGAAACTGGCAGCGATGGCGTCGGTATACAGCCAGCGTGAACGCTTGAGGGTGTCACGAAACCAGGACCGCGCCCGAGGAATCAGGGTGCCGTGGTTGACGTCGAATTTGTGCTGCGGCTGGGCGAAGAAGACTTTGCCGATGTAGTCGTCGGCCAGCAGCTCGCGCTTGATCAGCACTTCACCGCCATCGCTTTCGCTGAGCAGCACGCGCGCCTGATCCTCGCCTTCCCAACCGACCAGCACGGTACTGCGCCCGTCCTTGAGCAACAGCAGCGCCGGCAACGCGATGGCCGGGATCTGTTCAAGCTTGCGTTGCAGCAGCCGGCCTTGCAGCCCGGCACGCGCGGCGGCACGTGACAGCAACTCGGCACTCAGGCGCTGCGACGGCAGCGGCAGGCCGGTGGTGAGCATGGCCGCGCTGGCCGGTTTCTGATGCAGGGCGCAGAGTGCCAATAACCCGTCAAGTAACGGGTCGTCGTGCAGCGTGCGTGGATCGTGACTGAGATGAACTCGACTGACTTCGGATTCCACGCGGTGCACTCTCGACTAACAGATGGGGCTATGGGTGACTCAGTTCATCCCAGGCAGCTGGACTTTGGGCTTCACATCGTTTTGCACGATGGAGGCCATTGGAGCGACTACGCCTTGGCTTTTGAGCAATTCGCCCATGGTCGCCTTGATTCGGTATTGAGTAAATAACTGAATGTTCTTGATCTCTTCCAGGCGACGCGAAGCGGTGAACAATTCGTTCTCGCTGTCGAGCAAGTCCAACAGGGTACGTTGACCCAGGCTGAACTGTTGCTGGTAGGAGGTGCGCACGCGGGTGCTGTGGTCCACATATTGCTGGGCCACCGGCAACTGCGCATTGGCATTGTTCAGAGCGTTCCAGGCCAGGCCCAATTCTTCATTGAGCTGGCGCAAGGCGTTGTTGCGGATGTCCAGGGCCTGGTTGGCCTGGTACGACTTCGACTGCAGGTCAGCCTTGTTGCTGCCACCGGCAAACAGGTTGAAGCGCATACGCACCATGGCTTCCCAGCCATTGCTGTGGTTGGCATCACCTGAGACGTTGTTGTCGGCGTTGGTGCCAAGCTCAGCGTCAAAGCGAGGGTAGAAGCTGGACTTGGCGGCATCGTATTGCTTCTCGGCGGCGGAGATGTCCGACTCGGCCGAGCGCAGCACCGGGCTGTTGTCGAGCATCTGGCGACGCGCTTCATTCAGGTCGGCCGGGAGCATGGCCATAAATGGCGCAGGGCGCTCGAGCTGGTCGGGCATCTGGCCGACGGCGCTGAGGTAGTTGGTTTGCGCATCGGCCAGGTTGGTCTGCTCGGTGATCAGGTTGTTGCGAGCCTGGGCCAGACGCGCTTCGGCCTGGTCCTGGTCGGCGCCGTTACCGACGCCGCGCTGGGTGCGCAACTTGATCTGGTCGTAGATGCGTTCGTGGTTGCGCAGGTTGTCTTCGGCCAGGCGCACGAACTCGCGGCGCGTCAACACTTCCAGGTAGACCTGGGCGACGGTCAGCGCGGTGCGCTCGGACGTACCGAGCAGGGAGTAGGCACGGGAGTTGACGTTGGCTTGTTGACGCCCGACTTCGCTGGAGGTGGCGAAACCGTCAAAAATCATCTGCTGCAGACGCAGGCTGGATTCGCCGCGGTTCAGCGTGTCCCAGTGGTTGCCGCTGGCGCCACTGTTGGCGCGAGTGGTGGCGTTGTCGGTGCCTTCGCGGCCATAACCGGCATTCAGGTCGACGCGAGGCAGGTAACCGCCTTGGGCTGCACGCAGTTGGTAATCGGCGGCGATACGGCTGTTCACACCGGCCTGAATTTCAGGGTGCACATCCAGCGCCTGCTGCATGGCTTGGGGCAATGTCTGGGCGTTTACGAAACTGGCGGCGAGGACGAACGGTATTGCCTTGAGCAGGTGCAGACGCATTAAAAATTCCCCAGGACTTTCTTGTCTCAAATCACAGCGATTAGCGCCGCCGCGTCGGATAATGGCTACCGTTATGACCGTACGTCGGAAAGTTCGAAAAGCGGAACTGCTTCACTCATGTAGGACGGTTCGCCGCATAAATATCAATGTGACATTACGGAGGCGATTGTTTAGGATGGCGACCATAAGGTCAATAGTTTGGCATAAACAAGATAACTAAAAAATCTAGCCAATAATTTGACGTCAGTAACTCTTTAGACTACGCCCCCCTCCAGTTTGGCCCTCTTCCTGAGCGGCCACATGGAAATCATCAGAAACGGATCGCCGGAGAAATATTTAATGAGCAATGTTGTTGCCATCGTCAAAAGCATTGTTGGTCAAGTGTTCGTTATTTCTCCGGAAGGGACGCGCCGCGTTCTGGTTGAGGGTGATCGCCTGTTCGCGGGCGACCAGGTAGACACCGGCCTGTCGGGTGCGGTGAGCCTGGAGCTGGCGGATGGGCGCACATTGGACTTGGGTCGCGAAACCCAGTGGAGCGCCGACATGCCGGACTCCACCGCCGACCTGGCCGCGGCCACCGAACAGGCCGCGCCTTCGGTTGCCGAACTGCAGCAAGCCATCGCCGCGGGCGCCGACCCGACCACCGAGCTGGAAGCCACTGCCGCCGGTGCCACCGCTGCCGGTAATGGAGCTGCGGGCGGGGGTCACAGCTTTGTCGTGCTGGACGCGACCGCCGGCCGTGTCGACCCGACCATTGGTTTCCCAACCGGCCCGCTGGGCCAGGGTACCTCTGCACTTAACACCCTTACTGGCGCCCAAGGCTCCAGTGATGCGGGCACCCAACTGCAGCAGCCTTCGACGCTGTCCCTGAGCGCGACCCCGACGATCACCGAAGCCGGTGGTGTGCTGACCTACACAGCCACCGTGACCCAGGCCTCCACCAGCGACTTGAACGTTACTCTGTCCAACGGCGCGGTGATTACCATCCCGTCCGGCCAACTGACCGGCACCGTCAACGTGCCCCTGGCGCCCAACGACAGCCCGTACATCGACGCCAGCCAGATCAGCGTCACCGTCACCGGCACCACCGGCGGCAACAACCTGGTACTGACCCTCGACCCTAACCCGGCCGTGACGCAGATTACCGACACCGTTGATACCACCACCGTTACGCTGACGGCGGGTTCGAACGTCACCGAAGGCGGGCAGATCACCTACACCGCGACCCTGACCAACCCGGCCCAGACGCCGGTGAGCGTGACCCTGAGCAATGGCTCGGTGATTACTATCAAAGCGGGTGAGTCGACGGGGACGGTCGTGGTCGATACGCCTGCCAATGACGTCTACGTTAATGGGTCGACTGTCAGCACCACCATCACGGGCGCAACTGGCGGCAACTTTGAAAGCCTCGTGCCGAGCACGACGCCTGCGGTCACCACGATTACTGATTCGGTTGATACCACCACCGTCACGCTGACGGCGGGTTCGACTGTGACCGAAGGCGGTCAGATCACTTACACCGCGACCTTGACCAACCCTGCGCAGACGCCGGTGAACGTCACCTTGAGCAACGGCTCGGTGATTACCATCAAGGCTGGGGAATCGGTCGGCACAGTGACCGTCGATACACCGGCTAACGACGTCTACGTTAATGGGTCGACTGTCAGCACCACCATCATCGGTGCAACCGGCGGCAATTTTGAAAGCCTGGTGCCGAGCACCACGCCTGCCGTGACTACGATTACTGATTCGGTTGATACCACCACCGTCACGCTGACGGCGGGTTCGAATGTCACCGAAGGCGGTCAGATTACTTACACCGCGACCTTGAACAATCCTGCGCAGACGCCGGTGAACGTCACTTTGAGCAATGGCTCGGTGATTACCATCAAGGCTGGGGAGTCGACGGGGACGGTCGTGGTCGATACGCCGGCCAATGACGTCTACGTTAATGGTTCGACTGTCAGCACCACCATCACCGGTGCAACCGGCGGCAACTTTGAAAATCTGGTGCCAAGCACCACGCCTGCCGTGACTACGATTACTGATTCGGTTGATACCACCACGGTCACGCTGACGGCGGGTTCGACTGTGACCGAAGGCGGTCAGATCACTTACACCGCGACCCTGACCAACCCGGCCCAGACGCCGGTGAACGTCACCTTGAGCAATGGCTCGGTGATTACCATCAAGGCTGGGGAGTCGACGGGGACGGTCGTGGTCGATACGCCGGCCAATGACGTCTACGTTAATGGTTCGACTGTCAGCACCACCATCACCGGTGCAACCGGCGGCAACTTTGAAAATCTGGTGCCAAGCACCACGCCTGCCGTGACTACGATTACTGATTCGGTTGATACCACCACCGTCACGCTGACGGCGGGTTCGAACGTCACCGAAGGCGGGCAGATCACCTACACCGCGACCTTGACCAACCCGGCGCAGACGCCGGTGAACGTCACCTTGAGCAATGGCTCGGTGATTACCATCAAGGCTGGGGAATCGGTCGGCACAGTGACCGTCGATACACCGGCTAACGACGTCTACGTTAATGGGTCGACTGTCAGCACCACCATCACCGGTGCAACCGGCGGCAACTTTGAAAGCCTGGTGCCGAGCACCACGCCTGCCGTGACTACGATTACTGATTCGGTTGATACCACCACCGTCACGCTGACGGCGGGTTCAAACGTCACCGAAGGCGGGCAGATCACCTACACCGCGACCTTGACCAACCCGGCGCAGACGCCGGTGAACGTCACCTTGAGCAATGGCTCGGTGATTACCATCAAGGCTGGGGAATCGGTCGGCACAGTGACCGTCGATACACCGGCTAACGACGTCTACGTTAATGGGTCGACTGTCAGCACCATCATCACGGGCGCAACCGGCGGCAACTTTGAAAATCTGGTGCCGAGCACGACGCCTGCCGTTACTACGATTACTGATTCGGTTGATACCACCACCGTCACGCTGACGGCGGGTTCGAACGTCACCGAAGGCGGGCAGATCACCTACACCGCGACCTTGACCAACCCGGCGCAGACGCCGGTGAACGTCACCTTGAGCAATGGCTCGGTGATTACCATCAAGGCTGGGGAATCGGTCGGCACAGTGACCGTCGATACACCGGCTAACGACGTCTACGTTAATGGGTCGACTGTCAGCACCACCATCACCGGTGCAACCGGCGGCAACTTTGAAAGCCTGGTGCCAAGCACCACGCCTGCCGTGACTACGATTACTGATTCGGTTGATACCACCACCGTCACGCTGACGGCGGGTTCGAACGTCACCGAAGGCGGGCAGATCACCTACACCGCGACCTTGACCAACCCGGCGCAGACACCGGTCAACGTCACTTTGAGCAATGGCTCGGTGATTACCATCAAGGCTGGAGAATCGGTCGGCACAGTGACCGTCGATACACCGGCTAACGACGTCTACGTTAATGGGTCGACTGTCAGCACCATCATCACGGGCGCAACCGGCGGCAACTTTGAAAATCTGGTGCCGAGCACCACGCCTGCCGTGACTACGATTACTGATTCGGTTGATACCACCACCGTCACGCTGACGGCGGGTTCGAACGTCACCGAAGGCGGGCAGATCACCTACACCGCGACCTTGACCAACCCGGCGCAGACACCGGTGAACGTCACTTTGAGCAATGGCTCGGTGATTACCATCAAGGCTGGGGAATCGGTCGGCACAGTGACCGTCGATACACCGGCTAACGACGTCTACGTTAATGGGTCGACTGTCAGCACCACCATCACGGGCGCAACCGGCGGCAACTTTGAAAGCCTGGTGCCGAGCACGACGCCCGCCGTTACTACGATTACTGATTCTGTTGATACCACCACCGTTACGCTGACGGCGGGTTCGACTGTGACCGAAGGCGGGCAGATCACCTACACCGCGACCTTGACCAACCCTGCGCAGACGCCGGTGACTGTCACTTTGAGCAATGGCTCCGTGATCACCATCAAGGCTGGGGAATCGGTCGGTACAGTAACCGTCGATACACCGGCTAACGACGTCTACGCTAATGGATCGACTGTCAGCACCATTATTACCGGTGCAACCGGCGGCAACTTTGAAAATCTGGTGCCGAGCACCACGCCTGCCGTTACTACGATTACTGATTCGGTTGATACCACCACCGTCACGCTGACGGCGGGTTCGAATGTGACCGAAGGCGGTCAGATCACCTACACCGCGACCTTGACCAATCCGGCGCAGACACCGGTGAACGTCACCTTGAGCAATGGCTCGGTGATTACCATCAAGGCTGGGGAATCGGTCGGCACAGTGACCGTCGATACACCGGCTAACGACGTCTACGTTAATGGGTCGACTGTCAGCAACACTATCACCGGTGCAACCGGCGGCAACTTTGAAAATCTGGTGCCGAGCACCACGCCTGCCGTGACTACGATTACTGATTCGGTTGATACCACCACCGTCACGCTGACGGCGGGTTCGAACGTCACCGAAGGCGGGCAGATCACCTACACCGCGACCTTGACCAACCCGGCGCAGACGCCGGTGAACGTCACCTTGAGCAACGGCTCGGTGATTACCATCAAGGCTGGGGAATCGGTCGGCACAGTGACCGTCGATACACCGGCTAACGACGTCTACGTTAATGGTTCGACTGTCAGCACCACTATCACCGGTGCAACCGGCGGCAACTTTGAAAATCTGGTGCCGAGCACGACACCTGCCGTGACTACGATTACTGATTCGGTTGATACCACCACCGTCACGCTGACGGCGGGTTCGAACGTCACCGAAGGCGGGCAGATCACCTACACCGCGACCTTGACCAACCCGGCGCAGACGCCGGTGAGCGTGACCCTGAGCAATGGCTCGGTGATCACCATCAAGGCTGGGGAGTCGGTCGGCACAGTGACCGTCGATACACCGGCTAACGACGTCTACGTTAATGGGTCGACTGTCAGCACCACCATCACCGGTGCAACCGGCGGCAACTTTGAAAATCTGGTGCCGAGCACGACGCCTGCGGTCACCACCATTACCGACTCCATCGACACCACGACCGTCACCCTGACGGCACCGGCCGTGGCGAGCGAAGGTGGGCAGATTACGTACACGGCGACGCTTTCCAATAAGGCGGACACAGATGTAACGCTGAAACTGGATAACGGCTCGTCGATCACTATCAAGGCTGGCGATACCGTCGGCACTGTGACTGTGCCTGCGCCAAGCGATGACGTGTTTGTCGACAAGAGCACTCAGACTGTTCAGATCACTGAGACGGCTGGCGGCAACTTCGAGAAACTTGAAGTCGCAGGCAACGGTGCGACCACCACGATCAACGACACCATCGACAAAGTTGACGTCGTTCTGACCGCCACTCCTACCGTCGGCGAAGGCGGCAACATCGTCTACACCGCCAGCCTTGTGGATAAAAACGGCACGCCGGTGAGCAACATCACCAACCCGTTGACCGTCACGTTGGATAACGGCCAGAGCATCACCATTGGTGTAAACCAGTCGAGTGGTTCTGTTTCGGTTGTGGCTCCGGATGATGTGTACACGGGCGACCAGACCGTCACGACCGCTATCAAAGGCGTCACCGGAGGCGAGCATTTTGAAAACCTGGTACCGGGCACTACTCCGGTTAACACCACCGTTACCGACACACCGGGTACCGACAACGCCACCACCGTCACGCTGACCGCGCCAACCGCCGTCAACGAAGGTGGACAGATTACGTATACCGCTACGCTCTCTAATAAAGCTGGCAGTGACGTCACGCTGAAACTCGATAACGGCTCGAGCATTACTATCAAGGCTGGCGACAACGTCGGTACTGTGACTGTGCCTGCGCCTACTGATGACGTGTTCATCGACAAGAGCACTCAAACAGTCAAGATCACCGAGACCACTGGCGGTAACTTCGAGAAGCTGGACGTCGCGGGCAGCGGTGCGACCACCACGATCAACGACACTATCGACAAGGTCGACGTGGTTCTGACCGCCACCAAGACCGTGGGCGAAGGCGGCAACATTGTCTACACCGCGTCGCTCGTCGATAAGTCAGGGAATGCGGTTACTAACATCACCAACCCGCTGACCGTCACTCTGGATAACGGCCAGAGCATCACCATCGGTGTGAACCAGTCCAGCGGCACGGTCACCACCTTGGCGCCAAACGACGTTTATAAAGGCGATCAAACCGTCACCACCGCTATCAAAGGCGTGACCGGTGGCGAGCATTTCGAAAACCTGGTGCCGGGCACCACGGCGGTGAATACCACCGTCACGGATACCCCGCGCACAGCTGATACCACTACCGTGACCCTGACTGCGCCAAGTGCGGTCAACGAAGGTGGCCAGATCACCTACACCGCCACGCTTTCCAATAAAGCAGGCAGCGACGTCACACTGAAGTTGGATAACGGCTCGAACATCACTATTAAAGCCGGCGAAACCGTCGGTACAGTGACCGTGCCTGCGCCTAGCGATGACGTGTTCATCGACAAGAGCACACAGACCGTTCAGATCACCGAGACCACTGGCGGCAACTTCGAGAAACTTGAAGTCGCAGGCAACGGTGCGACCACCACGATCAACGATACCATCGACAAGGTCGACGTGGTTCTGACCGCCACCAAGACCGTCGGCGAAGGCGGCGACATCGTCTACACCGCGTCGCTCGTCGACAAGTCAGGTAATGCGGTTACTAACATCACTAACCCGCTGACCGTTACCTTGGATAACGGCCAGAGCATCACCATTGGTGTAAACCAATCGAGCGGTAGCGTTTCGGTTATAGCTCCGGATGATGTGTACAAAGGCGATCAAACCGTCACCACCGCTATCAAAAGCGTGACCGGTGGCGAGCACTTCGAAAACCTGGTGCCTGGTACTACTCCGGTTAACACCACTGTTACCGACACACCGGGTACCGACAATGCCACCACTGTCACGCTGACCGCGCCAAGTGCCGTCAACGAAGGTGGTCAGATCACCTACACCGCCACGCTTTCTAATAAAGCTGGCAGTGACGTCACACTGAAGCTGGATAACGGTTCGAACATCACTATTAAGGCTGGCGAAACCGTCGGCACCGTGACTGTTCCTGCGCCTACCGATGACGTGTTTATCGATAAGAGCACTCAGACTGTTCAGATCACCGACACTACTGGCGGCAACTTCGAAAAACTGGAAGTTGCTGGCAACGGTGCAACTACCGCGATCAACGACACCATCGACAAGGTCGACGTGGTGCTGACCGCCACCAAGACCGTCGGCGAAGGCGGCGATATCGTCTACACCGCCAGCCTTGTGGATAAAAACGGCGTAGCGGTGAGCAACATCACCAACCCGCTGACCGTCACCTTGGATAACGGCCAAAGCATCACTATTGGCGTCAATCAGTCGAGCGGCAGCGTTTCGATTGCTGCGCCGGATGATGTCTACAAAGGCGATCAAACCGTCACCACCGCTATCAAAGGCGTGACCGGTGGCGAGCACTTCGAAAATCTAGTGCCAGGTACCGCGCCGGTTAACACCACTGTTACCGACACACCGGGTACCGACAACACCACCACCGTCACACTGACCGCGCCAAGTGCCGTCAACGAAGGTGGCCAGATTACGTATACCGCCACGCTTTCAAACAAAGCAGGCAGCGACGTCACACTGAAGTTGGATAACGGCTCGAACATCACTATTAAGGCCGGCGACACCGTCGGTACAGTGACCGTGCCTGCTCCGACCGATGACGTGTTTATCGATAAGAGCACTCAGACCGTCAAGATCACCGACGCTTCCGGCGGCAACTTCGAAAAACTGGAAGTCGCAGGCAACGGTGCAACTACCGCGATCAACGACACCATCGACAAGGTTGACCTCGTTCTGACCGCCACTCCTACCGTCGGCGAAGGCGGCAACATCGTCTACACCGCTACCCTTGTGGATAAAAACGGCACGCTGGTGACCAACATCACCAACCCATTGACCGTCACGTTGGATAACGGCCAGAGCATCACCATCGGTGTAAACCAATCCAGCGGCACGGTCACCACCTTGGCGCCAAACGACGTCTACAAAGGCGATCAAACCGTCACCACCGCCATCAAAGGCGTCACCGGTGGAGAGCATTTCGAGAACCTGGTGCCGGGCACTACGGTGGTGAATACCACCGTCACGGATACCCCGGGCACAGCTGATGCCACCACCGTAACGTTGACCGCGCCAAGTGCCGTCAACGAAGGTGGTCAGATCACCTACACCGCCACGCTTTCCAATAAAGCAGGCAGCGACGTCACACTGAAGTTGGATAACGGCTCGAACATCACTATCAAAGCCGGCGAAACCGTCGGTACAGTGACCGTGCCTGCGCCTAGCGATGACGTGTTCATCGACAAGAGCACTCAGACTGTTCAGATCACTGAGACCACTGGCGGCAACTTCGAAAAACTGGAAGTCGCAGGCAACGGTGCAACTACCGCGATCAACGACACCATCGACAAGGTCGACGTGGTTCTGACCGCCACCAAGACCGTCGGCGAAGGCGGCGATATCGTCTACACCGCCAGCCTTGTGGATAAAAACGGCGTGGCGGTGACCAACATCACCAACCCGTTGACCGTCACCTTGGATAACGGCCAGAGCATCACCATTGGTGTAAACCAATCGAGCGGTAGCGTTTCGATTGCTGCGCCGGATGATGTGTACAAAGGCGATCAAACCGTCACCACCGCCATCAAAGGCGTCACCGGTGGAGAGCACTTTGAAAACCTGGTTCCGGGTACTACGCCGGTTAACACCACCGTTACCGACACACCGGGTACCGACAACACCACCACTGTCACGCTGACCGCGCCAAGTGCCGTCAACGAAGGTGGCCAGATCACCTACACCGCCACGCTTTCCAATAAAGCAGGCAGCGACGTCACCCTGAAGCTGGATAATGGCTCGTCGATCACTATCAAAGCGGGTGACACGGTCGGCACCGTGACTGTTCCTGCGCCTACCGATGACGTGTTCATCGATAAGAGCACTCAAACCGTCAAGATCACCGACGCGACTGGCGGCAACTTCGAAAAACTGGAAGTCGCTGGCAACGGCGCAACTACCACAATCAACGACACCATCGACAAGGTCGACGTGGTTCTGACCGCCACCAAGACCGTGGGCGAAGGCGGCGATATCGTCTACACCGCCAGCCTTGTGGATAAAAACGGCGTGGCGGTGACCAACATCACCAACCCGTTGACCGTCACCTTGGATAACGGCCAGAGCATCACCATTGGTGTAAACCAATCGAGCGGTAGCGTTTCGATTGCTGCGCCGGATGATGTGTACAAAGGCGATCAAACCGTCACCACCGCCATCAAGGGCGTGACCGGTGGCGAGCACTTTGAAAACCTGGTTCCGGGTACTACGCCGGTTAACACCACCGTTACCGACACACCGGGTACCGACAACACCACCACTGTAACGCTGACCGCGCCAAGTGCCGTCAACGAAGGCGGCCAGATCACCTACACCGCCACGCTTTCCAATAAAGCAGGCAGCGACGTCACCCTGAAGCTGGATAATGGCTCGTCGATCACTATCAAAGCGGGTGACACGGTCGGCACCGTGACTGTGCCTGCGCCAAGCGATGACGTGTTTGTCGACAAGAGCACTCAGACTGTTCAGATCACTGAGACGGCTGGCGGCAACTTCGAGAAACTTGAAGTCGCAGGCAACGGTGCGACCACCACGATCAACGACACCATCGACAAAGTTGACGTCGTTCTGACCGCCACCAAGACCGTGGGCGAAGGCGGCGATATCGTCTACACCGCCAGCCTTGTGGATAAAAACGGCGTGGCGGTGACCAACATCACCAACCCGTTGACCGTCACCTTGGATAACGGCCAGAGCATCACCATTGGTGTAAACCAATCGAGCGGTAGCGTTTCGGTTATAGCTCCGGATGACGTGTACAAAGGCGACCAAACCGTCACCACCGCCATCAAAGGCGTCACCGGTGGCGAGCATTTCGAAAACCTGGTGCCAGGTACTACAGCGGTGAACACCACTGTTACCGACACACCAGCTACAGCGGATGCCACCACCGTCACCCTGACTGCGCCAAGCGTGGTTAGCGAAGGTGGTCAGATTACGTACACCGCGACATTGAGCAACAAGGCGGGTACTGACGTAACACTGAAACTCGACAACGGCTCGAACATCACCATTAAGGCCGGCGAAACCGTCGGTACTGTGACTGTGCCTGCGCCTACTGATGATGTGTTCATCGACAAGAGCACACAGACCGTCAAAATCACCGACGCGACTGGCGGCAACTTCGAAAAACTGGAAGTCGCAGGCAACGGCGCAACCACCACAATCAACGACACCATCGACAAAGTTGACGTGGTTCTGACTGCCACCAAGACCGTTGGCGAAGGCGGCGATATCGTCTACACCGCCAGCCTTGTGGATAAAAACGGCATGCCGGTGAGCAACATCACCAATCCGCTGACCGTCACCCTGGATAATGGCCAGAGCATCACCATTGGTGTGAACCAGTCCAGCGGTTCAGTCACCGCCGTGGCACCAAACGACGTTTACAAAGGCGATCAAACCGTCACCACCGCTATCAAGGGCGTGACCGGTGGCGAACACTTTGAAAACTTGGTGCCGGGTACCACAGCGGTTAACACCACTGTTACCGACACACCGGGTACTGACAACACCACCACCGTCACACTGACCGCGCCAACCGCAGTCAACGAAGGTGGGCAGATCACCTACACAGCCACGCTTTCTAATAAAGCTGGCAGTGACGTCACACTGAAGTTGGATAACGGTTCGAGCATCACTATCAAGTCTGGCGATACCGTCGGCACTGTGACTGTTCCCGCGCCTACCGATGACGTGTTCATCGATAAGAGCACTCAGACTGTCAAGATCACCGACGCAACGGGTGGCAACTTCGAAAAACTGGAAGTTGCAGGCAATGGCGCAACCACCACGATCAACGACACCATCGACAAGGTCGACGTCGTCCTGACGGCCACTCCTACCGTCGGCGAAGGCGGCAACATCGTCTACACCGCTACCCTTGTGGATAAGTCAGGTAATGCGGTTACTAACATCACCAACCCGCTGACCGTCACTCTGGATAACGGCCAGAGCATCACCATCGGTGTGAACCAGTCCAGCGGCACGGTCACCGCCGTGGCACCAAACGACGTTTACAAAGGCGATCAAACCGTCACCACCGCCATCAAGGGCGTGACCGGTGGCGAGCACTTTGAAAACCTGGTTCCGGGTACTACGCCGGTTAACACCACCGTTACTGACACTCCGGGTACCGACAACACCACCACTGTAACGCTGACTGCACCAAGCGCCGTCAATGAAGGTGGCCAGCTCACCTATACCGCTACGCTCTCCAACAAAGCTGGCAGTGACGTCACCCTGAAGTTGGATAACGGCTCTTCGATCACTATCAAAGCGGGTGACATGGTCGGCACCGTGACTGTTCCTGCGCCTACTGATGATGTGTTCATCGACAAGAGCACTCAAACCGTCAAGATCACCGACGCTTCCGGCGGCAACTTCGAGAGGCTGGAAGTTGTAGGCAACGGCGCGACCACAACGGTCAACGACACCATCGACAAGGTCGACGTGGTTCTGACTGCCACCAAGACCGTTGGCGAAGGCGGCGATATCGTCTACACCGCCAGCCTTGTGGATAAAAACGGCGTGGCGGTGAGCAACATCACCAACCCGCTGACCATCACTTTGGATAACGGCCAAAGCATCACTATTGGCGTCAATCAGTCGAGCGGCAGCGTTTCGATTGCTGCACCGGATGATGTGTACAAAGGCGACCAGACCGTCACCACTGTTATCAAAGGCGTCACTGGCGGCGAGCACTTCGAGAACCTGGTACCGGGCACCACGGCGGTGAATACCACCGTTACCGACACACCGGGTACTGACAACGCCACCACCGTCACACTGACCGCGCCAACCGCAGTCAACGAAGGTGGCCAGATCACCTACACCGCCACGCTTTCCAATAAAGCAGGCAGTGACGTCACACTGAAGTTGGATAACGGCTCGAACATCACTATTAAGGCTGGCGAAACCGTCGGCACCGTGACTGTTCCTGCGCCTACCGATGACGTGTTTATCGATAAGAGCACTCAGACTGTTCAGATCACCGACACTACTGGCGGCAACTTCGAAAAACTGGAAGTTGCTGGCAACGGTGCAACTACCACGATCAACGACACCATCGATAAGGTCGACGTGGTTCTGACCGCCACCAAGACCGTCGGCGAAGGCGGCAACATCGTCTACACCGCCAGCCTTGTGGATAAAAACGGCGTGGCGGTGACCAACATCACCAACCCGCTGACCGTCACTCTGGATAACGGCCAGAGCATCACCATTGGCGTCAATCAGTCGAGCAGCAGCGTTTCGATTGCTGCGCCGGATGATGTGTACAAAGGCAACCAGACTGTCACCACCGCTATCAAAGGCGTGACCGGTGGCGAGCACTTTGAAAATCTGGTTCCGGGTATTACGCCGGTTAACACCACCGTTACTGATACTCCGGGTACCGACAACACCACCACTGTAACGCTGACTGCACCAAGCGCCGTCAATGAAGGTGGCCAGGTCACCTATACCGCTACGCTCTCCAACAAAGCAGGCAGCGACGTCACCCTGAAGTTGGATAACGGTTCGAGCATTACTATCAAGGCCGGCGAAACCGTCGGTACAGTGACCGTGCCTGCTCCGACTGATGACGTGTTTATCGATAAGAGCACTCAAACAGTCAAGATCACCGACGCGTCCGGCGGCAACTTCGAGAAGCTGGAAGTTGCAGGCAACGGCGCAACGACCACGATCAACGACACCATCGATAAGGTCGATGTGGTTCTGACCGCCACCAAGACCGTCGGCGAAGGCGGCAACATTGTCTACACCGCGTCGCTCGTCGATAAGTCAGGGAATGCGGTTACTAACATCACCAACCCGCTGACCGTCACTCTGGATAACGGCCAGAGCATCACCATCGGTGTGAACCAGTCCAGCGGCACGGTCACCACCTTGGCGCCAAACGACGTTTACAAAGGCGACCAAACCGTCACCACCGCTATCAAAGGTGTGACCGGTGGCGAGCATTTTGAGAATCTGGTGCCAGGCACCACGGCGGTGAATACCACCGTCACGGATACCCCGGGCACAGCTGATGCCACCACCGTTACGCTGACCGCGCCAAGTGCCGTCAACGAAGGTGGCCAGATCACCTACACCGCCACGCTTTCCAATAAAGCAGGCAGTGACGTCACGCTGAAACTGGATAACGGCTCGTCGATCACTATCAAGGCTGGCGATACCGTCGGCACCGTGACTGTTCCTGCGCCAAGCGATGACGTGTTCATCGATAAGAGCACTCAGAGCGTTCAGATCACCGACACCACTGGCGGCAACTTCGAAAAACTGGAAGTTGCTGGCAACGGTGCAACGACCACGGTCAACGACACCATCGACAAGGTCGACGTGGTTCTGACTGCCACCAAGACCGTTGGCGAAGGCGGCGATATCGTCTACACCGCCAGCCTTGTGGATAAAAACGGCGTGGCGGTGAGCAACATCACCAACCCGTTGACCGTCACCTTGGATAACGGCCAAAGCATCACTATTGGCGTCAATCAGTCGAGCGGCAGCGTTTCGATTGCTGCGCCGGATGATGTGTACAAAGGCGATCAAACCGTCACCACCGCTATTAAAGGCGTCGCTGGCGGCGAGCATTTCGAGAACTTGGTACCGGGCACTACTCCGGTTAACACCACCGTTACCGACACACCGGGTACCGACAATGCCACCACCGTTACGCTGACCGCGCCAAGTGCCGTCAACGAAGGTGGCCAGATCACCTACACAGCCACGCTTTCTAATAAAGCTGGCAGCGACGTCACACTGAAGTTGGATAACGGCTCGAACATCATTATTAAGGCTGGCGAAACCGTCGGCACCGTGACCGTGCCTGCGCCTACCGATGACGTGTTTATCGATAAGAGCACTCAGACTGTTCAGATCACCGAGACCACTGGCGGCAACTTCGAAAAACTGGAAGTTGCTGGCAATGGCGCAACCACCACGATCAACGACACCATCGACAAAGTTGACGTCGTTCTGACCGCCACTCCTACCGTTGGCGAAGGCGGCAACATCGTCTACACCGCCAGCCTTGTGGATAAAAACGGCACGCTGGTGAACAACATCACCAATCCGCTGACTGTCAACTTGGATAACGGCAAAACCATCACCATCGGTGTGAACCAATCCAGCGGTTCAGTCACCGCCGTAGCACCAAACGACGTCTACAAAGGCGACCAAACCGTCACCACCGCCATCAAAGGCGTCACCGGTGGCGAGCATTTCGAAAACCTGGTGCCAGGTACTACAGCGGTGAACACCACTGTTACCGACACACCAGCTACAGCGGATGCCACCACCGTCACCCTGACTGCGCCAAGCGTGGTTAGCGAAGGTGGTCAGATTACGTACACCGCGACATTGAGCAACAAGGCGGGTACTGACGTAACACTGAAACTCGACAACGGCTCGAACATCACCATTAAGGCCGGCGAAACCGTCGGCACCGTGACCGTGCCTGCGCCAAGCGATGACGTGTTCATCGACAAGAGCACTCAAACAGTCAAGATCACCGACGCTTCCGGCGGCAACTTCGAGAAGCTGGAAGTTGCAGGCAACGGCGCAACCACCACGATCAACGACACCATCGATAAGGTCGACGTGGTGCTGACCGCCACCAAGACCGTCGGCGAAGGTGGCGATATCGTCTACACCGCCAGCCTTGTGGATAAAAACGGCGTGGCGGTGACCAACATCACCAACCCGTTGACCGTCACCTTGGATAACGGCCAGAGCATCACCATTGGTGTAAACCAATCGAGCGGTAGCGTTTCGGTTATAGCTCCGGATGATGTGTACAAAGGCGACCAAACCGTCACCACCGCTATCAAAGCCGTGACCGGTGGCGAGCATTTCGAAAACCTGGTGCCGGGCACCACGGCGGTGAATACCACCGTCACGGATACACCGGGCACAGCTGATGCCACCACCGTTACGCTGACCGCGCCAAGTGCCATCAACGAAGGTGGTCAGATCACCTACACCGCGACCTTGAGCAACAAGGCCGGTACTGATGTCACGCTGAAACTCGATAACGGCTCGAACATCACCATTAAGGCTGGCGAAACCGTCGGCACCGTGACCGTGCCTGCGCCTACCGATGACGTGTTCATCGACAAGAGCACTCAAACCGTCAAGATCACCGACGCTTCCGGCGGCAACTTCGAAAAACTGGAAGTTGCAGGCAATGGCGCAACCACCACGATCAACGACACCATCGACAAGGTCGACGTCGTCCTGACCGCCACCAAGACCGTCGGCGAAGGCGGCAACATCGTCTACACCGCTATCCTTGTGGATAAAAACGGCACGCCGGTGAGCAACATCACTAATCCGCTGACTGTCACTTTGGACAACGGCAAAACCATCACCATCGGTGTAAACCAGTCCAGCGGTACGGTCACCACAGTGGCGCCAAACGACGTCTACAAAGGCGATCAGACCGTCACCACCGCTATCAAAAGCGTGACCGGTGGGGAGCACTTTGAAAACCTGGTGCCAGGCACTACGTCAGTTAACACCACCGTTACTGATACTCCGGGTACCGACAACACCACCACTGTCACTTTGACTGCACCAACTGCAGTTAACGAAGGTGGGCAGATCACATACACCGCTACGCTTTCTAATAAAGCTGGCAGTGACGTCACGCTGAAACTCGATAACGGCTCTTCGATCACTATCAAGTCTGGCGACACCGTCGGCACTGTGACCGTGCCTGCCCCGACTGATGACGTGTTCATCGACAAGAGCACTCAAACCGTCAAGATCACCGACGCTTCCGGCGGCAACTTCGAAAAACTGGAAGTTGCAGGCAATGGCGCAACCACCACGATCAACGACACCATCGACAAGGTCGACATCGTCCTGACCGCCACTCCTACCGTCGGCGAAGGCGGCAACATCGTCTACACCGCTACCCTTGTGGATAAAAACGGCACGCCGGTGAGCAACATCACCAATCCGCTGACCGTCACTCTGGACAACGGCAAAACCATCACCATCGGTGTGAACCAATCCAGCGGCACGGTCACCGCCGTGGCACCAAACGACGTCTACAAAGGCGATCAAACCGTCACCACCGCCATCAAAGGCGTCACCGGTGGCGAGCATTTCGAGAACCTGGTGCCGGGTACTACAGCGGTGAACACCACCGTCACCGACACCCCAGGCAGTACCGATCTCACCAGCGTCACCCTGACTGCGCCAAGTGCCGTCAACGAAGGTGGCCAGATCACCTACACCGCCACCTTGAGCAACAAGGCCGGCAGCGACATGGTGGTGCAGTTGGACAACGGCTCGAGCATCACCATCAAGCAAGGTGCAACCGTAGGTACGGTGACGGTGCCTGCTCCAACGGATGACGTGTTCATCGACAAGAGCACCCAGACCGTCAAGATCACGGGTACCAGCGGCGGTAACTTCGAGGGCGTGACCGTCACTCCAGGCGGCGCGACCACTACGATCAACGACACGATCGACGACGTGACCGTAATGCTCAAAGCCAGCGGTTCGGTCAGCGAGGGCGGGCAGATCGTCTACACCGCGTCGCTGGTCGACAAGAATGGCGCGGCAGTGAACAACGTCGGTTCCGACCTGGTGGTGAAGCTGGATAACGGCTCGACCATTACCATCGGCAACGGCAAGTCCAGCAGCTTCATCACGACCACCGCCGCGAACGATGCGTATATCGGCGCCAATGACGTCACGGCCAAAATCAACGCCGTCGTCAGCGGCGGTGACAAATACGAGCACTTGATTGTCGATGGCAGCACTGTGGTCACCAAAGTCACGGACGTGGTTACCAACACCACCCTCAGCATCGGCGGCGACGCTTCGGTGACCGAGGGCGGTACGGCGCATTACACCCTGAACTTGAGCAACCCGGCGCAAACCGATGTGACCGTTACGCTCAAGTACAGCGGTACGGCCACCGACGGTTCGGACTTCAACGGCGTGTACACCGTGAAGATCCCGGCCGGCGCCAGCAGCGTGCCGTTTGATATCCGCACGCTTGACGACAAAATCACCGAGCCGACGGAAAAAATCGTTATCACCATCGACAAGGCCACCGGGGGCAACTTCGAGAACCTGGTGATCGACAAGGGCACGGTCAGCACGGACATCCTCGACAACGATGCGCCACCGGTGATCGACCTGGACGCCAACAATTCCAGCGGCGCCATCGGCAATGATTACAAGACCACCTTCACCGAAGGCACCGCCGGACCAGGTGTGTCGATTGCCGACACCGATATCAAGATCACCGACCCGGACAGCACGATGCTCTCCGGCGCAACGGTCACGCTGACCAACGCGCAAGCCGGTGACGCCTTGAACCTGGGCAACAGCGTGAATGGCATTGTTGTCAGCACCAACAACCAGACGGGCACGATCACCCTGACGTTGTCGGGCAGCGCGACGCTGGCTGATTACATGCAGCGTATCCAGAACATCACGTTCACCAACGACAGCCACGACCCGAGCACCACGCCGCGCACCATTACCGTGACGGTGACCGACGGCGGCAACTACTCCAACGTCGCCACCACCACGGTCAACGTGGTGGCGGTCAACGATGCACCCGTGGCAACGGGCGGGGCTGTGACCGGCACCGAAGACACTGCGCTGGCCTTGACCTGGGCGAACTTCGGCGTGACCGACGTGGACTCGCCATCAACCAGCCTCGGCGTGAAAATCACCGACTTGCCTGTTGCCGGCAAGCTGCAATACCTGGCAGCCGACGGCACGACCTGGACCAACGTGACCAGCGGCCAGACCTTCACCAAAGCCCAGATCGATGGCGGCCAGTTGCGCTTTATGCCGAACACCAACGAATCCGGTGTCGACGGGTATGGCGGCACCGGTATTGGTAACAAGCAGGCCGATTACGCGCAGTTCAAGTTCCAGCCAACCGATGGCAAGGACCTGGGCACCAGTGCCACGGTAAAAGTGGATATCACCCCGGTGGCCGACGCACCCACCCTGAGTGTGGCCGACAACAACGTTAACTCGGTTGGCCTGATCAAACAGACCTGGAGCAGCATTTCCGGGCTGGGCAACTCCGGCAACGGTGCCGCACCGGATGTGCTGAAAAAAGCCATCGACGGCGCCGGCACGCCGAACAGCACCGCGGTGGTGACCAATGTCGAGTCCACCACCGACGTCGCTCCAGGTTCAGGCGGGAAAATTTCCGGCTTGATGTACATGGAAGCGGGCAAGAACTACACCTTCAGCGGCGTCGCCGATGACAGCCTGTTGATCAACGTCGGCGGCAAGGACGTGGCCAGCGGCTTGTGGGGCACCAACAGCGGCAAGTTCAGCGGCACGTTCACGCCGGCGGTCAGCGGTTACTACAGCATCGAGATCTATCAAGCCAACCAGGCAGGCCCCGGCAGCTATGACGTCAACCTGTCGGTCAACGGCGGCGCGGTCCAGAACTTGAGCACCAGCAACGTGCCGCTGTACACCGGTATTACCGACCTGACCAACGCCGGCGTAACCGTGTCCGACCTGCATGGCAGCAACGGTGACGGTTACTACGTGGGTTACAAACTCAACGAAGGCCAGGAAAACGGCAGCGTGAAGCTGTCCAAGATCAGCACCGCGCTCACCGATACCGATGGCTCGGAAAGCCTGGCCTTGAAGATCAGCGGCATTCCGGCAGGCTCGGTGCTTACCGATGCTTCGGGACACACCTTCACCGCCAGCAAAACCGTGGGCGAAGTCAACGTCACTGGCTGGGACCTGGGCACCCTGACCATCAAGCCGCCGACTTACTACAGCGGCCAGTTCAACCTGACGGTCACCTCGACCTCTACCGAAAGCATCGGCGGTTCGGCGACCACCACCGCGCAATTGCCTGTGACGGTGTACCCGGCGACCTATAACTCGGTAACCGGCACGTCGGGCAGCGACTCGATCGTCGGCAGCGATGGCAACGACATCGTCGTGGCGGATATCGGTGGCCTGAACGTGGTGCAGGGCAAGAACTACAACATCGCATTCATGGTGGACAGTTCCGGCAGCATGAGCACCGCCTCGATCAATGCGGCAAAAGCTTCGTTGACCTCGGTGTTCAATTCGCTCAAAGACAGCCTGGGTACCAACACGTCGGGCACGGTGAATATCTTCCTGGCCGACTTCGACAGCCAGGTGAACAAGTCGGTCGCGATCAACCTTAACGCCCCCAATGCGCTGGCCCAGCTCAAAGCAGTGCTGGACTCGATGGTGTCTGAAGGCGGCACCAACTATGAAGACGTGTTCAAGACCACCGCTAACTTCTTCCAGAGTGACCTGGCGACCAAAAACACCGGTGCGACCAACCTGACGTACTTCATCACCGACGGCCAGCCGACGTTCTACCAGAGCGGCGAGCAGACCAACCTGACGCTGTACGGCAACGTCAAGTTCGATGACGTGGTGACAACCGCCAACTACACACCAGGTACCTCGGTCGGCAAGTACCTGGATAACACTCATTATTTCAGCATCGACGCCTCGGGTGCCGCTCAACTGCAGACCTGGAATGGCTACTGGTGGACGTCCAACAATCTGGGCCTGGTCCGCGCTCAGGGCGACGGCACTTTTGAGCTGTCCAATCTGGACGGTCGAGGCAGCAGCACCGACGCGGCCACGCTGGCCAATTCCAAGAGCGCCTTTGCGCTGCTGGGCGGGCTGTCGCAAGTGGAGGCGATCGGCATCAACAGCGACATCAGCCTCAGCGACCTGAAGCCTTACGACAGCGATGGCAAGCCACAGGCCAACATCGATCCGAAGGATTTGGCCAACGCCATCCTCGGCCACACTGAGGCGACCCTGCCAGGTGCGGACACCGTCAGCGGCGGCGATGGCAACGACATCCTCTTCGGCGACCTGGTGAGTTTCAGCGGCGTGACGGGCGAGGGTTACAACGCCCTGCAGGCTTTCGTGGCACAGAAAACCGGCGTGGCGGTTGCGTCGGTCACCACGTCGAACGTGCACCAGTACGTCACCGAGCATTACGCGGACTTTGACGTGTCCGGCGCCAAGGACGGCAACGACACGCTGCTCGGTGGCTCTGGCGATGACATTCTGTTCGGCCAGGGCGGCAACGACGTTCTGGACGGTGGCAAGGGCAACGACATCCTGCTGGGCGGTACCGGCAATGACACCTTGATCGGCGGCCAGGGCAACGACATCCTGATCGGCGGGTCGGGTGCCGACGCCTTTGTGTGGAAGGCAGGTGATGTCGGTAACGACGTGATCAAGGACTTCAAGGCGTCGGAAGGTGACCGGATCGACCTGCGTGACCTGTTGAAGGGCGAGACCGACAGCACCATCGACAACTACCTGAAGATCACCACGGTAGAAGGCGTGTCGACCCTGCAAGTGAGCAGTGAAGGCAAGCTGAACGCCGCGGGTGGGCTGGCCAATGCGGATGTGACCATCAAGCTGGAAGGCAACGATTGGTCCCACACCAGCATCAACTCGCTGATCAGCGGTGCCGACCCGACCATCAAGATCGATCACACCGCCTAAGCTTCGGTTTATCGGCCGCCCCTGAGGCGGCCGATTTATTTGGGCGATACGTTGCTGGCCCTGCCGGCCGATTGCATCGCATACTCGCGCTATCAACACACGGCCAGCTATGCGGCTTGAGGTGTGTGGCTCATATTCGAGGGATTCTTATGTTTTACGTGCAACGTGATGCACAGGGCGCATTAAGTCGCGTAGAGGCCGCGGCCTTTGCCGAATCCACCGAAACGCTGCCGGCCGATCACCACGAGATCCAGGCCTGGTATGCCAACGAAGTGGTAGAAACCAGCCTGGCCCAACTCAAGCAGAGTGACCTTGAGATGATCCGGGTACTGGACGACTTGATCCAGGTGCTTACCCGCAAGGGCGTCATCAGCGTGACCGACCTGCCGCCCGCGGCCCAGGCCAAATTGATGGACCGCAACCAGGCGCGGGAAGCGTTGGGTGGATTGAGCCAGTTGATCAATGACGATGAGAAAGGGCTTATTTAATTCCTGAAGCCAAACCGGATCGAAATGTGGGAGGGGGCTTGCTCCCGATAGCGGTCAATCAGTCAATATCTTCAGTGACTGGTGCACCGCTATCGGGAGCAAGCCCCCTCCCACATGGGTTCTGCGTTATTTCCAGGGCGCAGGCTCGCCGAACAGTTGCCCCTGCACGCCAAAAATCCCCATCTCGCGAATCACCTTCAGCTCACCCTCGGTCTCCACACGTTCGGCAATCAACGGCAGGTCGATGCTGTGGGCCGCGCGCTGGATGGCTTCGATGAACAGGCGCTTGTCGCTTTCCTGGTCGATGGCGCGGATGTAGCTGCCGTCGATTTTCAAGTACGCCAGGCCCAGGCGTGCCAGGTTGCCGATCATGCTGAATCGCCCACCGAAACGCTGAAGGCTCAGCGAAAAGCCCAGCTCGCGCAGGCGTTGGGTCATCTGTTCCAGCACGAGCTGTTCCGGCAGTTGCTCTTCGCCGATCTCCAGGGTGAGGCGCGGGCCCAGGTTGCTGTGCTGACGCAGCAGGTCATAAATGCGATGCAGGGCCTGAGGGTCCTGCAAGGTGGCGGCTGACAGGTTCAAGGCCAGGTTATGGCTGTGACTGGTCATCTGTTTGAGTACTTGCTCCAGCATCATGCGGTCCAGGCGGGCAGACCAGCCGAAACGCTCGAGCCACGGCAGGAAACGCCCGGCGGGTATGGTGTGGCCGTCAGCATCTTGCAGGCGCGACAGTACTTTGTAATGCAACACCAGTTGCGGATCCTGGCTGGCCACGACCGGCTGGAAGTACAGCTCGAAACGCTGCTGGGTCAGCGCCTTATCCAGCAGCGTGTGCCAGGCATGGTGATCGTCCCCGACGCTGGCGGCAGCGCTGTGATCGAGGCACGCCCACGTGCTGTCACCCTGCCCTTCGGCTTGCGACAGGGCCTGGTCGGCGAGCGTCAACAAGGCCTGCGGCGCATCACCATGGTTGAATTGTGCCAGGCCGATATAGGCCACGGGCGATACGTCGCTGGCGCCGGTGGCCTGCAGGCTGGACAGCGTGCTTTCAAGGTTCTGCGCCAGTTGCAGCGCTTCTTCACGCGTGAGCCCAGGCGCCAGCACAGCGAATTCGCCGCCTCGGATACGGGTAACGAGGTTATGGGTTTCCGGGTAAGGCTCGCACTGGCGCAGCAGTTGTTCGCCGACCGCTTGCAGCAAGTGGTCGGTACGCTGGCCCCCCAGGCGCTGGTTCAGGCCGGCCAGGTCTTTGACGCGCAACACCAGCAGGTAGCCGGAGCTGGTTTCTTCGGGGTTGCTGACGCGGGCGTTGAGCTGCATCTCGAAATAGCGGCGGTTGGCAAGGCCGGTGAGGTTGTCCTGATAGGATTCGGTGCGCAGTTTTTCACTGCGCTCGGCCTGCTCCTGGAACAGTGCCTTGAGCTTTTCCACCATTTGGTTCATCGCCTGCACCACCCGGCGCAACTCAGGCGTGCGTGGCAGATCGGGCAGGCTGAGGAATTCCCGCCGGGCGATCGCGTGGGACTGTTTGACCATGTAGTCCAACGGCTTGAGTTGCCGGCGCAGCAGCAACCCACCCAGCACCACGCTGACCGCACCGCACAGCAGTAACCAGCCAAGGCTGCCCAGGGCGCTCTGCCAGAGTTTGGCCAGGGCGAACATCGGATGGCTGACCACCTCGACGCGCGCCGCCTGCTCCCACCCGCGGCTCACCAGCGCATCACCACCGGCCGGCTCCAGGCCGATCAATTTTACAAACCAGTTGGGCACACCATTGTTGTCGGGTATACCGCTGCGCTCGACGATGGTCTTGTCGGTGGCCAGGTCCACCACACGGATGCTTGCGTAGTAGCCGCTGTCGAAGATCGAGCTGACCAGCAACTCGACCATGGCCGGGTCATCGATATTGGGTGTGAGCGACAGCGCCAGCGCCGTGGCGGCGTCCTGCGCATGGGAGCGCAACTGGTTGACGTATTGGGTGCGCGAGCTTTCCAGGCTGACCATGAAGCTGCCGCTGAAGGCGACCACCAGGAACAGACAGATTGCGATCAACAGCTGTTTGAACAGAGACATCCGATCAGTTACTCCTAGTTGGCAGGCTCGGCTGGGAAGCCTTCGGCACGCATTTTTCTCAACACATCCTGCCAGCGCGACAAGCGTTTGGTATCGCCGACCTTCTTGTTGCCCTTGGCGCCGGGCAAGTACAGCCCCTCGGCGTTGAATGAATACACCGGGATCAAATCGGTACGGCGGGTCGCCGGCAGGATTTCATCCATCAGGCTGTCGAGCACCAGCGGGATTGCGTCGGGCGTCGAATAGTAGGTCAAGACCATATGCGCGCGATTCTGACGCAAGGCCTTGACGTAGGTAATGCGTAATTTGTCGCTGGACACGCCCAGGTGACGCAAACTGAAATACTTGGCGATGGCGTAGTCTTCACAGTCACCGGCGCCCTTCCAGAGTGCCTCAATGGGCGTCTCCCAATAGTCGACCGCGTGCCAGAGATCGATGTCTTCCACGTAGGTCATTTGTTTGTTGAAGAACAGGTTAACAACCTTGAGCTGGTCTGGCTCGCTGACCTGTTTTTCGGTGGTCAGCAGCCGCTGCCAGGCGTCGATACGCTGCTGGCCGTCACCCAACGGCCCGTACAAGGCGGTAGCCTTGCGGCTGATCTGCGAGAAATCCCAATCGGCATGCAGCCCGCCAAGCATCAGGCCGGCCAGTAGGATTGCTGATAAAAGCCAGCAAAAAGCTCGATAGGGAATAAAACTTACCGCCAAGGGGTTCAGTCCATGAAAAGAGACGGAATTTCAGGGGATGGTGAAGCTTCGTCTCACAAAAAACAATGGCATAGTGAGATCATTCATCGCTGGAACGAGTTTATAACCGCCTCCTGTGAGCGGAACAAAATACCCGTGTAGGCCCTTACAAACAGAAACTTTGGTTGTTTGACAACTGCTTGGGCCATCTCTAGTGTGATTTGGATCCAATAAACGAACTTTATTATTCAAGAAAGGAGGGCAGCGTAACCGTGACGCCGAAGCCGAACCCTTTGAGCAGTATCAAGATCAGCGGGCCTATTCCCGCTCATGCTGCCCGCGCTGTTATTGAAGAAACATTGCGCAACGCCATTCTCGATGGACGACTGCCCTGTGGCACCGCTATGCGCCAGCAGGAACTGGCCAGCCTGTTCGGCGTCAGCCGCATGCCGGTGCGCGAAGCGTTGCGCCAGCTGGAAGCCCAATCCCTGCTGCATGTGGTAACCCATAAGGGTGCTGTGGTTGCCCCCTTGATCGAGGACAACTCGGCCGAGACCTATGCGCTGCGCATGCTGTTGGAATCCGAGGCCTTGCGCTTGTCGATCCCGTTGCTCACCGAGTCTGATATCGCCGAGGCAGAGGCCTGTATCAATGCGCTGGAGTCCGAAAAAGACTACAGCGAGATTGGCCGCCTCAACCGCCTGTTTCACATGGTCTTGTACGGCAAGGCGCCCAACCATCGTCTGCTCAAACTGGTGGAGCATGGGCTGAATGAAGAGGAGCGGTTTCTGCGCTTCAATCTTGAGGCGATGGGGTTGGGCGAGACGTCACAGGAGGATCACCGCGAGCTGCTCAGCCTGGTGGTGCAGAAGAAAATCGACGAAAGCATCCTGACGCTGCGTAATCACTTGATGCGAGGCATGGAGGTCATCAATACCTACCTCAAGAGCCTGGAAACCGGGGACAGAAAAGGTACGTCTTAAGGCGTTCGCAACTCTGAATACACTTTTGCATCGCGGGTAACTTCCCTTACTGGAAGTGTCCCGCATTGATAACACATTAAATAAACAGCAAACCTTAACGTAATCGCCGCCCTCTAAAGGAAATCTCTCACAGCGTAATAACTACTTTCCTCAACATTCGTTTTCCGCAAAACGATCTCATACATTTACAAGTTTATCCAAACGTTTAATCAGCTTAATATCGCTTGCCAACCCAATAAACTTTTCCAAGCAGCTCCCTGCGTATTGAGCCAATGCCCAACGCGTGGGCGCGCCTCGACTTAATCGTTCATCTAACAACTACAACATCCCATCACTGCAACTAGAGCAGTCGCAAGAACTTTATAGGCGTCAACCATGCACCATCATTTACTTGAACAGAAGAAACTGCACTTGTGCAGCCATCCGCTATTTGCAGAAATAACTTCGCTTGGCAAATTACAGCACTTTATGGAAAGTCATGTATTTGCGGTCTGGGACTTCATGACCCTGACTAAACGCCTGCAACAGGATCTCACCTGTACCCAGATCCCTTGGCTTCCGCCCTCCAACCCGCAGGCCGCACGCCTGATCAATGAAATCGTGTTGGGTGAAGAGTCGGATGAACACCCGACGCGGGGCCATTGCAGCCACTTTGAGTTGTACCTGGACGCCATGGCGCAGGTAGGCGCCAACACGCGCGTCATCGCACGTTTCATTGACCTGCAACATGAGGGAGTGGAGATAAGCGCAGCGCTGCAAATGATCGGGGCGCCCCCCGGTGTGCCTCGCTTTGTCGACAGCACATGGCAGATCGCACTCAGCGCTCCCACTCACTGCGTGGCGGCGGCGTTCCTGCATGGTCGCGAGGGGGTCATTGCATCAATGTTCGAGCGCCTTTTGCGCCGCAGCCCCGTCATTGCTCGCCAGGCACCGACCCTGTGCCACTACCTCAACCGCCACATCGAGCTCGATAGCCAGGAGCATGGGCCAGCGGCAGAACAGGTGCTCCAGGGCTTGATCGGCGCAGACCCGACCCGCCGGCAGCAAGCCGATAATGCCGCCCTCGATGCACTGCAAAGCCGAATTACTTTTTGGGATGACGTGCAGGCCTCCATGCAAGAGGTGCGTTCATGAGCATCACCGACTACCGCTCCTTCGCCGAAGACTGGGAGCGTCGGGCAACCATCCGCACACGCCCGCGCCGGCTGTTGGAAAACGACGAAAAACTGATCTATCCCCTGTTCCGCCAGCCTCTGGTACTGAGTGCGACTTTCCTTGAGCACTGCCCGCAATGGCGCGATTTTGTACTGACGCAAAGCTTTTACCGGTTCATCCATGACATCGTGATTTTCGAAACCGAGATCGTCGACAAGACGGCTCGCAGTATTGCCAAGAATCGCTTTTCGCTGCCTCTGCCCCTCGCCTGCCGCTACGACGCGATGACCGTCGTGGTGGATGAGGATTATCACGCATTGGTGGCCATGGACTTCCTGCAGCAAGCCGTGGCGTTAACCGGCATCCAGCCGCTCGACCTGTCCGGTCAGATCGAACTGAGCCATGCCTTGCCGGCAGCGCAGGCGCGGGCACCGGAGCACCTGCACGATGCCGTTGAATTGATTGTCGTGGCCATCGCCGAAAACACCATCACCCATGACGTGGCGGCCTTTTCCAAGGACGACAGTGTGAAATCGTCCGTGCGCGGCTTGATGGCCGACCACCTGTTTGATGAAGGGCGCCACGCACAGTTCTGGACACAACTGGTGCGCATCTACTGGCAGTCGGCAAGCGCGCAAGACCGCAACAGCATTGCAGGCGTGCTACCGACGTTCCTGACCCATTACCTGACCAACGAAATACAGAAGAACTTCGACCTGCAACTGATTGAACACCTGGATATCAGTGCCGACATTCGTTTGGCGCTACGTAATGAAATCGCTGCGATGGACTTTCCCATCACCCGCCAACATCCCTTGATTGGCAACATCATGAGTTTCCTGCAGCACAGCGGCATGCTGCACACCCCTTGCGTGGCACGGGCTCTGGACAACTACTTGCCCGCTTCGGGGAGGCCGGCATGAGGCGATTGATAATTGAATGGGGCATTGCCAGCGAAGCGCTGGAGGCCCTCAAGCATGTGCTGGAACAATACGGGCATTGCGCCGGGACGGGGTCGGTCGACTTGGTGATTGAAGACGGTAGCAAGGCATCGTCAGCCTTATCCACCGACGCGCCATGGATGAGCCTGCGCTTGGGCATCGGCCCAGTGTCCGAGAATGGGCTACCCGAACTTCAGTTTCGCTGCTACGACCGTGAGCGGCGCCTGCTGGCCGTGCACGATGTGGCAGAAGAGCCCAGCGGCAATGGCCAGCGACTGCGTGCACGTGCCACGCACGCCTTGGTGGAATGGGCAGCGTCGTTGGTGAGTGGGTTATCAAGAGACCCCGGCTATTTCTGTTCGACGGCCAACCCGAACACCTCGCCCGAACACAGTTTGCAAGGGCTCGAAGGGCTGGCGTTCATGCATCGGTTCAACCGTACAGCCGACCCGGCACTGCTGCAGGCGGCACAGGTGCCCATCATCGAACGGTTGCAGGCCAGCCTTGGTACCTTCGCCCATCGTACGGCCCTGAATATCGCGGGTCGCAGGGTGACTTATCGCCAACTCCAGGAAAAAGCCGTGGCGATTCAACAACGCCTGCTGCCTCTGCTGGAAGGCATCGAAACACCCGCCGTGGTGGGCGTGTGCCTGGAAAAATCTACCGAGCTCTACGCAAGCATTCTGGCGGTAATGGGGTGCGGCGCGGTGTATTTGCCACTGTCTGCGGATCATCCGATAAAACGCCAGCACAGCATGCTGACAAGCGCGGGCGCCTGTGTACTTCTGGAAAATGGCCTGCATCCGTTGCGCGATCGATTTACTTCACTCGATGTGGCCACGCTCACCTCACACGGCATCGATCCCACTCAAGCGCTGATGCGCCATCGTCCTCACGCCGACGCGCCGTGCATGGTGCTTTTCACCTCTGGCACCACGGGGCAGCCCAAGAGCGTGCTGCTCAGCCAACATAATCTGGCGCATTTCACCGCCTGGCTCAGTCACTGTGTAGCGCTGGACGACCAGAGTCGCGTCCTGCAGTTTTCGCCGCTGAGCTTTGACTCGTCGCTGATCGATATTTTTCCCGCCTTGATGGCAGGCGCAGAGTTGATCGTCCCCAGTGCAGACCACCGTTTCGATCCTCAGCAATTGATCGAGCTGATCCGCCTGCAGCGCATCACCCATGCTTTCCTGCCCCCAGCGCTGCTCAGCATCTTGCCGCTGGACCAGCCATTGGGCCTGTCCCATCTGCTCACTGGCGGCGATTTCTGCGAGCCCCATGTGATCGAGCGGATGGCAGGCCAATGCCACCTGCACAACCTCTACGGCCCCACCGAAGCCACGGTATTGGCAACCCATCGAACGTTTCGGCTCGGTGATGACAATCGCAACATTGGTTTGCCCATCGCCAACAGTCAGGTCTTGATCCTCGACGAACATCTGGAGCCGGTGGATGAGCAGGTGATGGGCGATTTGTATATCACAGGCCCGGGGGTAAGCCTGGGCTATATGAACGGGCCTGCGCAGGCCAATTCCCCGTTCGTCACGCTGACGTTGCCCGATGGCCAATCGCTGCAGGCTTACCGCAGCGGCGACCTGGCGAAATGGACGCAGGATGGGATCGAGTTGGGAGGGCGACGGGATGATCAGGTCAAGATCCGCGGTTTTCGAGTCGAACCTCAGGAAATCGAGCAGTGCCTGCGCAGCAGTCGGTTGTTTCGCCAGGTGGCGGTGGTGATTGATCAGGCTCACCGAATCATGGGCTTTGCGGCCCAGCCCGAACCCGGCGCCACGCTGGCCAGCCTGAAGGATCATGCCCGGCAGTGGCTGCCTGAATACATGCAGCCCGTCGTCTGGAGCGAACTGCCAACCCTGCCCTCATCGAGCAACGGCAAGATCGATCGTAAGGCGTTGCGGGCTGCGTCGGACGGCCGCGCCCGGTCGATGATCCAATGCACCGCACACACGCCCGTCCAGACGCAGTTGGTGAATCTGTGGGGGGAGTTGTTAGGGTTGTCTACCGGTGAAGTATCGATCGACGACAGCTTTTTCAACCTGGGCGGCCATTCGATTCTGCTGTCCACTTTGCTACTGCGCCTGCGCGAGCAATTTGGCCGCAGCCTCTCCTTGAGCCAGTTTTTTGAAGCGCCGACGATTCGTACGCTGGCCTTGCAGATGGAGGGCATGGCGCTGCCAGATACATCGTTCAGCCAAATGGAAAAAGACGCGTCCCGAGCCCTGGAGCTTGAGGTGCTGCCCGAGGGGCGCGCTGGGGACCCGTGCAAGGTGATTGTCACGGGGGCAAACAGCTTTGTCGGCGTGCATATCGTCCAGGCACTGCTGGCTGGGGGGGCGCAGGAAGTAGCGTGCCTGGTTCGCGCGCTCCCCGGTCAATCGGCGACGGACCGATTTACCCAGGCATTGCGCGAATACCGTCTGGAACATTTGGACCTGAGCCGAGTGCAGGTGTACGCCGCCGACCTGCGCCAACCACGCCTGGGCCTGTCCTGTGAGACGTACGACTACCTCGCTCGCACTCATGGCGTGCTTGTGCACAACGCGGCGCACGTCAACCATGTGATGGACTACCCAGCACTGGCCAAGGACAACGTCGAACCGGTGTTTGAATGCCTGCGCCTTTGCGAGACGCACTGTAAGAAGGTGTTCAATTTCATTTCAACGCTGTCAGCCTGCAGCAGCATCGACGCGGAACGGTATGTGCTTGAAGCACCCGCAGGCCGCTCGTTGCCGCTCTATGTAAAAAATGGCTACAACCTCTCGAAGTGGGTGGCCGAGCGGTTGTTGGGCCGTGCAGTCGGGCAAGGGGCCTGGGTAAATATCCATCGGCCGGGAAATATCAGTTTCAACAGTGAGAACGGTGTCTGCCAGCCCCACAAAAATCGATTGATGTTGATGCTCAAGGGCTCGCTGCAGTTGGGGATCGCTCCTCGAATTGAGGCAAATTTCGACCTGATGCCGGTGGACTTTCTGGCGCGCTTCATAGCGTTTCAGAGCACACGTTTCGTCGCGGGGCGAAACGTTTTCAACCTGCACAACCCACAACCCTTGAGTTGGAACCAATACCTCGATGCGTTCAGCCAGGCCGGACACGTCTTCGAACGGGTAAGCCTTGAACACTGGCAACGGGCGTTGCGAACAGTGCACGTTGAGAATGCGTTGTTCGGTGTACTGGGCTTCTACCTTGATGGGCTGGGGGAAGACATCGGCGATACTTCGATGATCCATTACAGCAATGCTCAATGGGGGCTTGAACAGATGGGCGCACACTATCCGCCAAAGAGCCCTGCGCTGTTGCGCAAGGGCTGTGACTACCTAAGGGCCATTGGTTTTCTCTGAGTGGCCTTGGGCTTGCTACAAGCCCAATGGATCAGTTGCTCGGCTGGGGGGTCGGAGCGAGCTATCGCTCCGACACAGCCTGGATCAGATTTTGAAGCTATCGACCAATTGCTTCAATCGGCTGGCCTGCTGGGAGAGCGCATCGCAGTCCTTGAGCGTCTCGTTGAGGTTGGCCACGCCTTGCTGGTTCAGCAGGTTGATCTGGTTGATGTCGACGTTGAGGGTTTCAACCACTGCCGTTTGCTCCTCGGTAGCAGCGGCGACCGATTGGTTCATGCCGTCGATCTCAACGATTCGCTGTGTCACGCTGACCAGACGCTCGCCGGCCTGGTTAGCCACTTCGACGCTTTCTTCGCTGGAGACCTGGCTGGCGTTCATGGTGGTCACGGCTTCACGCGAGCCCACTTGCAGGGAAGTGATCATTTTGTGGATCTCTTCTGCCGACTCCTGGGTACGGTGAGCCAGGTTACGCACCTCATCAGCAACCACGGCAAACCCACGCCCAGCTTCGCCGGCACGGGCCGCTTCGATGGCCGCGTTAAGCGCGAGCAGGTTGGTCTGCTGGGAGATGCCCTTGATCACATCAAGAATGTGGCCGATGTTGTCGGTACTGGCGTTGAGGGTTTCGATCTGCGTGCAGGACAGGCTGATTTTCTGCGACAGTTCCGACATCGCCTGGATGGTTTGCTCAACCACCTTGCGTCCATCGTCAGCTTGCTCACTGGCACCGCTGGCATGCTGCGAGGCATCAGCGGCGTTACGTGCGATTTCCTGGGTAGCGGCGCCCAGCTCGTTGATAGCGGCCGCCACGCTGTTGGTACGAGCGCTTTGTTCGTCAGAGCCGATGATGGATGCGTTGGACGAGGCCATCACGCGCTGGGACAGGTCATGCACCTGGCGTGTGGCCGAGGACACTTCGGAAATCGAGGCGTGGATCCGCTCGACGAACTGATTGAATGCGCTACCGACTTCGCCGAACTCGTCTTTGCTGGTGACGTCGAGGCGGCGGGTCAGATCGCCTTCGCCTTGGGCGATGTCCTGCATGGCGACGCCCATGGTGGTCAGTGGACGCAACAGCACTTGGATCAACAGACTCAAGAGTACGGCAATCGCCACCACGGCAATAAGCATCGCTATCAAGGCTGAGGTGCGGAATTTGCCCAGTGCGGCGTAAGCTTTGTCTTTGTCGATAGACAGACCGATGTACCAGTCGGCCCCCGGTAACCCGCTGATTGGCGTAAACGAGAGGATGCGGTCTTGTCCATTGAGGACAACGTCCTGGTTAACCTTCTCGATGCGCACTTGGGTGCCAGGGTAGATATCCTTGAGGTTTTTCATCACCTGGTCCTGGTCGGGACTCACGATGACTTGGCCATCACCACTGACCAGGAATGCGTGGCCAATACCGCCAAAATCTACCGAGTTGATGATCTTCACCAAGGTTTGCAGGCTCAAGTCTCCCCCCACCACACCCAGCAGCTCACCATTTTTCTTCACGGGCATGGCGATCGTCACGATCTGACCGCCTACAGCCGCCATATAAGGCGGGGTAAGCATGGTTTTGTCAGCTGCTACGGCTTGCTTGTACCAAGGGCGCTGACGTGGGTCATAGCCCTCTGGCATCTTCGCATCGGGGCGCTGGGTGAACACACCGTTGACTTGGCCAACATAGGTGAACTGGAAGTTGGACGTGAGTGCCGGTTGATCGACCAATCCCGGAAGGTCCGCGCCGCTTCCTTGATGGGCAACGTTTTGTGCCAGGTTTTCGAGCACCAGGATGCGACCACCGAGCCAGTTCTGCACACTGCTGGCGGTTAACTCGCCGGATTGCTGGATAGAGGACGCGAGGTTTTGCCTGATCGTGTTGCGCTGCAGGTAATCGTTATAGAGCGTGAATAGCGCAAAGGCCAGAACCACGACGCCTGACGCAGCCAACAGAATTTTATGACTGAACTTGAGATTCATTTCATCGACTTCTTTTTGCCAAAGGGGGGTGAGCGTGCCGAGTGGAACATTCCATGTAACGTGATATGCGGACTCTGCGACCGCTCTAATTCGGTGCACGCATGGCTCGTCAGGCTTTCGGCCAGAAATCAATAAAACTTAGAGGTTTGTGTGAATCTTCCTCTTTTAGAGGAGAAGACCGACAGGCGGTATGTGCTCAGTCGCTATTGGCCGAAGACCGCCCCAAACGACAAAACCCCTGTCTGCGTTAGCAGACAGGGGTCTCGGAATTCAATCTTGACGATGACCTACTCTCACATGGGGAAACCCCACACTACCATCGGCGATGCATCGTTTCACTGCTGAGTTCGGGATGGGATCAGGTGGTTCCAATGCTCTATGGTCGTCAAGAAATTCTGTGTACCAGATCGTTGCGCTAGCAACGTGCCGGTGAAATTCATGGACTTCTACATAAACAAAACCCCTGTCTGCGTAAGCAAACAGGGGTTCTGGAATTTAATCTTGACGATGACCTACTCTCACATGGGGAAACCCCACACTACCATCGGCGATGCATCGTTTCACTACTGAGTTCGGGATGGGATCAGGTGGTTCCAATGCTCTATGGTCGTCAAGAAATTCGGGTACTGAGTCGTGGCCAGACGGCCTCGCTTCAGCAAATTGGGTATGTAATAGAATTTGGTGTTTTGCAAGCGTCGAACTTTCGGTTCATCTCGTCTTCACACACCGCAATCTGGTCTCTCTCGAGTCGCAAATTGCTTGGGTGTTATATGGTCAAGCCTCACGGGCAATTAGTATTGGTTAGCTCAACGCCTCACAGCGCTTACACACCCAACCTATCAACGTCGTAGTCTTCGACGGCCCTTCAGGGAACTCAAGGTTCCAGTGAGATCTCATCTTGAGGCTAGTTTCCCGCTTAGATGCTTTCAGCGGTTATCTATTCCGAACATAGCTACCCGGCAATGCCACTGGCGTGACAACCGGAACACCAGAGGTTCGTCCACTCCGGTCCTCTCGTACTAGGAGCAGCCCCTCTCAAATCTCAAACGTCCACGGCAGATAGGGACCGAACTGTCTCACGACGTTCTAAACCCAGCTCGCGTACCACTTTAAATGGCGAACAGCCATACCCTTGGGACCGGCTTCAGCCCCAGGATGTGATGAGCCGACATCGAGGTGCCAAACACCGCCGTCGATATGAACTCTTGGGCGGTATCAGCCTGTTATCCCCGGAGTACCTTTTATCCGTTGAGCGATGGCCCTTCCATACAGAACCACCGGATCACTAAGACCTACTTTCGTACCTGCTCGACGTGTCTGTCTCGCAGTCAAGCGCGCTTTTGCCTTTATACTCTACGACCGATTTCCGACCGGTCTGAGCGCACCTTCGTACTCCTCCGTTACTCTTTAGGAGGAGACCGCCCCAGTCAAACTACCCACCATACACTGTCCTCGATCCGGATAACGGACCTGAGTTAGAACCTCAAAGTTGCCAGGGTGGTATTTCAAGGATGGCTCCACGCAGACTGGCGTCCACGCTTCAAAGCCTCCCACCTATCCTACACAAGCAAATTCAAAGTCCAGTGCAAAGCTATAGTAAAGGTTCACGGGGTCTTTCCGTCTAGCCGCGGATACACTGCATCTTCACAGCGATTTCAATTTCACTGAGTCTCGGGTGGAGACAGCGCCGCCATCGTTACGCCATTCGTGCAGGTCGGAACTTACCCGACAAGGAATTTCGCTACCTTAGGACCGTTATAGTTACGGCCGCCGTTTACCGGGGCTTCGATCAAGAGCTTCGCGTTAGCTAACCCCATCAATTAACCTTCCGGCACCGGGCAGGCGTCACACCCTATACGTCCACTTTCGTGTTTGCAGAGTGCTGTGTTTTTAATAAACAGTCGCAGCGGCCTGGTATCTTCGACCGGCATGAGCTTACGGAGCAAGTCCTTCACCCTCACCGGCGCACCTTCTCCCGAAGTTACGGTGCCATTTTGCCTAGTTCCTTCACCCGAGTTCTCTCAAGCGCCTTGGTATTCTCTACCCAACCACCTGTGTCGGTTTGGGGTACGGTTCCTGGTTACCTGAAGCTTAGAAGCTTTTCTTGGAAGCATGGCATCAACCACTTCGTCGTCTAAAAGACGACTCGTCATCAGCTCTCGGCCTTAGAATCCCGGATTTACCTAAGATTCCAGCCTACCACCTTAAACTTGGACAACCAACGCCAAGCTGGCCTAGCCTTCTCCGTCCCTCCATCGCAATAACCAGAAGTACAGGAATATTAACCTGTTTTCCATCGACTACGCTTTTCAGCCTCGCCTTAGGGACCGACTAACCCTGCGTCGATTAACGTTGCGCAGGAAACCTTGGTCTTTCGGCGTGGGTGTTTTTCACACCCATTGTCGTTACTCATGTCAGCATTCGCACTTCTGATACCTCCAGCAAGCTTCTCAACTCACCTTCACAGGCTTACAGAACGCTCCTCTACCGCATCACTTACGTGATACCCGTAGCTTCGGTGTATGGTTTGAGCCCCGTTACATCTTCCGCGCAGGCCGACTCGACTAGTGAGCTATTACGCTTTCTTTAAAGGGTGGCTGCTTCTAAGCCAACCTCCTAGCTGTCTAAGCCTTCCCACATCGTTTCCCACTTAACCATAACTTTGGGACCTTAGCTGACGGTCTGGGTTGTTTCCCTTTTCACGACGGACGTTAGCACCCGCCGTGTGTCTCCCATGCTCGGCACTTGTAGGTATTCGGAGTTTGCATCGGTTTGGTAAGTCGGGATGACCCCCTAGCCGAAACAGTGCTCTACCCCCTACAGTGATACATGAGGCGCTACCTAAATAGCTTTCGAGGAGAACCAGCTATCTCCGAGCTTGATTAGCCTTTCACTCCGATCCACAGGTCATCCGCTAACTTTTCAACGGTAGTCGGTTCGGTCCTCCAGTTAGTGTTACCCAACCTTCAACCTGCCCATGGATAGATCGCCCGGTTTCGGGTCTATTCCCAGCGACTAGACGCCCTATTAAGACTCGCTTTCGCTACGCCTCCCCTATTCGGTTAAGCTCGCCACTGAAAATAAGTCGCTGACCCATTATACAAAAGGTACGCAGTCACCCAACAAAGTGGGCTCCCACTGCTTGTACGCATACGGTTTCAGGATCTATTTCACTCCCCTCTCCGGGGTTCTTTTCGCCTTTCCCTCACGGTACTAGTTCACTATCGGTCAGTCAGTAGTATTTAGCCTTGGAGGATGGTCCCCCCATATTCAGACAAAGTTTCTCGTGCTCCGTCCTACTCGATTTCATGACTAAGAGATTTTCGCGTACAGGGCTATCACCCACTATGGCCGCACTTTCCAGAGCGTTCCGCTAATCTCAAAGCCACTTAAGGGCTAGTCCCCGTTCGCTCGCCACTACTAAGGGAATCTCGGTTGATTTCTTTTCCTCAGGGTACTTAGATGTTTCAGTTCCCCTGGTTCGCTCCATACACCTATGTATTCAGTGTAAGGTAACCATCTTATGATGGCTGGGTTCCCCCATTCAGACATCTCCGGATCAAAGTCTGTTTGCCGACTCCCCGAAGCTTTTCGCAGGCTACCACGTCTTTCATCGCCTCTGACTGCCAAGGCATCCACCGTATGCGCTTCTTCACTTGACCATATAACCCCAAGCAATCTGGTTATACTGTGAAGACAACATTCGCCGAAAATTCGAATTTCTCGATTAAGAGAACTCACAAATTTTACCTTAGCCTGATCCGTTACCAGTGAAAGTAACGTTCAGTCTATCTTTCTATCACATACCCAAATTTTTAAAGAACGATCTAATCAAAGACTAGAAATCAATATTCACACCGGAATATTCGTTTCTAAACTCTAACAAGCAGAAGCAGTTAAATGGTGGAGCCAAACGGGATCGAACCGTTGACCTCCTGCGTGCAAGGCAGGCGCTCTCCCAGCTGAGCTATGGCCCCATAACAAAATTGGTGGGTCTGGGCAGATTCGAACTGCCGACCTCACCCTTATCAGGGGTGCGCTCTAACCAACTGAGCTACAGACCCAATTTCGAGCGCGCAACTGTTAGCTTGGAGCTATCAGCTTGGAGCTTAAAGCTGCTTCTATCGTCTTCTTCAATGAATCAAGCAATTCGTGTGGGAACTTATGGAGCAGCTGATGTCGTCGATTAAGGAGGTGATCCAGCCGCAGGTTCCCCTACGGCTACCTTGTTACGACTTCACCCCAGTCATGAATCACACCGTGGTAACCGTCCTCCCGAAGGTTAGACTAGCTACTTCTGGTGCAACCCACTCCCATGGTGTGACGGGCGGTGTGTACAAGGCCCGGGAACGTATTCACCGCGACATTCTGATTCGCGATTACTAGCGATTCCGACTTCACGCAGTCGAGTTGCAGACTGCGATCCGGACTACGATCGGTTTTGTGGGATTAGCTCCACCTCGCGGCTTGGCAACCCTCTGTACCGACCATTGTAGCACGTGTGTAGCCCAGGCCGTAAGGGCCATGATGACTTGACGTCATCCCCACCTTCCTCCGGTTTGTCACCGGCAGTCTCCTTAGAGTGCCCACCATAACGTGCTGGTAACTAAGGACAAGGGTTGCGCTCGTTACGGGACTTAACCCAACATCTCACGACACGAGCTGACGACAGCCATGCAGCACCTGTCTCAATGTTCCCGAAGGCACCAATCCATCTCTGGAAAGTTCATTGGATGTCAAGGCCTGGTAAGGTTCTTCGCGTTGCTTCGAATTAAACCACATGCTCCACCGCTTGTGCGGGCCCCCGTCAATTCATTTGAGTTTTAACCTTGCGGCCGTACTCCCCAGGCGGTCAACTTAATGCGTTAGCTGCGCCACTAAGAGCTCAAGGCTCCCAACGGCTAGTTGACATCGTTTACGGCGTGGACTACCAGGGTATCTAATCCTGTTTGCTCCCCACGCTTTCGCACCTCAGTGTCAGTATCAGTCCAGGTGGTCGCCTTCGCCACTGGTGTTCCTTCCTATATCTACGCATTTCACCGCTACACAGGAAATTCCACCACCCTCTACCATACTCTAGTCAGTCAGTTTTGAATGCAGTTCCCAGGTTGAGCCCGGGGATTTCACATCCAACTTAACAAACCACCTACGCGCGCTTTACGCCCAGTAATTCCGATTAACGCTTGCACCCTCTGTATTACCGCGGCTGCTGGCACAGAGTTAGCCGGTGCTTATTCTGTCGGTAACGTCAAAACAATCACGTATTAGGTAACTGCCCTTCCTCCCAACTTAAAGTGCTTTACAATCCGAAGACCTTCTTCACACACGCGGCATGGCTGGATCAGGCTTTCGCCCATTGTCCAATATTCCCCACTGCTGCCTCCCGTAGGAGTCTGGACCGTGTCTCAGTTCCAGTGTGACTGATCATCCTCTCAGACCAGTTACGGATCGTCGCCTTGGTGAGCCATTACCCCACCAACTAGCTAATCCGACCTAGGCTCATCTGATAGCGCAAGGCCCGAAGGTCCCCTGCTTTCTCCCGTAGGACGTATGCGGTATTAGCGTCCGTTTCCGAACGTTATCCCCCACTACCAGGCAGATTCCTAGGCATTACTCACCCGTCCGCCGCTCTCAAGAGAAGCAAGCTTCTCTCTACCGCTCGACTTGCATGTGTTAGGCCTGCCGCCAGCGTTCAATCTGAGCCATGATCAAACTCTTCAGTTCAAACATCTTTGGGTTTTTAAGAAACCCTAAACTTGGCTCAGCAATCGTTGGTTACATCTTTGATTTCTCGCGGAGTAACTTGTGATGCTGATAATCTTGTTGACTATCAGTCTGACTCCACAAGCACCCACACGAATTGCTTGATTCAGTTGTTAAAGAGCGGTTGGTTAAGATCTTTCGTCTCAACCGAGGCGCGAATTCTACAGCAGCCTCATTTGCTGTCAAGTGGTTATTTTCAGAAGTTTTCGAAGATTTCTTCAACAACTTCAACCACTTGCGCTTGCGATCTCTCGTAAGCGGGAGGCGAATTCTACAGCGTTACACGCTGCTGTCAACACCTCTTTTTCAACTTCCTTTTGGCTTCGATAAACTGAAGCAACTTGCTGCCGAAAACCACTTAACTCATTGTTTACCAAGGAGTTTCCCATTTCGACTGCGCCGGAAGTGGGGCGAATTATAGGCTTCCAGAATCTGCCGTCAACTTCTAATTTCGTTTTCTTATCAATTAGTTAGGATTGATCAAAAAACAATCGACCACCCCCTCTATATATAGGAAAGGCCGTTCAGATAACGCCAGCCTCTCTTAAAGCAGCCACATTCGGTGGTGTCAGCCCCAGCACACCTTGCAGCACCTGAAGCGTGTGCTCACCCAGCAGCGGTGGCGCACTGCGATATTCCACAGGTGTCTTGGACAACCGGATTGGGCTGGCAACCTGAGGCACCATCCCCGCTAAAGCATGGGGCAGCTCTATGGCCAACCCCCGCGCCTTCACCTGAGGATCAGCAAACATCTGCGCCAGATCGTTGATCGGCCCACACGGCACACCGACTTTCTCCAGTTGCGACACCCACTCAGCCGTAGTCTTGAAGACCGTCGCCTGACGAATCAGCGGTATCAGCGCCGCACGATTGGCAACCCGCATCTTGTTGGCAGAGAAACGTGGATCGTCCGCCCACTGCGGCTGCCCAGCCACCTCGGCGAACTTGCGAAACTGGCTGTCATTACCCACCGTCAGGATGAAATCACCATCAGCGGTAGGAAAATCCTGATAAGGCACGATATTCGGGTGCGCATTGCCCAACCGTTTTGGTGAGATTCCGGTCGTCAGGTAATTCATCGCCTGATTCGCCAGACACGCCACCTGCACGTCCAGCAGTGCCATGTCGATATGCTGCCCACCGCCGTCATGGTCCCGGTGAGCGAGCGCCGCCAGGATGGCCACAGTAGAATAAAGCCCCGTGAGAATATCAGTCAGGGCCACCCCAACCTTCACCGGCCCCGCACCCTCATCCCCCTCAGGTCGGCCGGTCAGACTCATCAGCCCCCCCAGCCCTTGAATCATGAAGTCATAGCCGGCACGCGTCGCATAAGGCCCGGTCTGGCCGAAGCCTGTAATAGAGCAATAGATCAGCTCCGGATTTATTTCCTTGAGCGACTCATAATCCAAGCCATAGGCCGCCAGGCCACCCACCTTGAAGTTCTCGATCAGAATGTCCGACTTGGCCGCCAGGTCACGCACCAGCTTCTGCCCCTCGGGCCTGGTGAAGTCGATGGTCACCGATTCCTTATTTCGGTTGGCGGACAGGTAGTACGCCGCCTCGCTGGTATTTTCACCATAGGCATCCTTGAGGAACGGCGGCCCCCAGGCGCGGGTGTCGTCACCATTGCCCGGCCTTTCGACCTTGATCACCTCGGCGCCAAGGTCCGCAAGGATCTGCCCGGCCCAAGGGCCCGCCAGTACTCGCGACAAATCCAGTACCCGCAGATGCGAAAGCGCGCCCATGCCCGTGCTCCTATTAATAGAAGGCCTGAAGACCGGTTTGCGCGCGCCCCAGGATCAGGGCATGCACGTCATGCGTACCTTCATAGGTGTTGACCACCTCCAGGTTGACCAAATGACGCGCCACCCCAAACTCGTCGGAGATACCGTTGCCACCAAGCATGTCTCGAGCCATACGCGCGATATCCAGGGACTTGCCACATGAGTTGCGCTTCATGATCGAAGTAATCTCAACCGCCGCAGTCCCTTCATCCTTCATCCGCCCAAGACGCAGACAGCCTTGCAGCGCCAGCGTGATCTCGGTCTGCATATCGGCCAGCTTCTTCTGGATCAACTGCGTGGCGGCCAATGGCCGACCGAACTGCTGACGGTCCAGCGTGTACTGGCGCGCGGTGTGCCAGCAGAACTCCGCAGCCCCGAGCGCTCCCCAGGAGATGCCGTACCGCGCCGAATTCAGGCAAGTGAAAGGACCTTTCAAGCCACGCACATCCGGGAAGATGTTCTCTTCGGGTACAAATACGTTATCCATCACGATTTCGCCGGTGATAGACGCCCGCAGACCGACCTTGCCGTGAATCGCCGGGGCACTCAGGCCTTTCCAGCCCTTCTCCAGGACAAAACCGCGTATGTCACCCGCATCGTCCTTGCCCCACACCACGAACACGTCGGCGATCGGACTGTTAGTGATCCACATCTTGGCGCCGGTCAGGCTGTAGCCGCCCTCCACTTTACGTGCACGGGTAATCATCGCGCCTGGGTCCGACCCATGATTGGGCTCGGTGAGACCGAAGCAGCCGATCCATTCACCGGAGGCCAATTTCGGCAGGTATTTCTGCTTTTGCGCTTCGGTACCAAACTCGTTGATCGGCACCATCACCAGCGAGGACTGCACACTCATCATCGAGCGATAACCGGAATCGACTCGTTCGACTTCACGGGCAATCAACCCATAGCTGACGTAGCTCAAACCACTGCCACCGTATTGCTCGGGGATCATCGCACCCAACAAGCCGGTTTCGCCCATCTCGCGGAAGATCGCAGGGTCGGTCTTTTCATGACGGAAAGCTTCAAGCACACGGGGAGCCAACTTGTCCTGAGCAAATTGCTCGGCGCTGTCACGCACCATGCGCTCTTCTTCAGTGAGTTGTTGATCCAGCAGCAGTGGATCGATCCAGTTGAAGCTTGCCTTGCCAGCCATGAATAAGTCCTCACGAAAAGAATCAAACGTCGTGCATGCAGACTAGGCCGGGCCGGTGCAGAGGGCAAACGAGGTTTCTGCAAGAGCTTGTGCTAATTTCTCACTTCGTAATGCCCGATAAGGCCAGAAAAAGCGCCTTACCTGTGAGGACTATGTACATGCGCAGAAAAATCCCCAGCACCACCGCGCTGATCAGCTTTGAAGCAGCGGCCCGCCACGAGAGCTTCACCAAGGCGGCACTGGAGCTTTCCATTACTCAAGGCGCGATCTGCCGACAGATCGCCAGCCTTGAGGAGTTTTTGAGTGTCGAGCTGTTTCGGCGCTCGCGACGCGGGGTAAAGCTGACCGAGGCGGGGCTGTCCTATAGCCGCAGAGTCGCAACACAACTGGACGCGGTGGAGCGCGACACCCTTTCGGTCATGGGCCAGCAGGGCGCAAACGTCATCGAACTGGCTGTGGTACCCACGTTTGGCACCCAATGGCTGATCCCACGCCTGAAGGACTTTCAACAGCAGCACCCGGAAGTAACGGTCAACCTGACGAACCGCACACGCCCCTTCCTGTTTGCCGACACCGACTTCGACGCCGCGATCTATTTCGGCGACGCCGACTGGTCCGGCACGCACTGCCATAGGCTGATGGGTGAAAACCCTATTCCCGTATGCAGCCCACGATTGCTCGGCGACCGTGCGCACTTCACCCCTCAGGAAATAGCCGAACTGCCCCTGCTGCAGCAGACAACGCGCCCTTATGCGTGGCGTCAATGGTTCAGCGCCCAGCATCTGAGCATCGCGCGCGACATGACAGGCCCGCGTTACGAGCTATTCTCGATGCTGTCGCAGGCGGCAATGCATGACATGGGAATCGCGCTGATCCCACCGTTCCTGATCCAGCGGGAGCTCAAAGACAAGCAACTGGTGATTGCAGGCAAGCAAACCCTGCTCAGCGACAAGGCCTATTACCTGATGATCCCGGAGCGAAAGGTCGAATCCGCTTCGTTACATGCGTTCCGAGACTGGCTGATTGCTCAATCTCAACGCTACAACCCCAACGTTTAAAGGCGAAAAGCTCTTTGTTGACCTTGTAGTCAGATAAATAAAGGCCCTACAGATATAATTGAATGTCGCATTTAGACAGACTGTACCGGCTGAGCCAAAATAAGGTTGAAGGCCATGATTTGCATGGCTTGTAGCGACTATTACAGGCCAATAACCGACTATTCACAGCGAAGATGGAAAATCCGCCCTCCGAACCTGTAAACCCTTTAAACATATGTATTTAAAAGGGTTATTTCCCGGCATTGCGACAATCAGTCACAGGGTGACTTGTAGTTAATTTTTCGTCACCCGTCATAATCCCTTGAAGGCCGTAAAGTTCGCCTGCAAAATGCCGCGCCCCGCTGTCATTTTCAGTGGGATCGTGCTGATCGGCCGCCCCAGCTGCGCCACTCATGGCGCACTGGCCTTTTTACAAAAAGATCAAAAGCAAAAAGATCATGCAGGAGATTTGACGTGCACATTGGTGTTCCTCTCGAAACCCAGACCGGTGAAACGCGGGTGGCTGCCACCCCGGAAACTATCAAGAAGCTGATCGGCCAGGGCCATAAGGTCACTGTACAAAGCGGCGCAGGCATTAAAGCCAGCATCGTTGACGGTGCCTATGAAACGGCAGGCGCAACCATTGGCAGCGCCAACGATGCGTTTGGCGCCGAACTGATCCTCAAGGTAGTCGCCCCCAGCGACAGCGAACTGGCGCTGATCAAAAGCGGCACCGTATTGGTGGGCATGCTCAACCCGTTCAGCAACGAAACCATCGCCAAGCTCGCAGAACGCGGCATCACGGCCTTCGCTCTTGAAGCTGCGCCACGAACCTCGCGGGCCCAGAGCCTGGACGTGCTGTCCTCACAGGCCAACATCGCCGGCTATAAAGCCGTATTGCTGGCGGCTCATCACTACCCGCGCTTCATGCCGATGCTGATGACCGCCGCAGGCACCGTGAAAGCCGCCCGTGTGCTGATCCTCGGCGCCGGCGTCGCAGGTCTGCAGGCCATCGCAACGGCGAAACGCCTGGGTGCGGTGATCGAAGCCTCTGACGTACGCCCGGCCGTAAAAGAGCAGATCGAATCCCTCGGCGCCAAGTTCGTCGACGTGCCTTACGAAACCGATGAAGAACGTGAATGCGCAGTCGGCGTCGGCGGTTACGCACGCCCGATGCCCACCAGCTGGATGCAGCGCCAGGCCCTGGCGGTACATGAGCGCGCCAGGCAAGCCGACATCGTTATCACCACCGCATTGATCCCTGGCCGCAAGGCACCCACCTTGCTCAGCGCGGAAACCGTCGCACAGATGAAGCCTGGCTCGGTGGTTATTGACCTCGCGGCAGCGCAGGGCGGCAACTGCCCGCTGACGGTCGCCGATCAAGTCGTGGTGGAAAACGGCGTGATCATTTGCGGCCCGACCAACCTGGCCGGCGCCGTGGCAGCCGATGCATCGGCCTTGTACGCACGCAACCTGCTGGACTTCCTCAAACTGGTGTTCACCAAGGAAGGGCAGTTTGAAATCAACCTCGAAGACGACATCGTCGCCGCGTGCCTGATGTGCCGCGACGGCCAAGTCATCCGCAAAAACGCCTAAGCAGGGATTCAGACGATGGAAGAGCTTATCTCCCCCGGTATCTACAACCTGATCATCTTTGTGCTGGCGATTTATGTCGGTTACCACGTGGTCTGGAACGTGACGCCCGCGCTGCACACGCCGTTGATGGCAGTGACCAACGCCATTTCCGCAATCGTGATCGTCGGCGCGATGCTCGCCGCTGCCCTCACGGTGACGCCATTGGGCAAAACGATGGGCACCCTGGCTGTGGCGCTGGCGGCAGTCAACGTATTTGGTGGTTTTCTCGTCACACGGCGCATGCTTGAGATGTTCAAGAAAAAAGCCCCGAAAGTAAAAGAAGAGGCGCCAAAGTAATGAGCATGAATCTCGTCACGACGCTTTACCTGATCGCGTCGATCTGTTTCATCCAAGCCCTCAAGGGCCTCTCGCACCCGACCACTTCGCGGCGCGGCAACCTGTTCGGCATGCTTGGCATGGCGCTGGCGGTGCTCACCACCGTTGGCCTCATCTATAAGCTCGGCGCTGAGCTGGCAACCGCCGGTATCGGCTACGTGATCGTCGGCCTGCTGATCGGCGGCACTGCTGGCTCGATCATGGCCAAGCGCGTGGAAATGACCAAGATGCCGGAGCTGGTCGCCTTCATGCACAGCATGATTGGCCTGGCAGCGGTGTTTATCGCCATTGCTGCTGTCGTCGAGCCGCAATCGCTGGGCATCGTCAAACACCTGGGCGACTCGATTCCTGCGGGTAACCGCCTGGAACTGTTCCTGGGCGCGGCGATTGGTGCAATCACCTTCTCCGGCTCCGTGATCGCCTTCGGCAAGCTCTCGGGCAAGTACAAGTTCCGCCTGTTCCAGGGCGCGCCGGTACAGTTCGGTGGCCAGCACAAGCTCAATCTGGTGCTGGGATTGCTGACGCTGGGCCTGGGCCTGACATTCATGTTCACCGGCAACCTCACTGCATTCGCTGTGATGCTGGCCCTTGCCTTCGTGCTGGGCGTGCTGATCATCATCCCGATCGGCGGCGCCGACATGCCGGTGGTGGTGTCGATGCTCAACAGCTACTCCGGCTGGGCGGCGGCGGGGATTGGGTTCTCGCTGAACAACTCGATGCTGATCATCGCAGGCTCCCTGGTAGGCTCCAGCGGCGCGATCCTCTCGTACATCATGTGCAAGGCGATGAACCGTTCCTTCTTTAATGTACTGCTCGGCGGTTTCGGCAATGCGCCGGATGCCGGCGCAGCGACAGGCTCCAAGGAAGCACGCCCGGTGAAGTCCGGCTCGGCCGACGACGCCACCTTCCTGCTGACCAACGCCGACACCGTGATCATCGTGCCGGGCTACGGCCTTGCCGTGGCCCGCGCGCAACACGCGCTCAAGGAACTGACAGAGAAGCTGACTCACCACGGCGTAACGGTGAAATACGCGATTCACCCGGTGGCGGGCCGTATGCCTGGGCACATGAACGTACTGCTGGCCGAGGCAGAAGTGCCGTACGACCAGGTCTTCGAGATGGAAGACATCAACTCCGAGTTCGGCCAGGCCGACGTGGTACTGGTGCTGGGCGCCAACGATGTGGTCAACCCGGCCGCCAAGAACGATCCGAACTCACCGATCGCCGGCATGCCGATCCTCGAGGCGTTCAAGGCCAAGACCATCATCGTCAACAAGCGCTCGATGGCCAGCGGCTACGCGGGCCTGGATAACGAGTTGTTCTACCTGGACAAGACCATGATGGTCTTCGGCGATGCCAAGAAGGTCATCGAAGACATGGTCAAGGCCGTCGAATAACATTGCGCCAGCGCAGTACCCGAAACCCTGGCCTCCCGTAGGCTGGGTTTTTTTTTTACCACGTGAAACCCGACCAAAGGCTCTAAATCGCTGCTCGGCATTCGACCATGGTAGCGGGCCGAAACTTTTTGAAATCACTACACTGCCCACCTTGCTTCCGTAGCCTGAGATAAACATTCATGTACCGTGATCGTATCCGCTTGCCTTCGTTGTTGAACAAGGTCATGAGCGCGGCAGACGCCGCTGCACTGATCGAGGACGGCATGACCGTCGGCATGAGCGGCTTCACCCGTGCCGGTGAAGCCAAGGCTGTCCCCCACGCCCTGGCCGAACGCGCCAAGACTTCTCCGCTGAAAATCACCCTGATGACCGGCGCCAGCCTGGGCAACGACCTGGACAAACAGTTGACCGAAGCCGGCGTGCTCTCGCGTCGCATGCCTTTCCAGGTGGACAGCACGCTGCGCAAGGCGATCAATGCGGGCGAGGTGATGTTTATCGACCAGCACCTATCGGAAACCGTCGAGCAACTGCGCAACAACCAGCTCAAGTTACCGGACATTGCGGTGATCGAAGCCGTCGCGATCACCGAGCTGGGGCATATCGTGCCAACCACCTCGGTGGGCAACTCGGCCAGCTTCGCCATTTTCGCCAAGCAAGTGATCATCGAGATCAACCTCGCGCACAACCCGAATCTGGAAGGGCTGCACGACATTTATATCCCCACCTACCGGCCGACACGCACACCGATTCCGCTGGTGAAGGTCGACGACCGCATCGGCAGCCCGGCGATTCCGATCCCGCCCGAAAAGATCGTCGCCATTGTGATCACCAACCAGGCGGATTCCGCGTCCACCGTGACGCCACCCGACGCCGATACCCAAGGCATCGCCAACCACCTGATCAACTTTTTGAAACAGGAAGTAGACGCCGGGCGCATGACCAACAAGCTCGGCCCGCTGCAAGCCGGCATTGGCAATATCGCTAACGCGGTGATGTGCGGCTTGATCGACTCGCCGTTCGAAGACTTGACCATGTATTCGGAAGTGCTGCAGGACTCGACGTTCGACTTGATCGACGCCGGCAAGCTGAGCTTCGCCTCCGGCAGCTCGATTACCCTCTCGGAACGGCGCAACGCCGATGTGTTCGGCAACCTTGAGCACTACAAGGACAAACTGGTGCTGCGCCCGCAGGAAATTTCCAACCACCCTGAAGTGGTACGTCGCCTGGGCATTATTGGTATCAACACCGCGCTGGAGTTCGATATCTACGGCAACGTCAACTCCACCCATGTCTGCGGCACGCGAATGATGAACGGTATCGGCGGTTCCGGAGACTTTGCGCGCAATGCGCACCTGGCGATCTTTGTGACCAAGTCGATTGCCAAAGGCGGCGCCATTTCCAGCGTGGTGCCGATGGTGAGTCACGTGGACCACACCGAGCATGACGTAGACATCCTGGTGACCGAAGTGGGCCTGGCCGACCTGCGTGGCCTGGCACCCAGAGAGCGCGCCCGAGTGATCATCGACAACTGTGTGCACCCGGCGTATCGCGACGCGCTCAACAGTTACTTCGACGCCGCCTGTGCGATCGGCGGGCATACCCCGCACATCCTGCGCGACGCACTGAGCTGGCACATTAACCTGGAAGAAACCGGCCACATGCTGAAGGCTTGACCGATACACAACCGGGCTGAGGCAAATACAGTTTTATCAGTCCGGTTGTCTCACCTGCATCTTTATCAAAAACTGTACTGCTGTACCGGTCATTTCCTACCGAAATATCCTACTGATCACCTCTAAATCCCGCATTTCGCACTATTTAAGTGCAGACAGGTACAGTTGCACCAATTCCGTACCGTACAGCCTCTATAAACAGTTAACTGGCCCCTCACAATACAGGTGAACTGTATCTAGAGAGTCTTGCGTGCGAGGAGGATCATTGGCATCAGTTAAACCACTACCTAATCCCGCCACAAGCGGAAGGATGTCATCATGGAACGTACACTCAGTTCCGAACTGTTCTTCGAAGAAAAAGCTGTTAACACCCAGGCTTCCCTGCCTCTGCGCGTTCTCGCCAACCTGATGTTGTGGCAGCGCCGCATCTCCAGCCGCCACCAATTGGCTCGCCTGGATTCGCGTCTGCTGGCTGACGCCGGTATCAGCGAAGCTCAACGCTACGAAGAGCTGAGCAAGCCGTTCTGGCGCTGATTGGCGCTCGCTGGCCCTGAACCGTCGGGTCCACTGCCAGCACTCTGATTTGTCAAAGCAAAGCCCGCCCCGGGTAACCGGAGGCGGGCTTTGCTGTTTCTGGAGAAAGGAGATTGGAGCGGCCTTTTCTTTCCGACTGATACAGTTTAAATATTCCTGAATACCACCATAACAGTTCAACGACAGACTTCCGTATGGACAAGCGGTGGCCTAATATCCAGTCACCACGTGGCGAACCTTGTAGATCGGGCGTCAGATGCCCAGTTGCCCAACGTCCGTTTCATTGTGGCCGTTCTGTGCCACCTTATTCGTCATCTACAGGAGTTATGCCATGTCCCGTCTTCACCTGCTGTGCACTGCCGTCCTGTTGGCTGTTGCTGCCAACGCCAACGCGAGCAGCCTGATCGTGACCACCGATTCGATCGTTGGCGCGCTGAAAGCCACCTCCGATGCCACTTCCGATGCCACGTCCTCTCTGCGCGACAACAAAGTGGTACGAGCCGCACGTGATGACGCCGCCAGCTTCGTTGCCAGCGAAGGCGCCATCCGTGGTGTGAAACTGGAAAGCGCCCTGGCACAGATCCGCCAACAAGCGCCGCAGTTGAACACCGCCACCGACGCTCAATTGGCCCAGGCGATCCTGGCGATCTAACGCCAGTCACAAGCAGGCGGAGCCAGTCACTGCACTGGCTCTCGCCCGGTCATTGCGCTAGCCTTGGCGCTCGTTTTCAATTGTCGAGTCCCATGGCTTTTTCAAACCGTTTGTTGATTGTTCCTGTCATGTTCTGCGCCTGCTGGGCACCGTTGGCTTCGGCCTTTGACGTCTCCATTCAGAGCACCGTTGTCAGCGCGTATGCCACCAGCAAGGTGACCTCTGCGCCGTTCGACAACAAGTTGGTACGGCTTGCCAAGGATGACGCTGCCGCTTTCATTGCCACTGACGGCCAATGGCGGGGCGCACGCTTGGAGTCCGCACTGGATTATCTGCGCCGCACCCAGCCAAAACTTCATGCAGGCGACCTTGAACTGGCGCAAGCAATTCTCGTCCAATAATCATCTTTGTATGTCCCTCTTGTATTGGAGTCACCCCATGCGTAGCCCGTTGATCGTCGCCGCCCTCGGCCTGCTGTTTCTGGCTGATGTCGCCCAGGCGCAAACCCTGAAGGCCACCAGCAACATCATCGTTCGTGCATCTGCGCGCACCATTGATTTCACCTCGGACACGACCACCTCGATCCGCGACTCTAAGATCGTGCGCGAAGCCCACGATGATGCCGCCAGTTTCGTCGCCACCAACGGCGAAATCCGCGGTGCGCAGCTCGAAGCGGCCTTCGACACCCTGCGCACCCGTGTGCCGGAAGCCCGTGATGCCAGCGACCAGACGCTCGCCGAAGCTATTCTCGCTCTGTGAGGCGAATCAAGGGCTGGCTCCTGGCCGGGGCAGTGCTGCTGTGCGCCGACGCAGCCCAGGCCAGCCTGCAACTGCGGCTCAAGACCGATGGTTTGAGCCCGGCCGAACAGCAGGCCAGCCAGGCGTTGCTCGATGAAGCGCTGGGGGCCTTGCCGCCGCGTTTCATCGAGCAACTGGACCGCCGTATCGACGTCGGCTGGACCGACAAGATGCCTGAGAACGCTTATGGCCAGGCATCGCTGGTGTCCGAACTGGACCTCAACCGAAACCTGCTCGCCAGCCTGACCGACGGCAGCGCCGCCACCCAGAAAACCAATCGCCCCCACGGCACCGTGCACCGGGAAATGCTCGCCACCGTGCTGCATGAACTGACCCACATCTATGACCGTGCGCGCCTGTGGTCCAAGGACGAGCGCGCGCTGATCCAGCGCTGCAGCCGCCAGAACAACATCACCGGTTTGATTGGCTTGCCCGACCAGTGTCGCGGCCAGAATGACCGTCGTTTCACGTTGAGTGACGATCCACGCCTGCTGGACCTCGCCGGCTGGCCGCAATACGTCGGCCGTCGCGGCGAACGCGAACAGCACAACAACCAGGTGGTTCGCAGCCCGGACATCTACGAAACCACCAGCCCGCTGGAATTCGTCGCGGTCAACATGGAGTACTTCCTCCTTGACCCCAGCTACGCCTGCCGCCGTCCCGCGCTGGCGCGCTATTACAAGGAACACTTCGGCTGGGCGCCGCCCGGGCAGGATACCTGCAGCAAGACCTACGCTTTCTTGAATGCTGGCAACGACTTCGCCAAGACGCCGCTGGGCCAGATCGACCCGGAACGCGTGTACGAAATCGACTACCTGCTCGCCGAAGCCAATCAGAACCTGGTGAGTCGCTGGGGCCATAGCATGCTGCGCCTGGTGATCTGCGCGCCCGGCCGTCCTCGCGGGCCGGACTGCCGGCTGGACCTGGATCAACACCTGGTCTTGTCCTACCGCGCCTTCGTCGGTGACGTACAGCTGTCAAGCTGGGATGGCCTGGTGGGCAAATACCCGTCACGGCTGTTCGTATTGCCGCTGGCCCAAGTCATCGACGAATATACCAAGACCGAACTGCGTGGCCTGGCGTCGGTACCGCTGAAGCTCAACCGCCAGGAAATCAACGACACGGTCGAACATGCTGCCGAGATGCACTGGAGCTACGACGGCAATTACTTCTTTATCTCCAACAATTGCGCGGTAGAAAGCTTGAAGCTGTTGCGCAGCGGCAGCGCCAACCCGCAACTGACCGGCCTGGACAACATCACCCCCAACGGCTTGCTGGAAGTGCTCAGCGCACGTGGGCTGGCCGACACCAGCGTACTCAATGACAAGCGCGAGGCGTTACGACTGGGTTATCACTTCGACTCGTTCCGCGAGCGCTACCAGGCGATGTTCGATGTACTGCGCAAGCGTCTGCCGATCAAGCAGACCCAGGTCGAAGACTGGTTGTCGCTGGATGCACAGGAACGCCGCCAATGGTTCAGCCAGGCTGACTTGCGCACCAGCGCCGCCTTGCTGCTGCTGGAACAAGCCAGCTATCGCAAACAGTTGATGCTTGCCCAGGACGAAGTCAAACAGCGTTACCTCAATGCGCGCGAGCTGGAAAACGGCGGCATGGAAAAGGCCAACAACACCTTGCAGCAAATTCTCGCCAACAGCGGCTTCCTCAGCCGCCCGGCGGAGCTGCTCGACAGTGGCGGCTATGGCCTGCCGCAACCGTCGGAAGCCAAGCGGCTGGAATCGGAAAGTGCCGAACGCCAGAAACAACTGCAGTCGCTGACCGGCGACCTGGATAAAGAGGTGAGGGCGCTGCTCGATCCTTCCCGCGCCGCCGAAATTGCCGCCTGCGAAGCCAACCTCAAGCAAATGGGTGAACACCTGCGGGCGCTGCACAAGGCGGCAGGCGGCCTCGAACTGCCCTAAAATTCAGCGGTACGCATAACCCAAATTGTGGGAGGGGGCTTGCCCCCGATAGCGGTGTAACTGTCAGCAATTCTTTAACTGACAGACCGCCATCGGGGGCAAGCCACCTCCCACATTTTTGATCGTTCTCGCGCGGGAGCGTGGGAACGATCGTAGGGTCAGTTGCTCCCACATGTGTATTTGCATCAGCCTCACGACCGAGTGTCATCTGTTTGCTCAGCGAAAGCTGGCTGAAAGCTTACCCGTCTAGGATCACCTCCACTGTCGGCAATAGACCGACTGTTAACAACAACAATGGTGATCCCCGATGTCCGCCCGTACCCGCCTGTTTGCCCCAACTCCACCCGTACGCCTCGTGCCTTTCGTTCTGCGCTGACCCCACCCGGTCCGCCATTCCCTAGCCGCGCTACGCCTGGAGTATTCCTATGCTGACTTTCCTTGGCTTTGCCATGGTCATCACGTTCATGTTCCTGATCATGACCAAGCGCCTGTCCGCGCTGATCGCCTTGATCATCGTACCCATCCTGTTCGCGCTGTTCGGCGGCTTCGCGCCGAAGATCGGCCCGATGATGCTCGAAGGCATCACCAAGCTCGCGCCGACCGGCGTGATGCTGATGTTCGCCATCCTCTATTTTGCCCTGATGATCGACTCCGGCCTGTTCGACCCGGCCGTGCGCAAGATCCTCAAGATGGTCAAGGGCGACCCGCTGAAAGTCTCGGTCGGCACCGCCGTGCTGGCGTTGGTGGTGTCCCTGGACGGTGACGGCGCCACCACTTACATGATCTGCGTCGCCGCCATGCTGCCGCTGTACCAGCGCATCGGCATGAGCCCGCGAATCATGGCCGGCTTGATCATTCTTGCCGGTGGCGTGATGAACATGACGCCGTGGGGTGGCCCGACCGCCCGCGCCGCCAGTGCGCTGCATGTCGACCCATCGGACATTTTCGTCCCCATGATCCCGGCGATGGCTGCCGGCGTGGTGGTGATCCTGGCAATTGCCTATATGTACGGCAAGCGCGAGCGTGCACGCCTGGGCGAACTGCACCTGCAAGGCGACGAGATCGATCACAGCGAAATCAGCGTGTCGCAATTCCCCGACGCCCGCCGTCCGAAGCTGATCTGGTTCAACGGCGCGCTCACGCTGGCCCTGATGTGCACGCTGATCGCCGGCCTGCTGCCGCTGCCGGTGCTGTTCATGGTGGCGTTCAGTATCGCGATGATCGTCAACTACCCGTGCCTGCAACAACAGAAAGACCGCGTCGCGGCTCACGCCGGCAGCGTACTGGCGGTCGTCGGGCTGATCTTCGCCGCCGGCATCTTCACCGGCATCCTGTCGGGTACTGGCATGGTCGACGCCATGTCCAAGAGCCTGCTGGCGGTCATCCCTGAAGCCCTGGGCCCGTACCTGGCGGTGATCACGGCGCTGGTGAGCATGCCGTTTACCTTCTTCATGTCCAACGATGCGTTCTACTATGGCGTACTGCCGGTACTGGCCGAAGCGGCCAGCCACTACGGCATCACCGCGGTGGAAATGGCGCGGGCGTCGATCGTCGGTCAGCCGGTGCATCTGCTCAGCCCACTGGTACCCTCGACCTACTTGCTGGTTGCCCTGGCGGGTATCGAGTTCGGCGATCATCAGCGCTTCACCCTCAAGTGGGCAGTGCTGGTATGCCTGTGCATAATGTTCGCCGCGTTGCTGATGGGGATTTTTCCGCTGTTCAGCACTCTATAATCGTACCGACTCACTCACCGCGCGGCGCTACAGCTTGCGCGGTCTAACACTTGCTCAAAGGAATACACATGGAATGGCTGACCAATCCGGAGATCTGGATTGCCTTCTTCACCCTGACGGCCCTCGAGATCGTCCTGGGCATCGATAACATCATCATGATTTCGATCCTGGTCAGCCGCATGCCCAAGCATATGCAGGCGCGCACCCGGATCTTCGGCCTCGCCCTGGCGATGGTCACGCGTATCCTGCTGCTGCTGTCGATCACCTGGGTCATGCAACTGACCGCCGACCTGTTCGTGGTCTTCGGCCAGGGCATCTCCGGGCGCGATCTGATCCTGTTCTTCGGTGGCCTGTTCCTGCTGTGGAAAAGCTCCCAGGAGATGTACCACGCCCTGGAAGGTGAAGAAGAAAGCCATGACGAGCCTAAAGGCGGCGGTGGCAAGTTCATCTACACCATCATCCAGATCGCCATCATCGACATCGTGTTCTCCCTGGACTCGGTCATCACCGCTGTCGGCATGGTTTCCCACGTGCCGGTGATGGTCGCCGCCATCGTGGTTGCCGTACTGGTGATGATGCTGGCCGCTGGCAAGATCAGCGAGTTCATCGACAAGCACCCGTCGCTGAAGATGCTGGCGCTGTCGTTCCTGCTGGTGGTGGGTACCGTGCTGATCGCCGAATCCTTCGACGTGCACGTGCCAAAAGGTTATGTCTACTTCGCCATGGCGTTCTCGCTGGCAGTGGAAGCGATAAACATCAAGATGCGCACCGCCATCGCGAAAAAGAAGAAACAGCAGGATCCGGTGAAACTGCGCTAGGACGCTGCGGGTCAATAAACCTGTAGGAGCGAGCTTGCTCGCGAAGAACCCAAAGACAACGCGTTAAACCAGGCAGTGCGCGTTCTCATTGACGTTCTTCGCGAGCATGCTCGTTCCTGCAGATGACAGTTTTGTTTCAATCCCGAGTTTAGCTATGCGATGCTGGCGCGGAGCCCATTCGCCAACTACAGCTTAAGCACAAGACGTAGAGCGGCACGCGGTAACTTTCCTTCGCTCCTGTTGGAGCGCACCCACACGGGGGGCCGAGCATGCTGACCTTGCTCAATCTGCTTTCCGCCGTGACCCTGCTTATCTGGGGCACGCACATCGTCCGTACCGGCATCCTGCGGGTCTACGGTTCCAACTTGCGCCAAGTCATCGGGCAGAACATGTCCAAACGCTGGCTGGCATTTGTCGCCGGGATCCTGGTGACAGCCATGGTGCAGAGCAGCAATGCCACGGCGATGCTGGTCACGTCCTTTGTCGGCCAAGGGCTGATGAGCCTCACCCCTGCCTTGGCCACCATGCTCGGTGCCGACGTGGGCACCGCGTTGATGGCGCGGGTGCTGACCCTTGATTTGTCCTGGCTGTCGCCACTGCTGATCTTTCTCGGCGTGATCTTTTTCCTGTCGCGCAAACAGACACGGGCAGGGCAACTCGGCCGGGTCGGGATCGGCCTCGGGCTGATCATCCTGGCACTGCAATTGATCGTCGAAGCCGCCGGGCCGATTACTCATGCCCAGGGCGTCAAAGTCATCTTCGCTTCGCTGACCGGCGACATCTTGCTCGACGCCCTGGTCGGCGCGCTGTTCGCGATGATTTCCTACTCCAGCCTCGCCGCTGTGCTGCTGACGGCCACACTGGCCGGTGCCGGCGTGATCGGTTTGCACGTGGCCATCGGCCTGGTGATCGGCGCCAACATCGGCAGTGGCATATTGGCCTTTCTCAGCACCAGCATGCAGAACACGGCCGGGCGGCAGGTCGCCTTGGGCAGCCTGTTGTACAAATTGATCGGCCTGCTGTTGATCATTCCGGTGCTCGACCCACTCGTACGCTGGATGGACGGCCTGGACTACAGCACTCAAGGCATGGTCATCACCTTTCACCTGCTCTACAACGTCAGCCGCTGCCTGATTCTGCTGCCGACGATTGGTCCGATGGCGCGGCTGTGCGAATGGCTGCTGCCCGAGCGGCCCGAGACCAATGGCAAAGCCAAGCCGCGCCATCTGGACCTGGCCGCGCTGGATACGCCAAGCCTGGCGCTGGCCAACGCCGCCCGCGAAACCCTGCGGCTCGGCGACTTGATCGACAACATGCTCACCTCGATGCAGGAAGTGCTGCGCGGCAAACAGACCGCCATTACCCAGGAAATGCGCAGCCTCAGCGATGACGTCGAGGCGCTCTACAGCGCGATCAAACTTTACCTGGCGCAAATGCCCCGTGAAGACCTGAGTGAACAGGACAATCGCCGCTGGGCAGAGATCATCGAGCTGTCGATCAACCTGAAGCTGGCGGGCGACTTGATCGAGCGCATGCTGCGCAAAGTCCAGCAGCAGAAAACCTCGCAACGTCGGCAATTTTCCGAAGTCGGCCTGGAAGAACTCAGCGACCTGCACAGCCAGTTGATTTCCAACCTGCGCCTGGGCTTGTCGGTATTTCTCAGCGGGGATCCAGAAAGCGCCCGACAGTTACTGCGCGAGAAACGCCGCTTTCGCGCCCAGGAACGTCGCCTGGCCCACGCCCACGTCAGCCGCCTGCAGCGTAAAATCGTACAGAGCCTGGAAACCAGCTCCCTGCACCTGGAGCTGATTGCCGACATGAAGCGCTTGAACTCGTTGTTTTGCAGCAGCGCTTACGTGGTGTTGGAAACGTCCGACACCGGCGCGCTGTCTGCTGAAGATATTGCCGACATCACCCATTCGCCCTGAACGTAAGCCAGCGAGCGAAGTCAGTTAGCAATGGACCTCGTTCGCCAGGAAGCTTGTTATGCGTCGCCTGTTACTCGCCTGCCTGCTGATGGGCTCGGCACACACCTTTGCCTTTGACCGCCTGCAAGTCGAAGGCTACACCTTACCCAACGGCCTGCAACTGCTGCTCAAACCGGGCACCGAGCGCGGGCACGTGGCCATCCGCCTGGTGGTTGGCGTGGGTCTGGACGACTTCAGTTGCGAGCAAAAGGAGCTGCCGCATTTGTTCGAGCACCTGCTGTTCAGCGGGATCGACGGTGGTGGCGAAGGCGAGCTCGAAGACCGCATGCAAGCCCTGGGCGGCGAGTGGAACGCCTACACCAGCAACGCCGACACCACGTTCGTGATCGAGGCGCCCGCGCAAAACCAGCGCAAGGTGCTGGACCTGCTGCTGGCAATCATCACCCGCACCCAACTGACCGACGCCAATATCAATGCGGCCAAGCAAGTGGTCGAGCGCGAGGACGGCGGCCATTACTCACACTTGCAACGCCTGCTGGACCGCCAGGATCTGGGCCACAATGCCAGTAACCAGCTGGCTGTCGAATTGGGCCTCAAATGCGCCGAACGCGCCGAGGTCGGCCACCTGACCCGTGATCAGTTGGAGGCACTGCGCAAAAACTGGTACGCGCCGAATAACATGACCCTGATCGTCGTCGGCGACCTGGACAAACTGCTGCCTGCCTACCTGGAGCGCACCTATGGCCAACTCGACCCGGTGGAGCCGAGCGACCACCGACCATTGCCGCAAATCCAGAACGTCGCTGACAGCCATCGTGACCTGATCCACGGCTGGGTCGGCAACAATGCCAAGCTGCACTGGCTCCTCCCGGAGCCGGTGCTGGACGACCAGCATGACGAAACCTACGACCTGCTCAAGGACTACCTCGACTGGGCGTTGTACCGCCAACTGCGCCTCAAGCACGGCTTGTCCTACGGCCCCTGGAGCGAGCGCGAAGTGCTTGGCGGCGTCGGGTTCCTGAGCCTGAACGCTGACCTTGAGCGGGAAAACCTCGAGCAAGCCGAACAGGTACTCAAAGACCTCAAGGCACAGTTGCTCAAGGATGGCCTCGACCCGGCGGTATTCACTCGGCTGCAGCAAGCCGCCATCGCGCGCCAGGCCTGGGCCGTGCAGGGTAACAGTGCGCTGGCCGATTATTACTGGAGCGCCGCTGGCGAATATGCCGATGGCCGCTTCAGCGACCCGGCCAAACGCATCAAGGCCGTGAGCCTGGCGCAGACCAACCAGGCCATGCGTCAGGTGCTGGCGCAGCCGGGCTACTGGCGCATCGAAAAACCGCTGTTGAGCTATAACGCGCTGAGCGGATTGGGCGCGGGTGTGCTGGGGCTGATCACTCTGATATGGGTGACCCTGCGGTTTTATCGCAAACGCAACGCGTAATGAGGCACCGAACAGCGACCTGAGACGCTATCCTGTCTAGGATTTTTCCCACACCTATTGTGAACCGCCCATGCCGAATTTGCCGCCCCTTATCCAGCGCGTTATAGAACTGATCAAGCGCTACCCAGGGGTGATCGCGCTCGGCGGCTTCATATCGGGGGTGGGCAGTTTCATCCTCGTGGACCGCCAGCAGGGCATGGCCAGCTGGATCGCCGTGATCATGCTGGTGAGCTGGCTGTGGCTGATGCTGGAAAACAGCTTCACCCAGCTTTTCACCAGGCTTTTCAACCGCGAAATACCGGAACCGCTACTGCGCTATGCCACGCAGATGATCCACCAGGAAAGCCTGTTCTTCGTGCTGCCGTTCTTTTTCGTCACCACGGCCTGGAACAGCGGCCAATCGGTGTTCACCGGCCTGCTCGGTGCGGCGGCGCTGGTTTCGATCATCGACCCGCTGTACTACAAGTGGCTGGCGCCCAAGCGGTCACTGTTCCTCGCCCTGCACACGCTGACGTTATTCGCCGCATTGCTGACCGCTCTGCCGATCATCCTGCACCTGACCACTGCCGAAAGTTACAAGCTGGCCCTGGGCGTCGCCATGGCTCTGTCGATCCCAAGCCTGGCCGTCAGCCTGCCGCTGCGCAGCGTCAAGGGCTGGGCGATGTTGCTGGGAGTCACAGCAGCCATTGGCTGCGCCGGCTGGCTGCTGCGCAGCTGGGTGCCGCCTGCCACCCTGTGGATGACCGAAGTGGCCATCAGCACCCAACTCCAGGACCGCACACCGGGCGACGACCTCAAGCAGGTCAGCGCCGCCCAACTGCGCAGCGGCGGGCTGTACGCCTACACCGCCATCAACGCCCCTCGCGGCCTGGATGAACGGATCTATCACGTGTGGAAATTCAACGGCAAGGAAGTCGACCGCATTGCCCTGGATATCCATGGCGGCCGCAAGGAAGGCTATCGCGCCTGGACCCACAAGCAGAACTTCCCGCCGGATTCGGTAGGCCGCTGGCAAGTGCGGGTGCTGACCGAAGACGGGCAAGTCATTGGCGTGCTGCGCTTCAACGTCACCGACTCAGCACAAACGGACAACCCCAAGTAAGCCCGATCGTGCTATTACGTAGCAATTGTGGACAGCCAAACAAGCTCGGAGCTTATGACCTCTCGCACGACAGCCGGCGCGGCCCAACTCGATACGTCCAGCACACCGCCGTTGCTCCTGATTACCGGTGACTGGACGCTTGCCCATTACGCCCACCTGAAGAAGCTGTCGAACACCCTCGACGGCCAGTACGACGCCGGCGCGCGCATCGACCTCAACGGCCTCGGCGCTTTGGATACGGCCGGTGCTTCGCTGCTGGTGGAGCTGCTGGGGCCCGAACGTATCGAGCAGTCCGCCGAGCAGACTGATTGCAGCCTGTCCGCCGCCGACCGGGCGTTGCTCAAAACGGTCTACCGTTCGCTCAACGATTTCTGCGTACCGCTCAAGGAACCGGAAGAAGGCGCGGGCATTCAATTGTTGGCGCGCATCGGCCGCGCGGTGGACACGGTCTGGCAAGACGGGATGAAACTGCTGGGCTTCATTGGCCTGATCCTCGAAACCTTCGTGCGCGGCGTCTTTCGGCCCAAACGCTGGCGCCTCACGCCGATGGTCGCGCATATCGAACAGACCGGCCTCGACGCAGCGCCTATCGTCGCGCTGCTGACCTTTCTGGTGGGCGCCGTGGTGGCTTTCCTCGGCGCCACCGTGCTCAAGAGCTTCGGCGCGACAATATTCACCGTGGACCTGGTGGCGTTTTCATTCCTGCGGGAATTTGGCGTGTTGCTCACCGCCATCCTGATCGCCGGTCGCACGGCCAGTGCCTTTACCGCACAAATCGGCTCGATGAAGGCCAACGAGGAAATCGACGCCATCCGTACCCTGGGCCTGGACCCGATGGAGCTGCTGGTGCTGCCGCGGGTGCTGGCGCTACTGGTGGCCTTGCCGATGCTGACGTTCCTGGCGATGCTCTCGGGGATTATCGGCGGCGGCGTGGTGTGTGCGGTGGCCCTGGATATTTCGCCGGCGATGTTCCTGTCGCTGCTGCAATCGGACATCGGCGTGCAGCATTTCCTGGTGGGCATGGTGAAAGCGCCGATCTTCGCATTCCTGATCGCCGCGATTGGCTGCCTGGAAGGGTTCAAGGTCAGCGGCAGTGCCGAATCAGTCGGCGCGCATACCACCTCCAGCGTGGTGCAATCGATTTTCGTGGTGATCGTGCTGGACGCGGTCGCGGCCATGTTTTTCATGGAGATGGGCTGGTGAGTCGTCTGCATCGAGCGCCCACTGAGGCGGTGATCGAGGTTCGCGGGCTGTGCAACCGCTTTGGCAGCCAGAGCGTGCATGAAAACCTCGACCTGGATTTGTACAAGGGTGAAATCCTCGCGGTGGTCGGTGGCTCCGGCAGCGGCAAGTCGGTGCTGCTGCGCAGCATCGTCGGCTTGCGGCGCCCCAGCGAAGGGCAAGTGCGGGTGTTCGGCAAGAACCTGCCGAGCCTGCCCGAGCATGAACGTTCGCTGGTGGAACGCCGCTTCGGCGTGCTGTTCCAGAAGGGCGCGCTGTTTTCCTCGCTGACCGTCACCGAGAACGTCGCCTTGCCGTTGATCGAGCACGGCGGGCTCAGCCGCGCCGATGCCGAGCATTTGGCGGCGGTCAAACTGGCCCTGGCCGGGTTGCCGTTGTCGGCGGCCGACAAGTACCCGGCGTCACTGTCCGGCGGCATGATCAAGCGCGCCGCCCTGGCGCGCGCGCTGGCCCTGGACCCGGACATCCTGTTTCTCGACGAACCCACCGCCGGCCTCGACCCGATTGGCGCGGCGCAATTCGACCAACTGATCCTGACCCTGCGCGATGCGTTGGGCCTGAGCGTGTTCCTGGTTACCCACGACCTCGACACGCTGTACACCATCACCGACCGCGTGGCGGTGCTGGCGCAAAAGAAAGTGCTGGTGGCCGATGCCATCGATGTCGTCTCGGAAACCGACGACGCCTGGATTCACGAATATTTCCACGGCCCCCGAGGCCGCGCGGCATTGGATGCCGCTCAATCGCTCAACGAGGTATGACATGGAAACCCGAGCCCATCATGTGATGATCGGATTGTTCAGCGTAATTGTGGTGGTCGGCGCGATGCTGTTCGGCCTGTGGCTGGCCAAATCCAGCGTCGACAGCGCCTTTCGCGATTACGAGGTGGTGTTCAACGAAGCGGTCAGCGGCCTGTCCCAGGGCAGTTCGGTGCAGTACAGCGGGATCAAGGTGGGCGATGTCACCAGCCTGCGCCTGGACCCCAAGGACCCACGCCGCGTGCTGGCGCGCATCCGCCTGGCCGGGCAAACACCGATCAAGGAAGACACCCAGGCCAAGCTGGCACTGACCGGCATCACCGGCACCTCGATCATCCAGCTCAGCGGCGGCACCCCGCAAAGCCCCGAACTCAAGGGCAAGGACGGCAACCTGCCGGAAATCATCGCGTCGCCATCGCCTATCGCGCGCCTGCTCAATAACAGCAACGACCTGATGACCAGCATCAACCTGCTGCTGCACAACGCCAACCAGCTGTTCTCCCGAGAAAACGTCGAACGCTTGAGCACCACTCTGGAAAATCTGCAGCAAACCACCGGCGCGATCGCAGAACAGCGCGGCGAGATCAAAGTGGTGATGCAGCAATTGATGCAGGTGAGCAAACAGGCTGGCGGCGCGTTGGAACAGACCACCGTGCTGATGCGCAACGCCAATGGTCTGCTCAACGATCAGGGCAAGCAGGCGTTCGGCAGTGCGGAGCAGGCGATGAAGTCTCTTGAGCAAAGCACCGCCACCATCAACACCTTGCTGACCAACAACCAGGATTCAGTGAACAGTGGCATGCAGGGCCTCAACGAGCTGGCGCCGGCCGTGCGCGAACTGCGCGAAACCCTCGGTTCGCTGCGCGCCATCTCGCGCCGCCTGGAAGCCAACCCCAGCGGTTACCTGCTGGGCAGTGACAAGAACAAGGAGTTCACGCCATGAAGCGTGCTTACCGAATGATCGCCCCCGTGGCCTTGGCACTGCTGAGCGCCTGCTCGATCCTGCCCAAGCCGGACCCATCCGACGTGTACCGCCTGGCGTCCGCCCAGCCCGTCAGTCAAGGCGCACCGGTGAGCTGGTCGTTGCGCGTGACCAAGCCACAGACCAGCGAGTTTCTCGACAGCCCACGCATCGCGGTGGTGCCCAATGGCGACTTGATCAGCAGCTATGCGAACTCGCGCTGGAGCGATCCGGCGCCGGTGCTGTTGCGCAACCGCCTGCTGGACGGTTTCCAGCGCGATGGCCGAGTGACGTTGCTGAGTACCGACGAGACCAATCTGCAGGCGGACTATGAACTGGGCGGGCAGTTGCAGGCATTTCAGAGCGAGTACCGTGGCACGGCGGTGGAGGTGGTCATTCGCCTGGACGCTCGGCTGGTGCGCGGCAGCGATCAGCGCATCATCGCCAGCCGCCGGTTTGAAGTGCACCAGCCGGTGAGCGATACCCAGGTGCCAGGCGTGGTGGCTGGGTTTGGGCAGGCGGGAGATGCGTTGAACAGGCAGGTGGTGGAGTGGGTGGTCGCGCAAGGCGATGGTGCTGCTAAACACTGATGGCCTCATCGGGGGCAAGCCCCCTCCCACCTTTTTCGAACGTGTTCACAGATCTAAATGTGGGAGGGGGCTTGCCCCCGATAGCGGTCTGATTGTCAACCAAAGAACCAGTAGCACACCCCAATGGCCGCCACCACCCCGGCAAACTCCGCCAGCAACGCACACCCCACCGCATGCCGTGCGCGCTGGATGCCCACCGAACCAAAGTACACCGCCAACACATAGAAGGTGGTCTCGGTACTGCCCTGGATGGTCGCCGCCACCAACGCCGGGAAACTGTCCACACCCTGGGTCTGCATGGTCTCGATCAGCATCGCCCGCGCTGCACTGCCGGAAAATGGCTTGACCATCGCTGTCGGCAGCGCGTCGACGAAACGCGTGTCCATGCCGGTCCAGGCCACTACATGGCGAATGCCTTCCAGGCCAAAGTCCAGCGCGCCGGAGGCACGCAACACGCCCACCGCACAGAGCATCGCCACCAAATAGGGCAACAGGTTCCTGGCAACGTCAAAGCCTTCCTTGGCGCCTTCGACAAAGGCCTCATACACCTTGACCTTGCGCAACGCGCCGATCACCAGGAACAACATGATCAAGCCAAACAGCGTGAGGTTGCCCAAGATCGAAGACAGCCCGGCCAGCGCCGTGGCAGACAGGGTCGCCAGCAATGCCATGAAACCACCCAGCACCAAGGCACCCGGAATCAGGTAGGCCAGCACCACCGGGTCCCACAAGCGCAGGCGCTGCATCACTGCCACCGACAGCAGGCCCACCAGGGTCGAGGCGCTGGTGGCCAGCAGAATCGGCAGGAACACCAGCGTCGGGTCGGCAGCGCCTTGCTGGGCGCGGTACATGAAGATGGTCACGGGCAGCAGCGTCAGCGACGACGCATTGAGCACCAGAAACAGGATCTGTGCATTGCTGGCCGTGTTGGGAATCGGGTTGAGTTCCTGCAGCGCCTTCATGGCTTTGAGGCCGATGGGGGTGGCGGCGTTGTCCAGGCCCAGGCCGTTGGCGGCGAAGTTGAGGGTGATCAGGCCGATGGCCGGGTGGCCGGCAGGCACTTCGGGCATCAGGCGGCGAAACAGCGGGCCCAGGGCCTTGGCCAGCCAATCGACGATTCCGGCTTTTTCGGCGATACGCAGAAAGCCCAGCCACAGGGTCAAGGTGCCGAACAGCAGCACCATGACTTCCACCGACAGTTTGGCCATGGCAAAAATGCTTTCCACCATTGCCGCAAAAATCCCGGCGTTTCCGCCCACCAGCCATTGCGCCAGTGCTGACACCATTGCCACGACAAAGAAGCCAAGCCACAGGCCATTGAGCATCAGTTAAATCCCCCGAAAGATGGGGCGAATGATAACGGGGCTGGCAGAAACGACAAACCCCGGAATTATCCGGGGTTTGTGTCAGCCCAATCGAGCGATCAGCCGCGAGTGATTTCGCCGGTCGGCAGCGCCTCTTTGCTGCGCCAATGCGGCAGCGAATTCCAGTAGCGTTCGCCCTTGGCATCGTCGTACATGCCTTCCCAGCGCGAGATGACCAGTACAGCCAAAGCGTTGCCGATCACGTTCAGTGCGGTACGCGCCATGTCCATTACACGGTCGACACCCGCGATGAACGCCAGGCCTTCCAATGGAATGCCCACGCTGCCCAGAGTAGCCAGCAGCACCACGAAGGACACACCCGGCACACCGGCGATGCCTTTGGAGGTGACCATCAGGGTCAGCACCAGCATCAGCTGTTGGCCGATCGACAGGTCGATACCGTACAGCTGGGCAATAAAGATCGCCGCGATGCTCTGGTACAGGGTCGAACCGTCGAGATTGAATGAATAGCCGGTCGGCACCACGAAGCTGCAGATCGCCTTCGGCGCGCCGTAGGCTTCCATCTTCTCGATCACACGCGGCAGCACGGTTTCGGAGCTGGCGGTGGAGTAGGCGAGCACCAGCTCGTCCTTGAAGATACGGATCAGCTTGAGGATCGAGAAGCCAAACAGGCGGGCGATCATGCCCAGTACCGCAAACGCGAAGAACAGAATCGCGACGTAAACCAGGATCACCAGCTTGGCCAACGGCAGCAGCGAGGCGAAGCCGAAGTTGGCGACGGTCACCGCGATCAGGGCAAATACCCCAATTGGGGCGTACTTCATGATCATGTGGGTGACTTTGAACATGCTCTCGGACACGCCCTGGAACATAGTCACCAATGGCTCGCGCAGTTCAGGCTTGAGGCTGGACAAGCCCAGGCCGAACAGCACCGAGAAGAAGATGATCGGCAGCATCTCGCCTCGGGCGACGGCAGCGAAGATATTCGACGGGATCAGGTTGAGGATGGTCTCGATGAACGCATGCTCATGCTGCACTTCGGCGGCGGTCGCCTGGTACTTGGAGATGTCGACGGTACCCAGGGTACTCATGTCGATGCCAGCGCCCGGATGGAACAGGTTGGCCAGCAACAGGCCGACCACAATGGCGATGGTGGTGACGATTTCAAAGTAGAGGATGGTTTTGACGCCGATGCGACCCAGCTTTTTCGCATCGCCAACACCGGCAATGCCAACGATCAGCGAGGAAATCACGATGGGGATAACGATCATCTTGATCAGGCGGATAAAGATATCGCCCGCTGGCTGGAGCACGTTGCTGATCCACCAGGCCTTTTCAGCACTGAAATGGTTGAGCACTGCACCGATTGCGATCCCTAGCACCAAACCGATGAGGATCTGCCAGGCGAGGCTTAGCTTTGCCTTCTTCATGTCATTACCCTTACTTCAAGTGAACTTAAGGCAAATGCGCCAGCTGGACCGCTCGAAAGCGAAAAAGTGTGTGCATCTGCCTCCATGAAAGGTCACCGCAGCTTGGCCGAAATGGCTTACTGGTAGGCGAAAAAAGGCGCAACTATTCCCATGCAAGGGAGCGACGTCTAATGCCGTAAACGCCTACCCTATGCCGAATCGGCATGGCTTTTTTTGAAATTAATTGTCTGAACGGTCAGTTCGAATACGCCATTCAAGCGGGCGAACCTGCCGCGAAGCTGCCAGTTCAGGCTTTCGCGGAGAGTTCGATGAATTCGAATGTTTGATAAAAATGTCTGCAAAATCCGCCACCTGGCGTCGGAAACAGCCTCTAGCGCTAGCGAATTTTTATCGATGGATGGTCGCGCCTACATATCAGGTAATGGTTGCCGAGTGGCAGAACGAAAATTTCGGGCTAAGAGCGGCATGACACTGAGCCAATGAGAGCGACAAGCCCGCCGCAAGTTCAGCAAGCTTGAGGACTTGTGAACTTGCGTCGCAGCTTTTCACCTGACCCGGCCCTTGCGCAGGCACTCCCTGTACCCGTAGGTCGCGCCGATCCTTATCGATCAGAGCAACCCGGCCCCCTGGTCATGCACCGCGCTTGGCGAGCGATGCAAACAGAAAGAAGCGAGATGGCTTCTTTCTATGGACGCCGGCTCCGTGAGACGGAACCTAGTACCAATTCGGATCTTTCTTGAGCTGCTCCATCAGCAGCTTCTTCATGCCTTCATCCGGTTTACCGAGGAAACGGTAATCGGCGTGGCGCGTCGGGGACTTGTCCGCCGGCAGGCCGGCCGGGACTTCCACCAACATCGCGTAGGCATCTTCCTTATCGAGGCTGAAGGCTACGATCAGGCGCTTGTTCAGGCAGGTATCTGCCGTTTCACACAGCGGACCGACCAGATACTTGTCGCCATCCTCTTCGACAGCGTTCATCTGTTCAGCCGTACCCGAGAGGTTCATCACCCACTCCGGCAGGCGTTCTTCTTTCTTCACCACGCCTTGCCAGGTCTTACGGTACTGCGCATCCGTGCTGAGCAATTCGTTGGCCCGGGATTGGCCGTCATTGGCGGCCATCACCAGGCCGCTGCCGCACAAGAGTACGGCGGCGGCAATGGCTTTGAGGGACAGATGGGTCATATTCAGCCTCGGCCGCGACGACCAAAGAAGAACGAGGCGATGAACATCACCAGGAAAACCACGAACAGAATCTTGGCGATACCCGTAGCGGTGCCTGCGATACCACCGAAGCCCAGGACTGCGGCCACAATGGCGATGATCAGAAACGTGATTGCCCAACTCAACATGGTGATTCTCCTTAAGCTTTCATAAAGGTAACAGCGGTAATGCCGTACAGCCGCTCAGCTTGAGCGACGTCTTGTTGCCTAGAACACCCAGCGCTCTTGAACCGGTAGTTCGCTCAGGGTGGAGTTCTGGTCCGCCACTCTCAGTTGCGGGGCGGCTACATCGCCCATGGTGCTGGCGACGGAGCTGAAATGGGTTTGCGTCATCACAGGGCGTTCGAATTGCGGCACTTGTTGCGGACTCTGCTGCCAATGCTGCATCTGCTGGCCGACGATCAGCGTGACCATCAGCGCGAGGCTGGCGAATAGACCTTGCTGCAGATGCAGCGGCGATATACGCAATTGGCTGAGGCTTTGGCGAGTCATGCTGCTTTCTCCCGCATTCTGATTATTCATTCATGACGCTCTATGCAGTACCTATTGCAGAGCGCATGCCAGGTTTTTTACAAAATAAAACCTCTTTAAATCAAAGAGTTATAAATGTGGCGCTTCTTCAAGGCACAGCATCCTGCACGATGCCCGATCCAGGGCCGTGCGAAATGCACGATGGTCAATCGTCGGGGCAAGGGATCGATGGCGGCAGCGCGGTTGCCGAAGCGGGCAGAAGACATGAAAACGCCACTAGTGCGGCGCTTTTACAGGGGGATGTAGGAAGATGTGCAGATAGCTGCACGACGTTGCCTTTTATCGAGCAGAATGAACCATGCAACTTGCCCGATTATTCTGGGACTAATCACCAACATTCATAGTTAAGGAGCGCGGGACAGATGGAATCAGCCAAGGAACTTCAAGGCCGCATTCTTTTAGTGGATGACGAGTCCGCGATCCTCCGCACCTTCCGTTATTGCCTGGAAGATGAAGGCTACACCGTTGCCACCGCCAACAGCGCGGCTCAGGCCGACGCCTTGATGCAACGCCAAGTGTTCGACCTGTGCTTCCTCGACCTGCGCCTGGGCGAAGACAACGGCCTGGATGTGCTGGCTCAGATGCGTATTCAGGCGCCATGGATGCGCGTGGTGATCGTGACGGCGCACTCCGCCGTGGACACCGCCGTGGACGCAATCCAGGCCGGCGCCGCCGATTACCTGGTCAAGCCCTGCAGCCCCGACCAGTTGCGCCTGGCCACCGCCAAGCAATTGGAAGTGCGCCAGCTCTCGGCACGCCTGGAAGCACTGGAAGGCGCAGTGCGCCAGCCCAAGGACGGCCTGGATTCTCACAGCCCGGCCATGATGGTGGTGCTGGAAACCGCACGGCAGGTGGCCGGCACCGATGCCAATATCCTGATCCTCGGCGAGTCGGGCACCGGTAAAGGGGAACTGGCGCGGGCCATTCACGGCTGGAGCAAACGCTCGAAGAAATCCTGCGTGACCATCAACTGCCCATCGTTGACCGCAGAACTGATGGAAAGTGAATTGTTCGGCCACAGCCGCGGTGCATTTACCGGTGCCAGCGAAAGCACCTTGGGCCGGGTTAACCAGGCGGACGGCGGCACCTTGTTTCTTGACGAGATCGGCGATTTTCCGCTCACGTTGCAGCCCAAGTTGCTGCGTTTTATTCAGGATAAGGAATATGAGCGCGTGGGCGACCCGGTTACCCGCCGCGCAGATGTACGCATCCTCGCCGCCACCAACCTGAACCTGGAAGACATGGTGCGTGACGGCCGCTTCCGTGAAGACCTGCTGTATCGCCTCAACGTCATCACCCTGCACCTGCCGCCGCTGCGCGAACGCAGTGAAGACATTCTGACCCTGGCCGACCGGTTCCTGGCACGCTTCGTCAAGGAGTATGCCCGCCCGGCGCGTGGTTTCAGCGATCAGGCGCGCGAAGCACTGCTCAACTATCGTTGGCCCGGCAATATCCGTGAGCTGCGTAACGTGGTGGAGCGCGCAAGCATCATCTGCCCGCAGGAGAAGGTCGAGATCAGCCACCTGGGGATGGCCGAACAACCGACCAATAACGCACCGCGCATCGGTGCCGCATTGAGCCTGGACGAACTGGAAAAAGCGCACATCGGCGCGGTACTTGCCACCAGCGACACGTTGGACCAAGCAGCTCGCACCCTTGGCATCGACGCATCGACCCTGTATCGCAAACGCAAACAGTACAACTTATGAGCTGTACCTCATGAAGCTCGCGATGAAACTGCGCACCCGGTTATTCCTGAGCATATCAGCGCTGATCACCGTGGCGCTGCTGGGACTGTTCCTGGGACTGGTCAGCGTCATGCAGATGGCCAAGACCCAGGAGTCGTTGATTCGCAGCAACTTCGTCACCCTGGACCTGGGCCTCAAGTTGCGCCAGAGCCTGGGCGATCAACTGATCATGATGCTCGAGAAACGTCCTGATCCAGCGGCCCTGGAAGCTTCCAAGCAGCACTACCTCGACCTGCTGGACCAGGGTGTCGCCCATGAAGAACGTGACGGCATTACCCACGGTTTCAGTCAGGCACGCGAGGATTACCAGAACCTGTTGGAGGCCTTTGACCGTTCCCAACAGGAACCACCTGCCCCGGGCAGCAAGGAGAAGCTCACTGAAACCTTCAACACCCTGCGCAATGGGCTGATCGTCCACCACAAACAGGCATTGGAAAACATCAGCACGAGCGAGCACAGATCCCGCGAACGTGCGCTGTTGATTGCCGCCTTGCTGGGGCTGGTAGGCCTCGCGGTGCTGATTATCGGTTTCGTGACCGCCCACGGCATCGCCCGACGCTTCGGCGGGCCCATTGAAGCCCTGGCCAAGGCCGCCGACAAAATCGGGCAAGGTGATTTCGAGGTGACCTTGCCGATATCGTCCGCGGCGGAAATGAATCAGCTGACCCGACGCTTCGGCATCATGGCCCAGGCGCTGCGCCAGCATCAGGCCACCAATGTCGATGAATTGCTCGCTGGTCAGCAGCGGTTGCAAGCGGTGCTCGACAGCATTGACGACGGCCTGCTGATGATTGACCGTCAAGGCCACCTTGAGCACCTTAATCCAGTCGCGCAGCGCCAACTGGGTTGGGACGAAGAGCGCCTCGGCCAGGGCCTGAGCGAAGCACTTGGCCGCCCGGAAATGGATGAACAACTGCAGCTGGTGCTGCGTGGTGGGAATCTGGAGCGGGCCCCGGAGGATCTGGAAGTGGAGGTCGAGGGCGAGCTGCGCCTGCTGACATACAGCCTGACACCGGTCAGCCACACCCAGGGGCATATCCTCGGCGCGGTGATGGTGCTGCATGACGTCACCGAGCAGCGTGCCTTTGAGCGGGTGCGCAGCGAGTTCGTATTGCGCGCTTCCCACGAGCTGCGTACGCCAGTGACCGGCATGCACATGGCCTTCGGCCTGTTCCGCGAACGGGCCAAGTTCCCGGCCGAATCACGCGAAGCGGACCTGCTGGACACAGTGAATGAAGAAATGCAGCGGTTGATGCAGTTGATCAACGACTTGCTCAACTTCTCGCGCTATCAGAACGGCCTGCAGAAACTCACGCTCGGGCCGTGCGATGTCACCGAACTGCTCGACCAAGCCCGGGCACGATTCGCCGAACCGGCAAACGCGCAAAATATCGAACTGCTGGTGGAGGCTCAATCTGACCTTCCACGCCTGTATGCCGACAAGGCCCAACTGGAGCGTGTACTCGACAACCTGCTGGGCAACGCCCTGCGGCACACTGCCGAAGGCGGGCAGATTCGCCTGCAGGCTCGACGTCATGGCGAACGGGTGATTATCAGCGTCGAGGACAACGGCGAAGGCATTGCGTACGGCCAGCAAGGACGCATCTTCGAACCTTTCGTGCAGGTGGGCCGCAAAAAAGGCGGGGCAGGCCTGGGCTTGGCGTTGTGCAAGGAAATCGTGCAACTGCACGGCGGCCGCATGGGCGTGTATTCAAGGCCGGGGCAGGGAACCCAGTTCTATATGGCCCTGCCTCTTTAGGCGCAAGCCTTTGTGATGAGGGAACAAGCTCCCTTGCCACAAAGGCTTGTCGGTCATTCAGCGCTGATTCAAGGCTCGCAAAATCGCCGCACTTTGCGCATCCGGCGTTCCGTCGAACAACGATGGACGGAATCGCATCTGGAATGCGGCCAGCACATGACGCGTGGCCACATCCAACTCACCGGTTTGCGGTGTCTGATAGCCCAGGCGAGCCAGCTCTTGCTGGAACCAGAGAATGCTCGGCAGTTGCGTAGCGTACTGCGCCTGGAATCGCGCCACCGCCTGCGCATCCGGCCAAATCCCAACGCCTTCGTCGGCCAGACGCTTCCAAGGGAACAGCGGACCCGGGTCCAGCTTGCGCAGCGGCGCGATATCGCTGTGCCCAATAATGTTCTTGGGGTCGATCCCGTTACGCTTGCTGATGTCCTTGAGCAACTCCACCAGTGACTTCACCTGCGCTTCGGAATAGGGGTACCACACCCGCCCGGTCGGGGTGTCGCTGTAGCCTGGATTGACGATCTCGATACCGATGGAACTGGAATTGAGCCAGGTGCGACCCATCCATTCGCTTTCACCCGCATGCCAGGCGCGCTGGCTTTCATCCACCAGCTTGTAGATGGTGCCTGAGGCGTCATCGCCGATCAGGTAATGGCTGCTGACCTGCCCCTTGGTCAACAGCGCCAGGGAGCGCTCAAGGTTGGCCGAGGTGTAATGAACCACGACGAACTGCACGCGGTTGTCATGGTTGATCGAAGGATGGCTGGTGTTCAGTCGGGGGCCGCTGGAGCAGCCGGCGAGCAGAAATAGTGCTAAGGCGATATAGAGAGATTTCATGAGAGAAGGCATACGCAAGGGACGATAATGCAACAGTGTAACGTAACGTCAAATCCTGGGCGGCCAAATCACAAAATGGAACATCTTTTACGCCGCCTGCACCTGGTTACGCCCTGCCGACTTGGCCTTGTAAAGTGCTTCATCGGCGCGCTTGAGCGCAAGGTCACTGCGCTCGCCCGGCTGAAACTGCGCGACCCCCATGGATACCGTGATGGTTACCGGCTCGCCCTTGAAGTGAAATGGGCACGCCTCGATGGCGGCGCGCAACGCTTCACCCACGGCCAAGGCATCCGCCAGGGCTGAGTCGGGCATCAGCAACACAAATTCTTCGCCGCCGAAGCGCGCGATGAAGTCGGTCGGCCGCAGGCGCTTGCGCAGCACAGTGGCAATGATCTTGAGTACTCGGTCGCCAGCCAGGTGCCCGTAGCCGTCGTTGATGCGCTTGAAGTGGTCCAGGTCCAGCATGGCCAGTGACAGGTTGTTGCCACGCTGATGCCAGGCGTTGACCTCATGATCCAGCCGCTCACTCCAGGCCGCACGGTTGGGCAGGCCGGTGAGGGGATCGATCAACGCCTTCTGGCGCTGTATCTCCAAATGCTCGCGATAGCCCTGGGCTTCCTGCTCCATGTTCGCCACCCGCTCCGCCAGGCCCTGGAGGCGTGCGGCCACTTCCTGCTCACGCTGATCGCGCTGCTGGCGATGCTCGTCCATAGTGCCGAGCAAACCTTCGAGATGGCTTTCCAGCACCTGCTTGAGGCTGTCCAGATCCGCAGCTTCCTGCACGCTGCTTTGCAGCCCGTCTACCTGTTCGCGAATTTGCGTATCCAGTTCCAGCGCGGCGGTACGGCTGTCGGCATGGCCCTCGCTGGCCACCTGAAGGTGGCCCTGGAATGCCTCAAGGCGATCATTGAGCTGTTTGAGGTAAGCCTCGAACTCATGCTGGCCGCTGTCGGTGACAGCCAGCATCAGCACCGCCAGGTCATCCAGGATCGGCAGCAATTCGTACCAGTTCAAGCCATGGACAAGACGCTCGCGCATCGCTTCGGCCTGAGGCCGGTGGCGCTCGGGAAGGGACAGGTCTTCCAGCAGGCCGAGCAAGGTGTCTTCAATATGCTTGGCCACCGAGCTGTAGGAAGGTTCAGGCGAATCGGGCAGGGCGTACAGACCATCCGATTCCAAAGCGTCGGGATCAGGCTCTGCGGTATCCAATACCGGCGGGAGCGAAAGGCTGCCGATGAGCGTCTCTTCAGGCGTGTCGACTTTGGCTTGCGGCGTTTCGATGAAGGCAGCCAGTGCGCTTTCGGGCGCGGCTTCCCCGACCGGCGCTTCAGGCGCGGCAGGTTCTGCGGTTGCGTCAGGTACCACCACAGGCGCTGTTTGGGCAGGGGCTTGGAACTCCAACGCTGTGCTCGCTGGCGCTGGCCCAACAGCAACGACGGGCTCAGGTTCGGAAGTGGCCGCTGTTGGCGGCAACGGTGCGAACGCCCGCAAGGCTTGTGTCAGCTCCTCGGACTGGCCCGGCTCTGGAGCCTCTGGTGCAGGCTGGGGCGCAACGGGCTTTGTCGCAGGGAGAACTTCGGGCTCAGGCGCAGAAGGTTCAGTGGAGACCTCTTTCGCACCAAACAGGCGTTGCAACAATCCAGGCCCGGCGCGCTGGGTTTCGCCATCCGACTCCAGGTTAAGCAGCGCCTGCTCTTGCAGGCTGCTCAACTCGCTGAGCAGCAGCGGTATTTCCCGCGCCTGCCCGACTCGGCCGTCGAGCTGCTTGGCAAAGGCCTTCAGCGGGCGCGCCACCTCGCGGGGCAGCGCAAGTTTCTGCAACTGCGCGACCAGGGCGGTGAGGGCGGTATTGATCTGGTCAACCCGGGTTTCGCGGCGCTGCTCCGAATCCAGCACGGCCTTTTCCAGGCGCGGCAGCAGGGCGGCGAGGGCAGCGTCCATGTCGTCTGTACGCACGACATCGCGCATTTCCTTCATGCATTGATCGACAGCGCGGTCAGTGCCTTCAGCCGCCAGCGTGCTGCGCACCAGCCCTCGGCGCAGCAGGTCGAGGCGAGCGGCCCAGCGGCGCTCGAGCTTGTCTTGTTGCTCGACGCTTTGCAGGTATTTTTCTTTCCAGCGCTGGGTGTCGTCGCTCATGCAAGAGGTCCGCGAGGGCCGGGGCTCAACGCGGGTAATGCATCAGCCGTGAGCGAACCCGGCAGACGAATCTCTACCGCGACGGGCAGGTGATCGGAAATGGGCTGCGCCAGCACCTGCACACTTTCCAGTGTGAGGCTCGGACTGAGCAGGATATGGTCAAGACAGCGCTGCGGACGCCAGCTGGGAAACGTGGCTTCGACTTGTGGCGCCAATAACCCGAGGTCGCGCAGCGGGGAATTCTGCAGCAGGTCAGTGGCATGGGTGTTCATGTCACCCATCAGCACCTGGTGCCTGTAGTTGCCAATCAGGTCGCGCACGTAGGCCAACTGGAGGTTGCGCGTACGCCCGCCAAGGGCCAGGTGCATCATCACCACGACTAACGCTTCCGGACCTTCGCCAAACCGCACGAGGATCGCGCCACGCCCCTTGGGGCCTGGCAACGGATGATCTTCGATGACGGTCGGCTTCAAGCGACTGAGTACACCATTGCTGTGCTGCGCCAGGCGCCCGAGGTTGCGATTGAGTTGCTGGTACCAGTAGGGGAAGGCGCCAAGCTGGGCCAGGTGCTCCACCTGATTGATGTAGCCGGAGCGCAGGCTGCCGCCGTCGGCTTCCTGCAGGGCGACCAAGTCGAAGTCGCTGAGCAGGTCGCCGATTTTCTGCAGATTTGTGGTGCGCCCCTTGTGGGGCAGCACGTGCTGCCAGCCACGCGTGAGGTAGTGCCGATATTTCTCGGTACTGTTACCCACCTGGATATTGAAGCTGAGCAGGCGCAAGCGACTGTCTGCCGGCAGGCCTGTGGTTTCCAGGTGATGTTCGTTGACCTGCGCGTCATGCAGGCCTACGACGCGTTCGGTACCCCAGCGGCGCATGGCGAGCCCCTTACTTGGCTGCGCGCTCTTTGGCGATCAGCTGGTCGGCAACATTGAGAGTCTCTTCAGGGCCACCGGTGGTACCCAGGTCGAAACGGTACTTGCCGTTGACGATCAGGGTCGGCACGCCTTGCACACCATACTTCTGCGCGAGTTCCTTGGCCTGTTTGATCTGGCCCTGGATGGCGAAGGAATTGAAGGTGGCCAGGAATTTGTCCTTGTCGACGCCTTGGGTGGCGACGAAGTCAGCCATTTCCTCTGGCTTGGTCAGGCGCTTGCCTTCTTTCTGGATCGCGTTGAACACCGCGTTGTGGACCTTATGCTCCACACCCATGGCTTCCAGCGTCAGGAACAACTGGCCGTGGGCATCCCACGGGCCGCCGAACATGGCCGGAATACGTTTGAAGTTCACGTCCTTGGGCAGTTTTTCGGCCCAAGGGTTGATGGTTGGCTCAAAGGCGTAGCAATGCGGGCAGCCGTACCAGAACAGCTCCACCACTTCGATCTTGCCGGGCACCGAAACCGGCACCGGGTTAGCCAATTCAACGTAGGTTTTACCGGCTTCAAGCGGCACGTCGGCAGCTTGTGCGGTCATGCCGAAGAGACTGGCAGTGACGAGAGCGGCGCTGAGGATCAGATTACGCATGCTTTACTCCTGGACAAATAAGTCGCCTCACGCGACCTTTAGTTGTGACAGGTCTACGCGGACATGAGTTCGTTAGTGTAACGGCAGCGGCCACAAAAAAGGGCGGCCTAAGCCACCCTTTTTATGCTTGCATCGCTGGATTAATCGAGCGTTAACGTCGCGGGCTGTCAGTGCAGGCCCTGGATGTAGCTGGAAACTGCCGCGATGTCTTCGTCACTCAATTTGCGGGCGATGGTGCGCATGGTCATCGCGTCGCCATCGTTGGCCCGGCCAGCTTCTTCCTTGCGGAAGTCGGTCAGCTGTTTGGCGATGTAGGCAGCGTGCTGGCCACTCAGGTGCGGGAAGCCTGCCGTGGCGTTGCCCGCGCCATTTGGCGAATGGCAGCCGGTACAGGCGGGCAGGCCCTTGTCCAGGTCGCCGCCGCGAAACAGCTTCTCGCCACGGGCGACCAGTTTCGGATCAGCAGCTCCCACGCTGCCTTTCTGACTGGCAAAATACGCTGCAATGTCAGCCATGTCCTGATCGCTGGAGTTGGCCAGCAAGCCGGTCATTTCCAGCACCACGCGCTTGCCATCCTTGATGTCGTGCATCTGCTTGGTCAGGTAGCGTTCACCCTGGCCGGCCAGTTTGGGAAAGTTAGGCGCCGGGCTGTTACCGTCCGGTCCGTGGCAAGCACCACACACGGCGGCTTTCGCCTGCCCTGCGGTAGCGTCGCCTGCAGCATGGGCAACACCGGTGATGCCCAGGGTCAACAGCAGACTCACGATCAGTTTGTTCATCAGCTAATCCAACTACGGCTAAGGGTTTAAGAGTTATCTACCGGGTTTACTCACCATCAATTCAACGATGGCCTGGTAATCCTCAGTACTGCAGTCCATGCACAAACCACGCGGCGGCATTGCCTTGAAACCCCGGGTCACGCGTTGCACCAGCGTCACCACGCAAACTCGGTTGTACAGCGCTTCCGGTTCCTGTGTAGCCTTGTCGCCCTAACGTGCGATCGGGACACCGAAGCGAGTCACCATCCGGTCATACATCGACCTTTTCAGGGTTTGAGAGCGTTTTGCGTTCTAATGCGCAATGAAGGTCTTTCGCTCCCGTGAACTTCATCCTTCGCTGGGACAAAGCACACACAAAATCTGCGGCATTATATACTGGCGCTACTGAAACGGAAACGACACCGCTTGCCGCACCCTTTTTCGGCACCGCCCACATCGGAAATCTCATGCAACTCAAGAATCCCATCCTCGGCCTGTGCCAACAGTCCACCTTCATGCTCAGCGCCGCCAAAGTGGACCAATGCCCCGATGACGAAGGCTTTGAAGTTGCCTTTGCCGGCCGTTCCAACGCTGGCAAATCCAGCGCACTGAACACCCTGACCCACGCCAGCCTTGCACGCACCTCGAAAACCCCAGGTCGCACGCAACTGCTCAATTTCTTCAAGCTAGACGATGATCGGCGTCTGGTCGACCTGCCAGGCTACGGTTATGCAAAAGTTCCTATCCCGCTGAAGCTGCACTGGCAGCGTCACCTGGAGGCTTACCTGGGTGGCCGGGAGAGTTTGAAGGGCTTGATCCTGATGATGGACATCCGTCATCCAATGACCGATTTCGACCTGTTGATGCTCGATTGGGCAGTCGCCAGCGGCATGCCGATGCATATCCTGCTGACCAAGGCCGACAAGCTGACCTACGGCGCCGCCAAGAACACCCTGCTCAAAGTGCAGTCCGAAATCCGCAAGGGCTGGGGCGATGCGATCACTATCCAGCTGTTCTCGGCGCCAAAGCGCATGGGCCTGGAAGACGCCTACACGGTACTGGCCGGCTGGATGGAATTGGCCGACAAGGGCGCGGAAATCGCCGAGTAACTTTTGCGCAGGCAAAAAAAACCCCGGACTTCGTATGGGGAGGGGAAGTTCGGGGTCCAAGTTCCGGACCGCTAGGGCGGGGTCCAGATATCTGCCAACACTTAACACAACATAGGAGCATTGAAGGGCTTCACCACCCATTCAGTAACTCTGAGTGGCGGTTCACAGGTTAAGTTCCGGCAGGTTCAAAAAACACTTGGAAATAACTGACAGCGGTTTCCGTTCTAAAGCGCTTCGCCATCACCCCCGGTAATGGCGAAGCCGCAGCATCAGTGGGCCTCGTCCCAGTTATCGCCAACACCCACGTCCACCACCAACGGCACGTCCAGCTCAGCCGCGGCGCTCATGTGCTCGCGGATCCTCTCGCTGACCTCTGCGATCAGGTCTTCGCGCACCTCCAGTACCAGTTCGTCGTGCACCTGCAGGATCACCCTGGCGTCCAGGCCCGACTCGGTCAGCCAGTTGTCCACCTTCACCATGGCTTTCTTGATGATGTCCGCTGCCGTGCCCTGCATCGGCGCGTTGATTGCGGTGCGCTCGGCCGCCGCGCGGTCCTGGGGCTTGTTGGAGTTGATATCCGGCAGGTACAGGCGCCGGCCGAAGAAGGTTTCCACGTAGCCCTGATCCGCCGCCTGGGCCCGGGTGCGTTCCATATACTCACGCACGCCGGGATAGCGGGCAAAGTACACATCGATATAGGCCTTGGCGGTCTTGGTGTCGACGCCGATATCCTTACCGAGCTTCTGGGCGCCCATGCCGTAGATCAGGCCGAAGTTGATCGCCTTGGCGCTACGGCGCTGGTTGGACGTGACCTCTGTCAATTCAACCTTGAACACCTCGGCAGCCGTGGCGGTGTGCACGTCCAGGTCGTTGCGAAAGGCGTTCATCAGCCCTTCATCCTTGGACAGGTGCGCCATGATCCGCAGTTCGATCTGCGAATAGTCCGCTGCCAGCAGCTTGTAGCCCTTGGGCGCGACAAACGCCTGGCGAATGCGTCGCCCTTCGGCGGTGCGCACCGGGATGTTCTGCAGGTTCGGATCGCTGGAGGACAGACGCCCGGTCGCCGCCACCGCCTGGTGGTAAGACGTATGAATACGCCCGGTACGTGGGTTGATCTGTTCCGGTAGGCGGTCGGTATAGGTGCTTTTGAGCTTGCTCATGCTGCGGTACTGCATCAGTACCTTGGGCAACGGGAAATCATCCTCGGCCAGTTTGGCCAGCACTTCCTCAGCGGTGGAGGCCTGCCCCTTGCCGGTCTTTTTCAACACCGGCATGCCGAGTTTCTCGTAGAGAATCGCCCCGAGCTGCTTGGGCGAACCCAGGTTGAATTCCTCACCGGCGATCTCGAATGCCTGGCGCTCCAGCTCGACCATCTTGTTGCCCAGCTCGATGCTCTGGATGCCGAGCAGTTCCTTGTCCACCAAGGCGCCCTGACGCTCGATACGCGCGAGCACCGGCACCAACGGGATTTCGATGTCCGTCAGCACACTGGCCAGGCTCGGGATCGCCGCCAGCTGCCCATGCAGCTTCTGGTGCAGGCGCAACGTCACATCGGCATCTTCAGCCGCGTAGGGGCCGGCCTGTTCGAGGGCGATCTGATCGAATGTCAGCTGTTTGGTGCCCTTGCCGGCGATGTCCTGGAAGCTGACGGTGTCATGATCCAGGTACTTCTTCGCCAGGCTGTCCATGTCATGACGGGTCGCGGTGGAGTTCAGCACGTAGGATTCAAGCATGGTATCGAAGGCGATGCCCCGCACGGTGATGCCCTGTGCAGGGTCGCCACCGATGGCGCAGTTGGCCAGGATATTCATGTCGAACTTGGCGTGCTGGCCGACCTTGAGCTTGGTCGGGTCTTCCAGCAACGGCTTCAACGCCAGCAGCACGGTGTCACGGTCCAACTGCTCCGGCGCGCCGGGATAGGCATGCGCCAGCGGGACATACGCGGCTTCATGAGGCTGGACCGCGAAGGAAACCCCGACCAATTGTGCCCGGTGCGCATCAATCCCGGTGGTTTCGGTATCGAAGGCAAACAACGGCGCATCATTGAGCTTCTTCAGCCATAGATCGAACGTGGTCTGGTCAAGAATGGTGGTGTAGACCGTTTCCACCGGCACCGATATCACCGCCTCGACGGGCGCCTCGGCGACAGGTGCAACCTCGCTTGCCGCCTTGAGTTCGACCCGCTTGGTATCGCGCTGGATCTCGTCGTACCAGCTCTTGAACTCAAGCAGCGTGTACAACTCAAGCAGCTTTTCGCGATCCGGCTCGACCAGGTGCAAGTCGTCCAGGCCGATATCCAGGGGCACGTCGATTTTGATCGTCGCCAGCCGATAAGACAGGAACGCCATTTCCTTGTGTTCTTCCAACTTGGCCGGCAGCGTCTTGGCACCGCGAATCGGCAGAGTCGGCACAATGTCCAACTGCTCATACAGCTCTTTGAGGCCGCCATTCACCCCCACCAGCAAACCGGACGCGGTTTTCGGGCCAATGCCTGGAACGCCAGGGATGTTGTCGGACGAATCGCCCATCAACGCCAGATAATCGATGATCTGCTCCGGAGCGACACCGAATTTCTCCTTTACGCCCTCGATGTCCATCGAACTGCCGGTCATGGTGTTGACCAAGGTAATGTGCCCGTCCACCAGCTGCGCCATGTCCTTGTCGCCGGTGGAGATCACCACCGGACGGTCAGCGGCGGCGCTGCTGCGGGCCAGGGTGCCGATCACGTCATCGGCCTCCACGCCTTCGACACACAGCAACGGGAAGCCCAGGGCAATCACGCTCTGGTGCAGAGGCTCGATCTGCAGGCGCATGTCGTCGGGCATGCTTGGGCGATTGGCCTTGTAGTCGGCGAACATCTCATCGCGAAAGGTCCCGCCCTTGGCGTCGAACACCACGGCGAACGGGCTGTCCGGATATTGCTTGCGCAGGCTCTTGAGCATGTTCAGCACGCCCTTGACCGCACCGGTCGGCAGGCCTTTGGAGGTGGTCAGCGGTGGCAGCGCGTGAAAGGCGCGGTACAGATAAGAAGAACCGTCCACCAGGACGAGGGGCGCTTGGCTCATGAGCAGGATCAACCTTTTCGGCGGGTCAGGCGCTAGAATAGCCGGACCAATGAAAACAAAGGGACAAGGTTATCATGCGTACATTCAAACGCCTGCTGTTCACTGGCTTGATTGCACTCGCTCCGATGGCTGCCATGGCGGCAGACGATGCCCCTTCGGCGGACCCGGAAGTGACCATTCGCACGGAAGGCGACAAGACAATCCAGGAGTACCGCCAAAACGGCTTCCTGTACGCCATCAAGGTAACGCCCAAAGGTGCTCCACCGTATTTCCTGGTACGCGCGGACGGGACCGACGCGAACTTCATCCGCTCTGACCAGCCGGATATGCTGATCCCGTCATGGAAGATCTTCGAATGGAAATGATGTCCTAACTTCAACCGGCGCCGTCCTGAGCGGCGCCCGTAACGGCAGTTTTTAACCATGTCTGTGTTCACCCCCCTGGCTCGGCCCGAGCTGGAAACCTTTCTTGCCCCTTACGGGCTCGGCCGCCTGCTTGATTTCCAGGGGATTGCCGCCGGTAGCGAAAACACCAATTTCTTCATCAGCCTGGAACAGGGCGAGTTCGTCCTGACCCTGGTTGAGCGCGGCCCCGTCGCTGAAATGCCGTTCTTTATCGAGCTGCTCGACGTGCTCCACGACGCCGACCTGCCCGTGCCCTACGCCCTGCGCACCACCGACGGCATCGCCCTGCGCACGCTGGCCGGCAAACCGGCGCTGCTGCAGCCACGCCTGGCCGGCAAGCACATTAAGGAGGCCAACGCCCAGCATTGCGCCCAGGTTGGTGAGCTGCTCGGTCACCTGCACCTGGCGACCCAGGGTGAAAAGGTACTGGAGCGCAAGACCGATCGCGGGCTGGAATGGATGCTCAGTGAAGGTGCGCAGCTGATTTCACACTTGAACGACGCGCAACAGCGCCTTCTGCAGGATGCCTTGGGCGAGATCGAAGCCCACAAGGCGCAGATCCTGGCACTGCCACGCGCTAACGTGCACGGCGACCTGTTTCGCGATAACGCGATGTTCGAAGGCACGCACCTGACGGGCCTGATCGACTTCTACAACGCCTGCTCGGGGCCGATGCTGTACGACGTGGCCATCGCTCTGAACGACTGGTGTTCGGATGCCGACGGCGTGATTGACGGGCAGCGCGCCCGTGCGTTGCTGGGCGCTTATGCGGGGCTGCGGCCGTTTACCGCGAAGGAAGCCGAGCTGTGGCCGACCCTGCTGCGAGTGGCCTGCGTGCGGTTCTGGCTGTCACGCCTGATCGCCGCGCAGGCGTTTGCCGGGCAGGATGTATTGATTCATGACCCGGCAGAGTTCGAGCATCGGCTGGTGCAGCGTCAGCAAGTCAGCGTCCACCTGCCGTTCGCGCTCTAAAGATACACAGGGTTAAAAATGTGGGAGGGGGCTTGCCCCCGATGGCTTTGGATCAGCTGATACATCTGCTGGCTGACCCACCGCTATCGGGGGCAAGCCCCCTCCCACATTGAACTGAGGTGGCTGTTAGAGAGATTCCAGGCATCCAGCCAGGTCATTGCCCAGCTTTTCCAGCACCTGCTCATAACCTTGCGCAGTCGCCGGGGTGTAGCCACCCAGCGCGTCCAGTTCCGCCAGCTTCACCGGCAAGCCAGCCACCAGCGTTTCAGCCAGGCGCGGTCGCAACGGCGGCTCGCTGAATACACAGGTCTTACCCACTTCCTGCAAGCGCGCACGCATCGCGGCCACATGCTGCGCCCCCGGCTGCACCTCGGCCGCAACGGCAAACACGCCGGCGTGCTTCAGGCCGTAAGCGTCTTCGAAGTAATCAAAGGCTTCGTGAAATACAAAGTAGGGTTTGCCTTCAACGCCCGCCAGACGTTTCTTCAGGCGCGCATCCAGGGCATCCAGGCGACCCTCGAAGGCCTTCGCGTTGCTCTGATAACGCTCGGCGTTGGCCGGGTCGGCAGCACTGAGGTCAGCCGCCATGCGCGCCGCAATCACCCGTGCGTTCACCGTCGACAACCACAAATGCGCATCCACACTGCCTGGGCGATGATCGTGATCATGTTCGTCCGCTTCGTCGGCATGCGAGTGGCTATCTTCGCCGAAACGGCGCAGTTTCATGCCTGGCAGGTCCTGCACGGCCACCGTTGCCGCCGTACGACCTTTGAGCACGCGCGGCAGGAATGTTTCCATATCCGGCCCGATCCAGTAGAGCAGGTCTACCGACTGCACCCGCCGTACGTCGGATGGGCGCAACGCGAAGTTATGCGGGGACGCTCCCGGCGGCAGCAACACCTCGGGAACCGCCACACCGTCCTGCACAGCAGCGGCGATCAGCTGCAGCGGCTTGATGCTGGTGAGCACCTTCACCTCGGCCTGAGCGGCGCCAGCCATGAACAAACTGGTGACAAATACGACAAAAACGGGAAAAAGTCGGGACACGATGACCACTCAATGGCGTAGGAACGGGTAACATAATAACGTCTCTATCAAATATCTGTCGCCGCTCATGCCTATAACACCGCTTGCCAGTCGTCCCCACGATCACTCTCACTGCGTTCACACCGCGCTGTCGGAGGCTGACACCCTGTGTGCGCAGAAGGGTTTGCGCCTGACTGCGCTGCGTCGACGCGTGCTGGAGCTGGTGTGGCAAAGCCACAAGCCGCTGGGCGCTTACGACATCCTCGGTGTGCTCAGCGAACAGGACGGCCGCCGCGCCGCGCCACCCACGGTTTACCGTGCGCTGGACTTCCTGCTGGAAAACGGCCTGGTGCACCGCATCGCCTCGCTCAATGCCTTTGTCGGCTGCAACCACCCGGAACATGCGCATCAGGGCCAGTTCCTGATTTGCCGCCAGTGCCACGCCGCCATCGAGCTTGAACAAAAAAGCATCAGTGACGCGATCGTTAAAAGCGCCGCCGAGGTGGGTTTCAGTGTCGAAGGGCAAACGGTCGAAGTGGTCGGCCTGTGCTCGGGCTGTCAGGGGGCTTGATGAGCAATGCGTTAATCCGCCTGGAGCAGGTCGGGGTCACGTTCGCCGGGCAAAACGTGCTGGATAATATTGCCCTGAGCGTGGAGCCGGGCCAGATCGTTACGCTGATCGGCCCCAATGGCGCGGGCAAGACCACCCTGGTGCGCGCCGTTCTGGGCCTGCTCAAGCCCGACCGCGGCAGCGTATGGCGCAAGCCCAAACTGCGCGTGGGCTATATGCCGCAAAAGCTGCATGTGGACCCGACACTTCCGCTTTCAGTCTTGCGCTTCCTGCGCCTGGTGCCTGGGGTCGACCGTGCGCGTGCGCAGGCGGCACTCAAGGAAGTCGGCGCCGAACAAGTGATCGACAGCCCGGTGCAGAGCATCTCCGGCGGCGAAATGCAGCGTGTGCTGCTGGCCCGCGCCCTGTTGCGCGAACCGGAACTGCTGGTGCTCGATGAGCCCGTGCAAGGCGTCGACGTCGCCGGCCAAGCCGAGCTGTACAGCCTGATCACCCGTCTGCGCGACCGTCACGGCTGCGGTGTGTTGATGGTCTCCCACGATCTGCACCTGGTGATGAGCACCACTGACCAGGTGGTCTGCCTCAACCGTCACGTGTGCTGTTCCGGCCACCCGGAACAGGTCAGCGGCGACCCGGCGTTTGTCGAACTGTTCGGTAAGAACGCGCAAAGCCTGGCGATCTACCATCACCATCACGACCACGCCCATGATTTGCATGGCGCCGTGGTTGACGACCCCGCCGCCCCCCACCCTCATGTTCATGGAGATAGCTGCAAGCATGGCTGATTTTCTGCTCTACGCCCTGCTGGCAGGCTTGGCTCTGGCGTTGGTGGCGGGCCCGTTGGGCTCGTTCGTGGTCTGGCGGCGCATGGCGTACTTTGGCGATACCTTGTCCCATGCCGCGCTGCTCGGCGTGGCCATGGGCTTTCTGCTGGACGTGAGCCCGACCATCGCCGTCACCGTCGGCTGCCTGCTGCTGGCGGTGTTGCTGGTGACGCTGCAACAGCGCCAGCCGTTGGCCTCCGACACGCTGCTCGGCATCCTCGCGCCGAGCACCTTGTCCCTGGGCCTGGTGGTGCTGAGCTTCATGCATGAAGTGCGCATCGACCTGATGGCCTACCTGTTTGGCGACCTGCTGGCGATCAGCCCTGCCGATCTTGGGTGGATCCTCGGCGGCAGCGCGGCCGTGCTGGTGCTGCTGGTGAGCCTGTGGCGTCCGCTGCTGGCGATCACCGTGCACGAAGAGCTCGCCACGGTTGAAGGCCTGCCCGTGCCCGCCCTGCGCCTGGCGCTGATGCTGTTGATCGCAGTGGTGATCGCTGTCGCGATGAAGATAGTCGGCGTATTGTTGATCACGTCGCTGTTGATCATTCCCGCAGCCGCCGCTCAGCGCCACGCTCGCTCGCCGGAGCAGATGGCAATCGGCGCCAGCCTGTTGGGCATGCTGGCAGTGTGTGGAGGCCTGGCGTTGTCGTGGTTCAAGGACACGCCGGCCGGGCCGTCGATTGTGGTATCGGCGGCCGCCCTGTTTCTGCTGAGTTTTGTCCTGCCCCGTCGAGGGGTGTAGACTTGCTCGCTTTTTGCGCAAATAGAGAGTCGCAGGAATGAAGCCGTTCACCTTCCGTTATCTGCTCCTTGCCGCATTTTCCCTGCTGCTGGGCGCTTGTCAAAGCACACCGCCCGCCGCTCCCCAAGCGTCGGACCCGCGCGCTGCGGCCATCGCACAGCTGGAACAAAACCTGGCCAGCAGCGAATTGGCCACGGCCGAAGACCAACTCGCCTCGCTGCAAGCCCAATCGCCCAACGATCCGGCGCTTGAGGCGTACCAGCGGCAGTTGGCCGAAGCCTACCTGCAGCGCAGCCAGATCGTGCTGCAAAAGGGTGACGTCAACGCCGCCGCCACAGCCTTGAGCCGTGCCCGTGCATTGATGCCCAAGGCACCAGCCCTGACCGGTGGCGTCAACAGCGCCATCAGCCATGCGCGCAAAGCCGAGCTGGATCAGGCCGAAGCCGCCCTGAAAGCCGCCGAAGCCAAGCCGGCAGCCAAAGTCATCGACCCGGCGGCGCCGAGCACCACCGTGGCGTTGAACCTGGCAGATGTCGAAGACATGCGCCATCAGTTGGACGCCATTGCCACCGACGTGGTGAATTACCAGTGCGACGTGAGCATCCAGGTGCCACGCACCCAGGATTACCCGTGGCTGGCCACGTTGCTGACCAAACGGGTGAAGCGCATCGATGCGGGATATGACCTGAAAATCCACCGGCAGATTTTGAAACACATTCCGGCGCAGGTTGTGCTGATTCCGCGCAAGGCAGACTAAAAGCATCGGGGGCAAGCCCCCTCCCACATTTGAATTGTGAATGCATTCAAGTGTGGGAGGGGGCTTGCCCCCGATAGCGTCCTAACAGGCAACCAAGAATTAAGCCGGAATCGCCTTGGCCTTAGGCTCCCGATCCCAGACCCGATGCTGGGCAATCGCCGCAAAGAACGCCTTGAACGCCTTGGCATCCGCGCCCACGATCAACCCCGCATCCGCCTCCAGCTTCAGCAGATCCAACAAGGGCTTCACGTCACTGGCAACCGCAATCGCCTTCAGGTGCTTGTACGCTTCCAGCACGTAATGCAAGGCCACGCCGTCGCCGCTCAGCGCCTTCACCGAGTCCTTGCCGCCCGGGATAAACACCGCGTCAAACGCAATGGACGGCATGCCTTCCATCGACGCATCCACCGGCAGGGTCTTGCCATCGGCAGTAGTCACAGGCGCCGAAGTCGGCCCCAGCAACTTGGCGTGTGCGCCTTCAGACTCAAGCGCGGCCTTGAGTGCATCGATCGCCGCGCCGTCCACGCCGTTAGCCGCCAGAATCGCGACTTTGCGGGTCTTGATATCGCCGGACAGCAGATTCACCTGGCTCAACGCCGGCGACACCTTCAGCGACGTTTCTCGCGCAGGCACGCTGCCGTTGGTCGGCGCCGGCAGGCCCAGGTTCTGCGCCACGCGCTTGGCCAGTTCGAGGTCGATGTTAGCCAGGATCTCGTTGACCTGACGCGCGCGGATAAACTCACGCTCCACCTTGCCCAGCTCAAAGCTGTAAGCCGCGATGATGTGCTCTTTCTCGTGGTGGCTCATGCTGTTGAAAAACAGCGTGGCCTGGGAGAAATGGTCGCCGAAGGACTCACTGCGCTCCCGCACTTTGTTGGCATCGACGCGCTCGTAGTAGGACTCAAAGCCACCATCAGTCGGGCCGGCAGGGGTTTCCTTCGGCCAGCCGCCGTCTATGGAGTTGGGCTCGTAGGCCGCGCGCCCCTTGTCGATAACAGTGCGATGCTGCGCGTCGCGCTGGCCGTTGTGGAACGGCACCACCGGACGGTTGATCGGGATTTCATGAAAGTTCGGCCCGCCCAGTCGGCTGATCTGGGTATCCGTGTAGGAAAACAGACGGCCCTGCAGCAGCGGGTCATTGGTGAAGTCGATACCCGGCACAATGTGGCCTGGGCAGAACGCGACCTGCTCGACTTCAGCGAAGAAGTTATCCGGGTTGCGGTTGAGCACCATCTTGCCCAGCGGGGTGATCGGTACCAGCTCTTCGGGGATGATTTTGGTCGGGTCGAGCAGGTCGAAGTCAAACTTGTGTTCGTCTTCTTCGGCGACGATCTGCACGCCCAGTTCCCACTCGGGATAGTCGCCGCTTTCGATCGATTCCCACAGGTCGCGACGGTGGTAATCGGTATCTTTACCGGCAAGCTTTTGCGCTTCGTCCCACACCAGGGAGCAGGTGCCGACCTTCGGCCGCCAGTGGAATTTGACGAAGCTCGACTTACCCTCAGTATTGATCAGGCGGAAGGTGTGCACACCAAAACCCTGCATCGCGCGCAGGCTTTTTGGAATCGCGCGGTCAGACATGGCCCAGATCACCATGTGCGCCGATTCCGGCTGCAACGAAACAAAATCCCAGAACGTATCGTGCGCTGAGCCGCCGGTAGGAATCTCGTTGTGCGGCTCAGGTTTTACCGCGTGTACAAAGTCAGGAAACTTGATCGCGTCCTGAATGAAGAACACCGGCATGTTGTTGCCCACCAGGTCGAAGTTGCCTTCGTCGGTGAAAAACTTCACGGCAAAGCCGCGCACATCACGCACGGTGTCACCGGAACCACGCGGACCCTGCACCGTGGAAAAACGCGCGAACACCGGCGTTTTATGTTCTGGAGTGCGCAGGAAACCTGCCTTGGTCAGCGCCGAATGGTCACCGTAGCTCTGGAAATAGCCATGGGCGCCGGTACCGCGGGCATGCACGATGCGCTCCGGGATGCGCTCATGGTCAAAGTGCGTGATCTTCTCACGCATGATGAAGTCTTCCAGCAGCGACGGGCCACGGGCGCCGACCTTTAGGGTGTTCTGGTTGTCAGAGATTTTCACGCCCTGGTTGGTGCGCAGGGCCTGGCCGGTTGCATCGGAGCGGAATTCTTCCAACGCCTGCAATTTGACGTTGGTATTGCCTCGGTCCAGGGTATCGGTGCCCGCGAGTTCACTCTTCGGCGGGGTGCCTGGCTTCTTGGTACTCATCAGTCAAAACTCCTTAGTCAAAGTGGCCAGGCGGTCCCCGGCTCTTTTGAATGAAGCCCCGGGCACGGCACCCGAGACATCGTATTGCTCAAGTAGTGACTGACAGGGTTATGAGCCGTTCCCTTTTTATGACCTTCGGTCTCGTTATTGCCAAATCGCTGGACGGATACGAAATAAATGCTAAGAAACGCTGGTTGGACAGGCTAAAATGCGCGCCCGGCTAACCGCTGATCCCTTTTCCATGCGCCCCACAAGGTTCGCTACGTGATCGAGTTTCAAAACGTCCATAAAACCTACCGCGTCGCCGGTAAGGATATTCCCGCCCTGCACCCCACCAGCCTGCGCGTCGAGAACGGCCAGGTGTTTGGCCTGATTGGCCACTCGGGTGCGGGAAAAAGCACCCTGCTGCGCCTGATCAATCGCCTTGAAGAGCCGAGCGGCGGGCAGATCAGCGTCGACGGTGAGGAAGTTACCGCGCTGAATGCCTACGGTCTGCGCCGCTTCCGTCAGCAGGTCGGCATGATCTTCCAGCACTTCAATCTGCTGGCGTCCAAGACCGTTGCAGACAACGTGGCGCTGCCGCTGACATTGGCCGGCGAATTGTCACGCAAGGAAATCGACCTGCGCGTGGCCGAGCTGCTCGCCCGCGTCGGCCTGTCGGACCACGCCAGGAAGTACCCGGCGCAACTGTCTGGCGGTCAGAAGCAGCGCGTCGGCATCGCCCGCGCCCTGGCAACCAAGCCAAAGATTCTGCTGTGCGACGAAGCCACCAGCGCCCTCGACCCGCAAACCACCGCGTCGGTGCTGCAACTGCTGGCCGAAATCAACCGCGAACTGAAGCTGACCATCGTGTTGATCACCCACGAGATGGATGTGATTCGCCGCGTATGCGACCAGGTCGCCGTGATGGACGCCGGCGTGATCGTCGAGCAAGGCTCGGTGGCCGACGTGTTCCTGCACCCCAAGCATCCGACCACCAAGCGCTTTGTCCAGGAGGCCGAACAGGTCGATGAAGGCGAGCAGCGCGATGACTTCGCCCACGTACCGGGTCGTATCGTGCGTCTGACTTTCCAGGGCGAAGCGACCTACGCGCCACTGCTGGGTACCGTCGCCCGTGAAACGGGGGTGGACTACAGCATCCTGGCCGGTCGTATCGACCGCATCAAAGACATCCCCTACGGGCAATTGACCCTCGCAGTCACGGGCGGTGACATGGACGCCGCCTTTGCGCGCTTCACCGCCGCAGACGTTCATATGGAGGTGCTGCGCTGATGGACCTGTTCCTGAGTTTTTTCGCCAACATCGACTGGTCCGAAATCTGGCTCGCCACCGGCGATACCATGATCATGCTGTTCGGCTCGCTGTTCTTCACGGTCGTGCTGGGCCTGCCCCTGGGCGTGCTGCTGTTCCTGACCAGTCCACGTCAGTTGTTCGAGCAAAAAGGCTTGTACGCCTTGCTGTCGCTGATCGTGAACATCCTGCGTTCGCTGCCGTTCATCATCCTGCTGATCGTGATGATTCCATTCACCGTACTCATCACTGGCACCTCGCTGGGTGTAGCCGGTGCGATTCCGCCGCTGGTCGTCGGCGCCACGCCATTCTTTGCGCGCCTGGTGGAAACCGCCCTGCGTGAAGTGGACCGCGGCATCATCGAGGCCACTCAGTCGATGGGCGCCACGACGCGCCAGATCATCACCAACGCCCTGCTGCCCGAAGCACGTCCCGGCATCTTCGCGGCCATTACCGTGACGGCGATTACACTGGTGTCCTACACGGCGATGGCCGGCGTGGTCGGTGCCGGTGGCCTGGGCGACCTGGCGATCCGTTTCGGTTACCAGCGCTTCCAGACCGATGTGATGGTGGTCACCGTGGTGATGCTGTTGATCCTGGTGCAAATTCTGCAAACCGTCGGCGACCGGCTGGTGGTGCATTTTTCTCGAAAATAATGGCCATGGCCGGCCTGGTGCCGGCAGATGTCCGAACAAGGAGCTTGCTGGATGAAAAAACTACTGGTTGCTTTCGCCGCCGTTGCCGCGTTTTCCGCCCATGCCGAGACCCTCAAGGTCGCTGCTTCGCCGGTGCCGCACGCGGAAATCCTCGAATTCGTGAAGCCTGCGCTGGCTAAAGAAGGCGTGGACCTGCAGGTCAAAGTCTTCACCGACTATGTGCAGCCCAACGTCCAAGTGGCTGAAAAGCGCCTGGACGCCAACTTCTTCCAGCACCAACCGTACCTGGATGAATTCAACAAGGCCAAGGGCACTCACCTGGTGAGCGTCGGCGCCGTGCACCTGGAACCCCTGGGCGCGTATTCGAGCAAGTACAAGAAGCTGGACGAGCTGCCAGACGGCGCCAACGTAGTGATCCCGAACGACGCCACCAACGGCGGCCGCGCCCTCCTGCTGCTGGCCAAGAACGGCCTGATTACCCTGAAGGACCCGACCAACATCCTGTCGACCATCAAGGACATCACCGATAACACCAAGCACCTGAAGTTCCGTGAGCTGGAAGCCGCCACCCTGCCGCGCGTGCTGACCCAGGTCGACCTGGCGCTGATCAACACCAACTACGCGCTGGAAGCCAAGCTGGACCCTTCCAAGGACGCCCTGGTAATCGAAGGCAGCGACTCGCCTTACGTGAACATCCTGGTGACCCGTGAAGACAACAAGGATTCGGACGCGGTGAAGAAGCTGGTAGCGGCCCTGCACACACCTGAAGTGAAGCAATTCATCGAAGAGAAGTACAAAGGCGCGATCAAGCCGGCGTTCTGATCCAACCCGGTCTCCAAAACGCTGGAGATCAAACAATGTGGGAGGGGGCTTGCCCCCGATAGCTCAGTGTCAGTCGATGAAGAGGTTGACTGACCTGGCGCTATCGGGGGCAAGCCCCCTCCCACATTTGTTTTGTGTTGCCTTTATTTACGCTGCAACAGCCCCGGCAACTGCGCCACCAGCTTCTGGTTGTTCAACGGCGCGCGGATGAAACCGCGCTGCGTACCGTCCGGCCCGATCAGCGCCAGGTTGCCGCTGTGATCGACGGTGTAGTTGGGCTTGCTGGTATCGGCCGGAATGAAAGGGATGCTCACGGCATTCGAGACCTTTTGCACGTCCTGCACGTTGGCGCCGGTCAAACCCTGGAACTGCGGATCGAAATAGCCCAGGTACTGCTTGAGCTGGGTCGGGGTGTCCCGGTTCGGGTCGACGCTGACCAGGATCACTTGCAGCTTGTCCACCGCCTCCTTGGGCAGTTCGCTCTTGATCTGGCGCAGTTGGGCGAGGGTGGTCGGGCAGATATCCGGGCAGAAGGTGTAGCCGAAGAACAGCAGGCTCCACTTGTCCTTCAGCTCATTGACCAACACCGGCTGGCCGTCCTGGTTGGTCATGCTCACCGCCGGCAACTGGCGACTTTGCGGCAGCAGGATAATGCCGGCGTCGATCAGCGCGGTCGGGTCGCCCTGGCCTTTGCCTGAAAGCACCTTGTTGACGGTCAGGCCCATGATCAATGCCACCAGGGCCACAAGAATGAAGACGGTTTTTTGAGTTCGAGTCATAGGTTCAACAGTAGGTAGTGGTCTACGAGCAGGGCGACAAACAGCAACAGCAGGTACCAGATAGAGTACTTGAAGGTGTTGATCGCCGCGTGCGGCTTGCTGCCACGGTACAGCACCCAGGCCCATTGCAGAAAGCGTCCGCCCAATACCAGCGCACAGCCCAGGTACAGCAGCCCGCTCATGTGGATGACATAGGGCATCAGGCTCACCGCCAGCAGGGCGAAGGTGTAGAGCAGAATATGCACCTTGGTGTAGTGCTCGCCGTGGGTGACCGGCAGCATCGGGATATCGGCCTTGGCGTACTCCTCCTTGCGATGGATGGCCAGCGCCCAGAAGTGCGGCGGCGTCCAGGCGAAGATGATCAGCACCAGCAGCAGCGGCTCGGCGCTGACATGCCCGGTCACGGCCACCCAACCCAACAGCGGCGGCGCGGCCCCGGCCAGGCCGCCGATGACGATGTTCTGCGGCGTCGCACGCTTGAGGAAACCGGTGTAGATCACTGCATAGCCAAGCAACGATGCCAGCGTCAGCCATGCCGCCAGCGGATTGGTGAAGGCCAGCAACAGCGCCAGGCCCGCCACCGCCAGGACCAACGCAAACGCCAGTGCCGCAGCCGGCGAAACACGCCCCTCGGCCAACGGCCGTTTGTGCGTGCGCGCCATCACCGCGTCGATGCGCCGATCCACCACATGGTTGACTGCCGCCGCCGCACCCGCACACAAGGCGATGCCCAGGTTGCCGAAAACCAGCACCACCCACGGCACGCCGGCGCGAGTGGCGAGAAACATGCCCACCAGCGAGGTGATCAGCATCAGCACCACCACTTTCGGCTTGGTCAGTTCCAGATAGTCACGCCAGATGGCCTGGCCGTGGCGTGCGCTGATCAAGGACGCCATGGCATTTCTCCTTTAAGGGTGATCAGGCCCGCCGCCGGCTTGCGCGGAATAAAACGCCAGGCGATTGGCTGCAGGTAGCGCACCCGTACCAGGCTGGTGCGCGCGTGGTAGTTGACCAGTACCAGGGTCAACAATAACGCCGCGCCCCCGGCGTTGTGAGCCACCGCCACCGGCAACGGCAAGCCGAAGGCCACATTGCTCAGGCCCAGGCTGATTTGCGCCGTCAGAGCGATCAGCAGCAAGCCCGCCAGGCGCGTCATGCCCACGGCGCGCAATTGCCAGGCCAGGCCCAGCAGCACCAGCGTGACCAGCACCGCGCCCACCCGATGGGTGAGGTGAATGGCCGTGCGCGCATCGCTGTCCAACTGGCCGCCCAGGTAATTAGGGCCGATATGCTGGGTCAGGTGGAAGCCATTGGCAAAGTCCGCTGCCGGCCACCACTGACCGTGACACGTCGGCAGATCGACACAGGCCACCGCCGCATAGTTGGAACTGACCCAGCCGCCCAGCGCAATCTGCCCGATCACCAGCACCAACCCCGCCGTTGCCCAGTACTGCAGGCGCTTGGGCACCACCAGCGCGGGCAGCACACCGGACAGGCGCAGCGTCAATAGAAACAGCAGGCTCAAGGTGGCAAAGCCGCCCAACAGGTGCCCCGTCACGACTTGCGGCCACAGTTTGAGCGTCACCGTCCACATGCCAAACGCGGCCTGGGCGCACACCACCGCCAGCACAAACAGCGGCAATTTCACCGGCTGGCCGGGATCACGCCGGTGGCTCCACGCACGCGCCGCCAGCAGCGCGATCAGCACGGCGAGGGTGCCGGCAAAGTAGCGGTGAGTCATTTCGGCCCAGCCCTTGTCGGCTTCCACCGGGGCATCCGGAAAATGCAGCTCGGCATGGGCCAGCTGGGCAGCGCTCTGCGGCACGCTGATAAAGCCGTAGCAACCTGGCCAGTCCGGGCATCCCAGGCCAGCATGGGTCAGGCGGGTATAGGCGCCGAGCAACACGACGATCAGCGCCAGCAAGGTGGCAAACAACGCGAGGCGAAATCCAGGCTTGGCCATGACGATGCCCTTATCCGATGTTCGACAGTTTCAGCAGCAAACGCAGGTCGTTGAGCAAATCCTTGCCGCTGGTCTTGGCGTCGTAGCGCAGCACCAGGTTGCCGTGGGGGTCGACGATCCACAGGTGCGCATCGCCAGGCGCGGCGGCATTGCGGTTGAAGGTCGACAGGTCCAGTGAGTAGCGCTGCAATTGCGGGTACTCGGCCTTGAGCTTGGCGTCGTAGTCGGCGCCGACCGGCTGCGCACTGGCCAGCGCGTGGCTGGCACGGGAGGCATCGCGGCCCAGGCCGATCTGCAGCTGGCGCGCCAAGTACACCAGTTGCTGGCATTCGGCGGCGCAGGCGCCGGGCGCAGTGACCAGCAATTGCCAACGGTCCTCATCGGCCTGCACGCCGATATCGGCGCGGGTCTGGCCGTTACCGATCATTTCACCGTGATAACTGCGGCTGTCCGGCACCCAGAACTGCAGCTTGTACATAAAGGTCGCCAGCACCATCGGGCCGACCACCATCAGCAGGATCAGGATCAACTGCCAGCGGCCTTTACGCCGGTCTGGCGCCTCAGACAGGTTGAGTGGATTCATGGCGGCTCCCATGCGGCTTCTCCTTTGCGTTGTGCCATCCGAGGTAGAGGTAAAGCGCCAGCAGCGCCAATGACATGGCAAACCACTGCACCGCATACCCCAGGTGTTTTTCCGGCCCCATGGCGACCACAGGCCAGGTGGTGTCGTACGTGCCGGGGCCCGCTTCGGCGCGCAGCTCGTAGGCGAACCCGTTGCGGCCCAATTCCGTCCACAGAGCGGCGGGGTGCAGCGCGGTCAACAGGCGTGGCCACTGGGCGGTGGCCGGGTCGACATGCAACTGGAAGGTTTCGCCGGGGGCGACGTACACCCAGGCAACCAGATTCACCGGCTGATCCGGGGTGGTGAAGGCCGGGGGCGTGCGGCGGTCAGGCCAGGGCAGCCAACCGCGATTGAGCAACAACCACAGGCCGCTGGCCTGGTCATGGAAGGGCTGCAGCAACTCGACACCGGCCCTGCCGTCGCGCATGCGGTTGTCGAGCCACACGCTGTGGTCGGCATCGAAGCTGCCGCGCAGATGCACCCGGCGAAACGCGGGATCGGCACTCGCCTCAAGCTGCTCGCTGCCCATGGGCTCGGCGGCGCGCCGCTCTGCGTAGGTGTCGACCAATTGCTGTTTTTCCTGGCCGCGCGACAGTTGCCAGAACCCCAGGCCGATCATCAACGGCAACAGCATCATCACCACCAACGTGGGCGCGATGCCGGGCCGGAAGCGCTGCCAGGCAGTGGCTATACTGAATTTCATTGCCCCCTCCCACTAAAGCCCGGAGCCCGACCATGCTCAAAGCCGTCATTGCCCTGATGCTGATCGCGACCGTCGCGAGCCTGTTCAGTGGCTTATTCTTTTTGGTCAAGGACGAGGGCCACTCCAACCGCCTCGTCACCGCCCTGACCGTGCGTGTCGTACTGGCCGTCATCACCGTGGGGCTGATCGCCTGGGGCTTTTTCAGTGGCCAACTGGTCTCGCACGTGCCGTGGTAGAACGGCTCACAGCACATACACAAAGAAAAACAGCCCGATCCACACCACATCCACGAAGTGCCAATACCAGCTGGCCGCCTCGAAACCGAATTGGTGCTCGGCATTGAAATGCCCCTTCACGATGCGCATCAGCATCACAAACAGAATGATCGTGCCGATGGTCACATGGGCGCCGTGAAACCCGGTGAGCATGAAGAACGTCGCCCCGTACACGCCCGAACCCAGCGTCAGGCCCAACTCTTTATAGGCGTGGATGTACTCCTCGGCCTGGAAGCCGAGAAACGCCAGGCCCAATAGCACGGTGACCGCCAGCCAGATCTTCAGCGCGCCGCGATGGCCTTTGCGCAGGGCATGGTGAGCAATGGTGATGGTCACGCTGGAGCTCACCAGCAAGATGGTGTTCACCAAGGGCAGGCCCCACGGGCTGATGGTGCCTTTGGGCGCCGGGTACAGCTTGGGGTCCGGGTTGTTCAGCAAGGGCCAGGCGAACTCGAAGTTGGGCCACAACATGTGCGCGATGCCCTTGGGGCCCTCACCCGCCAGCCATGGCCCCGCCCAGGTGCGCACATAAAACAGCGCGCCGAAGAACGCGATGAAGAACATCACTTCGGAAAAGATGAACCAGGTCATGCCCCAGCGGAACGAGCGGTCCATTTGCGCACTGTACAAACCGGCGCGACTTTCCTTGATCACCGCACCGAACCAGCCGAACAGCATGTAGGCCAGCAACAGGCCGCCGACGAAAAAGATCCAAGGGCCGTGGGATTCCGGGCGCAAGGCCTTAAGGTCGTTGAACCAGACGGCCAGTCCATACACGGTGACCAACAGACCAATCGTGGCAATTATCGGCCATTTGCTTTGCGCTGGTACGTAATACGTATCATGAGTCGACATGTATTCGCTCTCCTGATTGAGCGGGCAAACAGTAGCTAGCCGCCGCTGCGGGCCGCCCCTGGCGGCTGGCGCGCGGTGATATCAAACAGCGTGTACGCCAGGGTCAAATGCTTCACATCCTTGGGCATGGCGCGATCGACGATGAAGCGCACCGGCATTTCGATACGTTCGCCTGGCTGCAGCACTTGCTGGGTGAAGCAAAAGCACTCGGTCTTGTGGAAATACATCGCCGCTTCAGCGGGAGAAATGCTCGGCACCGCCTGGGCAGTCATCGGTTTGTCGGTCGGGTTGTAAGCGACGAACAGCATCTCGGTCACCGCACCCGGGTTGACCACCACCTCGTCAGCCTTGGCATAGAAATCCCAGACCATATCGATGGCATTGGTGGACAGAAACTGCACCCTTACCTGGCGCGACGGGTCGACGACCTGCTCGCCCTCGTACTGCCCACCCGTCTTGCCGTTGATGCCGAAGGCCTTGCACATCACGTCGTAGATCGGCACCAGGGCAAAACCGAAGGCGAACATTGCCAGCACCAGGATCAGCAGGCGGGTGACCAGGCGCTTGAGGGGCACGGAGTCAGCCATGACGCCCACCCCAGGTGAATGAAATCAATGTGGGAGGGGGCTTGCCCCCGATGGCGGTTTTACAACCCATGATGGCGGTGGCTGACACACCGCTATCGGGGGCAAGCCCCCTCCCACATTGCCTGCATTCGCAGCGCCGAAAGGTATTCATTTCACCTCCGGCGGCGTGGTGAAGGTGTGGTACGGCGCAGGCGAGGGCACGCTCCACTCCAGGCCTTCGGCGCCATCCCACGGCTTGGCCGGTGCGGGCGGGCCGCCGCGGATGCACTTGATCACGATAAACAGGAAGAAGATCTGGGTAGCGCCGAACATGAAGGCGCCAATGGACGAGACCATGTTGAAGTCGGCGAACTGCAGGTTGTAGTCCGGCACCCGGCGCGGCATGCCGGCCAGGCCCACGAAGTGCATCGGGAAGAACGCCATGTTCATGCCCACGAAGGACAGCCAGAAGTGCAGCTTGCCCAGGGTTTCGTCATACATATGGCCGGTCCATTTCGGCAGCCAGTAGTAGGCCGAGGCGAAGATGCCGAAGATCGCGCCGGGCACCAGTACGTAATGGAAATGCGCCACCACGAAATAGGTGTCATGGTACTGAAAGTCCGCCGGCGCGATGGCCAGCATCAGCCCCGAGAAACCGCCGATGGTGAACAGGATCACGAAGGCCACCGCAAACAGCATCGGCGTCTCGAAGGTCAGCGAGCCTTGCCACATGGTGCTGACCCAGTTGAACACCTTGACCCCGGTAGGCACCGCAATCAGCAGGGTGGCGTACATGAAGAACAGTTCGCCCACCAGCGGAATGCCGACCACGAACATATGGTGCGCCCACACGATGAACGACAGGAACGCGATGCTGGCCGTGGCGTAGACCATCGAGGTGTAGCCGAACAACGGCTTGCGCGAAAAGGTCGGAATGATCGAGCTGACGGCGCCGAATGCCGGCAGGATCATGATGTACACCTCAGGGTGGCCAAAGAACCAGAACACGTGCTGGAACAGCACCGGATCACCACCGCCCGACGCGCTGAAAAAGCTGGTGCCAAAGTGGATATCCATCAGCATCATGGTCACGCAACCGGCCAGCACCGGCATCACCGCAATCAGCAGGAACGCGGTGATCAGCCAGGTCCACACGAACAGCGGCATCTTCATCAGGGTCATGCCCGGTGCGCGCAAGTTGAGGATGGTCGCGACCACGTTGATCGCGCCCATGATCGAACTGATGCCCATCAGGTGGATGGCAAAGATGAAGAAGGTCACGCTTTCCGGCGCATAGGTGGTAGAGAGCGGGGCATAGAACGTCCAGCCGAAATTCGGCCCGCCACCCGGCGTGAACAGGGTCGAGACCAGCAGCAGGAACGCCGCCGGCAGTAGCCAGAAGCTGAAGTTGTTCATGCGCGGCAGGGCCATGTCCGGCGCGCCGATCATCAGCGGAATCATCCAGTTGGCCAGGCCGACAAAGGCCGGCATCACCGCGCCAAACACCATGATCAGGCCATGCATGGTGGTCATCTGGTTGAAGAACGCTGGCTGCACAATCTGCAGGCCGGGCTGGAACAGTTCGGCGCGAATCACCATGGCGAACGAACCGCCCAGCAGAAACATGGTGAAGGCAAACCACAGGTACATCGTGCCAATGTCTTTATGGTTGGTGGTCAGCACCCAGCGCATCAAGCCTTTCGCGGGGCCGTGGGCGTGGTCGGCGTGGCCATGGTCATCGATCACAGTGCTCATGACCGTTCTCCTGCAAACGAGTGGGCGGGGCGGGTCTGGACGCAGGCAAGGATGGCTGTCATTTGCTTTCTGCCTGTTTGATGGCCAGCACGTCTTTGGGCGTGACCATGTCGCCTTTGTTGTTGCCCCAGGCATTGCGTTCGTAGGTCACGACAGCGGCGATGTCGACCTCCGAGAGTTGTTTGCCGAACGCGGCCATCGCGGTACCCGGCTTGCCGTGATACACCAGGTTCAGGTGATCAGCGGCAGGGCCGGTGGCGATCTTCGAGCCCTTGAGCGCCGGAAACATCGGCGGCAGGCCCTGGCCTTCAGCCTGGTGACAGGCCACGCAGGTGGTGTGGTAAACCTTGTCGCCGCGGGCCACCAGTTCGTCCAGCGTCCATTCCTTGGAGGTCAGCTCCTTGAGCTTGGCCGCCTCTTGCTTGCGCTCGCCGAGCCAGGTGTCGTAGTCGGCCCTGGACTTGACCTCGACCACGATGGGCATGAAACCGTGGTCCTTGCCGCATAGCTCGGCGCACTGTCCGCGATAGATGCCGGGCTTCTCGATACGGGTCCAGGCCTCGTTGACGAAACCGGGAATGGCGTCGCGCTTGACCGCGAAGGCCGGCACCCACCAGGAGTGAATCACATCAGCGGCGGTCACCAAAAAGCGCACCTTCGCGCCCACCGGCAGCACCAGCGGCTGGTCGACCTCCAGCAGATAGTGCTCGCCCTTGGTGGCCTGGTTATGGATTTGCTCGGCGGGTGTGGCGAGGTTGCTGAAGAACTCCACGTCCTGGCCCAGGTATTTGTAGTGCCACTTCCACTGATAGCCGGTGACCTGGATATCGATATCCGACTCACTGCTGTCGTAGATGTTGATCAGCGTCTTGGTGGCTGGAATGGCCATGGCTATCAGAATCAGCAGCGGCACGACGGTCCAGAGAATTTCCACTGTGGTGCTCTCGTGGAACTTGGCCGCTACCTGACCGGTTGACCGACGATGCAGGATCATCGACCAGAACATCGCGCCAAACACCACGATGCCGATCACCACACAGATCCAGAAAATGGTCATGTGCAGGTCAAACACGGCGTGACTGACTTCAGTAGCCCCTGGCGCCATATTCGTTGTCCAGGCCGCGTGGGCCTGGCCGAATACTGACCACAACAGTAAGCCCATCCAAACGTGTGGATGTCGCGTCATTGCGGGTTCCCCTTTATGTTTCTTGTTATCCCGCCGGTTTGCACCTGCGGCGAAGGGAGCGGCTTCCATACTGCTTACAACCGCCAAGCCTTGCCTGCTTCATGCAGTTGGGCGTCATCAGCTAATTGCGTACAAATCCGAGTATAGACAGCCGTAGCGACCCCGCAATGTGTAGGGGCGAATGAGTGAAAACAGACGGATGGGCCCAATAAAATCGGTTGCGGAATCGTTTATCCGACGAACGATGGCAATCCGATATAACGTCTCCGTATAACCATGAAATAATTATGACAAATGCGTCTTAAGCGCTCGTATAAACGAGCTACCTTATCCTCTCCCTTTTCCTACGCCTGCATGACTGGAGCCTTCATGAACACCGCCGCATTGCGCGAGCAGATTTCCCGTGCCCATCAACACGAAGCCACGACCGGCCAACTGGCCCAGCAACTGGAAAAACAATTGCCGCACCTGCATTCGGCCATTTCCCTGGCCGAGGGTGATCGCAACATTGTCATGACCCGCTTTGTCACCGCGTACATCGACCTCGTCCCCGATTTGCTCGAAGCCGCCAACGATGTGGCTCGCGAAGCCGGAATCGAAAGCCAGATCAAGCCAGTGCTGAAAATTGCCGAGCATTTCTTCCTGCAACCGCCGGCGATTCTGGCGGGCCACGAAGGCCTGGATGGCCTGTTGGACGAGGCCTACCTGGCCCACCGTCTGGTGGAGGAGGTCAACGACCTGTACATCAAGCATTTCGGCCAGCCGCTGATTCCGGCGGATACCACCGTCGCCAACCTGATTGCCCACCAATTGATCGGTGAGAACTTTGCCAATCAACTGGATGAGGCCGTGCACCTGGCGGTGGATGAGATGCTTAACGAGGAGAGCTTTGCCCTGGAGTCGGTCGAGACCTATCGCGAACAGCTGAAAAGCCCGCAGACGGAAGCCGCGTGGAAGCGCTGGCCGTGCCTGTCGCGCCAGCTTGGGGTTGAACTGGCGCTGGATCAGCCCGTTTAAATCTCGAATCAAACGTAGAACCAATGTGGGAGGGGGCTTGCCCCCGATTACGGTGTATCAGCCAAAGAGATTTCGACTGATCCACCGCTATCGGGGGCAAGCCCCTTCCCACATTTTTATCCGGTTTGGTCAGGTGGAGGGTGCGGAGCCTATCCCCGTAGTGGTCCTTATCCGACCTTCCAACCGTCGCTTCAACCCACGCGCCTCGATCACCAGGTTCGAGCCCTTGGCCGCATTGGCCCTTCCCCATTCTTCCAGTAACTCCAGGCAGGAGTGGTCGATATAACTCAGGTTATTGAGCGGCACATGCACGGTGGTTCCCGCCGGCACCGTCGACAGCACCTGGGTCAACGCCGGCACTTTCAGGAAGGTCGCCGCACCGATCAGTCGCAACTCCATCTCGCCGTCCCGGGGCAGATCGATCAGGCTGACTTTCAGCCGCGATGCCTTGAACGCCAGCTTGACCAGCGTCAGCCCAAAGCCCACCAGCACACCGGTCAGCAGGTCGGTGAAGATGATCGCCAACGCGGTGGCCGCGTAAGTGAACATCGGCATCCGGCCATAACGCCCCAAGGCCTTGAACGCCTTCACGTCCACCAGCTTGATCCCGGTATACACCAGCACACCCGCCAGGCTCGCCACCGGAATGCTCTGCAGCACGCTCGACAGCAGCAGCACGAAGCCCAGCAGCCACAGGCCATGGAACATCGCTGACAAGCGCGTGGTAGCGCCTGCCTGGACGTTGGCCGAACTGCGCACAATCACGCCGGTCATCGGCAACGCACCCACCAACCCGCAGAGCATGTTGCCCACGCCTTGAGCGGACAGTTCCTTGTCGAAATCCGAACGCTGCCCGCTGTGCATGCGGTCAACCGCTGCGGCGGACAGCAGCGTTTCAGCGCTGGCGATGAACGCGACGGCGAATGCGGCGATCAGCAACTGCGGGTCAGCCAGGTTGAGCAGGTCGCTGGGGCGCAGCCAATCGATGGCATCGGACAGGTTTTCCGGCACTTGCACACGCTTGACCTGCAATGCCAGCACCAGGCTGGTCACCGTCGCCAGGCCCACGCCCAGCAAAGCCCCTGGCACGAAGCGCAATTTTTGCGGGCGCAATTTATCCCACAGGTACATCACCAGCATCGTGGATAAACCGAGCAAGCCCGCCTGCCAGCCAAGCCCGCCGCCAAGGGTGGGAATCGCTTCGATCAAGGCTGCCGGGAAGCCCGCCAGGTTATCCAGCCCCGAAGGCTTGGGCGCACCGTCGAGCATCACATGCACCTGGGACAGCACAATCAGTACGCCGATCCCCGCCAGCATCCCGTACACCACCGCTGGCGCCGTCACACGGAACCAGCAGCCCAGGCGCAGGCGCCCGGCCACCAACTGCAGGAAACCCGCCAGCAACAGGATAGGCCCCAGCATCAGCATGCCATGCTGGCGCACCAGCTCGAATACCAACACCGCCAACCCGGCGGCAGGGCCACTGACCTGCAGCGGAGAACCCGCCAGCCAGCCCACCACCAGACCGCCGATGATCCCAGTGATCAAGCCCTTGGCCGGCGGCATGCCGGACGCGATCGCGATGCCCATGCACAAGGGCAGGGCGACCAGAAACACCACCACGGAGGCGAGCAGCTCCCGAGGCAAAACAGCTTTCAATTGAGCAGCACGCATGATGACTCTCCCGAGGCATTCGCCGGGCGCGGTAAAGCCTGGCTGCGTCCATGGCAGCCACCGCTTTACCCGGCAGGGAAGTGTGTTTAGAAGCGCGCTTTAGGCGTCGCGGATGGAATCGGACCTTCGCCGCCCAACGGTCGGAACGCCGACTGGTCCGCGTCGTAGGCTCGGATCTCGCTGGTTTCGATGTTGTAGATCCAGCCGTGGATAAACAATTGGCCGTTGGCCATGCGCGATGCCACGGAAGGGTGGGTGCGCAAGTGCTGCAACTGGGCGATGACGTTCTCTTCGGTCAGCACCTTCATGCTCTCGCCTTCACTGGCGCAGTCGCAGTTGTCGTGGACCATGGTCTTGGCCACTTCGGCATGACGCAACCAGGCCTTGACCGTAGGCATCTTCTCAAGGCTGTCGGGATTGAGGACCGCACGCATGGCGCCGCAATCGGAATGCCCGCACACGATGATGTGCTGCACGCCCAGTGCCAGTACCGCGTACTCGATGGCCGTGGACACACCGCCGTTCATCTGGCCATAGGGTGGCACCACGTTACCCACGTTACGGGTCACGAACAGATCCCCAGGCGAGCTTTGGGTGATCAGCTCAGGCACGATGCGCGAGTCGGCGCAGGTGATGAACATCGCGCGCGGGCTCTGGGCCGTGGCCAGTTTCTTGAAAAGCTCTTCCTGCTGGGGGAAGACGTCGTGATGAAAATGCAAAAAGCCGTCTACGATGTGCTGCAGCGCTGCATCGGCGGTTTCCGCCACCTGAGGGGCTGAAGCCGACGCAGCCAACGGCTGTTTATCCTTATCACTCATGATTCATCCTCTTGATCAATGCAGGGGAAGTGTTCAGGTCAGTTCGACGCCTGGGTAGTGGAATAGTTGGAAAAGCTCCACCGGCCAGGGCGCCGACTCATTGGTCACTCGTTGAACAAGGTACCCATCGAAACTTAACTCAAACTGAATGAACCGCTCTAGATCGCGGGTTTCAGTGATGTCAAAACGCGACTATTCCTACAGGCATTTCGCATTTATCCTGTTCAGTCTACAACAATGCCATTTGCCTGCCCGGTGGACAAAACGCCGTGCAATCCAGATCGAAGCCTTCACGGCGATTGAGCCCCAGACGCTTGATCGCCTTGCTGAAACGCTGCGCGAGCAAATCGGCAAAAGGCCCTTCGCCGCGCATGCGCACGCCGAAGCGGCTGTCATACACCGCACCACCACGCACCTGGCGTACCAGGCTCATCACATGGGCCGCGCGCTGCGGGTAATGCGCCGCCAGCCACTCTTCGAACAGCGGCGCCACCTCCAGCGGCAGACGCAGCATCATGTACGCGGCACTCTGCGCACCTGCGGCATGAGCCTCGGCGAGCAGGCTTTCCAGTTCGCTGTCGTTGATCATTGGAATCATCGGTGAGCACAGCACGCCGACCGGAATACCCGCTTCGCGCATCACCCGTATCGCCCGCAAGCGCGCCTTGGGCGCCGCCGTGCGCGGCTCCAGGATGCGCTTGAGTTCATCGTCCAGGCTGGTGAGGCTGATCATCACGGCGACGAGGCGTTGCCTGGCCAGCTCGGCGAGCAGGTCCAGGTCGCGCAGAATCAGGGAGCCCTTGGTGATGATGGTCACCGGGTGCCGATAGCGCAGCAGCACTTCCAGGGTTTGCCGGGTGATCCTGTATTCGCGCTCGATGGGCTGGTACGGGTCGGTATTGGAGCCCAGGTTGATCGGCGCGCACACGTACCCCGGCTTGGACAACTGTTGCTCCAGCACGTCGGCGGCGTTGCTCTTGGCGATCAGCCTGGTTTCGAAATCCAGCCCCGGCGACATGTCCCAATAGGCGTGGCTGGGCCGTGCATAGCAGTAGATGCAGCCATGCTCGCAGCCACGATACGGGTTGATCGAGCGATCGAAGGGCAGGTCCGGCGAGTTATTGCGGGTGATGATGGTCTTGGCCGTTTCGATACGCACTTCGGTGCCCTGGGTGGGCGGTACTTCCTGAAACCAGCCGTCGTCTTCGGCCACGCTGACGGTAGGCGCGAAACGGTTATGCAGGTTGGTGGCCGTGCCCCGGCCACGGGGTGGCAGTGCGGTGGTCATGAAAGCGCCTCGATACTGTTTTTATATACAGTATCGAGGCGCGAGGTTTATGACCAGTGCCGTTTGGCGGTCAGTGCTTTTGCGTGACCTGCCCCAAGTCGTCACCCGAGGTGGTGCGCATGTCGCTCTTGCGCAGGTCCGCCACGTCACTGGCACTCACGGGCGCGCCCTGGTTGCCCCAGCTGCCGCGGATGAAACTGACCACGTCCGCCACTTCCTGGTCCGACAGGCGCCAGGCAAATGCCGGCATGGTGAAGGTCGACGGCGCGGCGTGGGTTGCCGGCAAGGTGCCGCCGTTCAACACGATGTTGATCATCGACGTGGCATCCGCCGTCTGCAGCACCGGGTTGCCCGCCAGCGCCGGGAACACCCGCGTGTAACCTTGCCCATCGGTCCGGTGGCAGGCCGCGCAGTTGTCGATGTACACCGAGGCGCCCGGCTTGCTGTCATCGCCCTTCCACAGCGCCTGGGCCACTTGCTTGTCGTACTGGTGCGGCTGATCCTTGGGGTCCACCGCCGGCAGGCTTTTGAGGTAGCGGGCGATAGCGGTCAGGTCGTCTTGGGACATGTACTGCATGCTATGCACCACCACATCGCTCATGCCGCCAAACACCGCACTGCGATCACTGCGCCCGGTCTTGAGGAATTGCACCAACTGCTCTTCGCTCCAACCGCCGAGGCCGTCCTTGTGATCGCCGCGCAGGCTTTTCGCAATCCAGCCCTCCAACGGCGCGCTGCCGGACAGAAATGCCTCGCCGTCAGTGGCGCTCAGGGCTTTTTCCTGCATGGTCAGGGCGCGCGGGGTGTGGCACGCACCGCAGTGGCCGAGGCCTTCCACCAGGTAAGCGCCACGGCTGACCACAGGGTCGGCGGCGGCTTGTGCCGGATGCTCTTCAACAGCCGGCGCAAACATCCAGCGCCACGCCGCCAGGGGCCAGCGCATGCTTAACGGCCACGCAATATCGCTGTCCTTGTTCTCCTGGGCCACCGGCTCGACGCCTTTCATGAAGTAGACATACAACGCCTGCATGTCGCTGTCGCTGACACGCGCGTAAGACGGGTAGGGCATCGCCGGGTAAAGCGTACTGCCGTTCTTGGCGACGCCATGGCGCACGGCCTTGTCGAAGTCTTCGAAGCTGTAGTCGCCAAGGCCGGTCTTGTCCGGCGTGATGTTGGTGGAATAAATCACCCCAATGGGGGTTTCCATCGGCAGGCCGCCGGCGAATGGCTTGCCGCCCTTGGCGGTGTGGCAGGCCACACAGTCACCGGCGCGGGCCAGGTATTCACCTTGCTTGATCAGCTCGGCTTCAGCCGCGCTCACCGAGCAACTGCTGAACAGCGCCAGAGAGGCGATAACGAGTGCTTTCATGGTCATCGCTCCTTATGCCTGAACCAGCGGGCCGGGGTTTTTCAGGTATTGCTCGCGGATCGCACGGGCCGACCAGTAGGTCAGCGCCGCCACCAGACCGGTAGGGTTGTAGCCCAGTCCTTGTGGGAAAGCGGACGCCCCCGGGACGAACACGTTGTGCACATCCCAGCTCTGCAGGTAACGGTTCAGCGCGCTGGTTTTCGGATCGGTGCCCATGATCGCGCCCCCGTTGAGGTGGGTCGTCTGGTACGCCGCGGTATTGAAATGCTCACCGACTTTCTTGCCCAGCACCGCAATGGCCTTGGGGTTCATGGCCTGGGCGACCTTGCCCATTTTTTCCATCATGAAGCGGTTCATCTTGATGTCGTTTTCCTGCCAGTCGAAGGTCATTCGCAATAGCGGCAGGCCGTGGGCATCGCGGTAAACCGGGTCCAGATCGAGGTAATTGCCCCGGTAGGACTGATGGGCACCGTGGGCGTCCATCGACACCTGGTGGGTGTAGTAGTCGGCGGTAGCGCGCTTCCACGCGCTGCCCCAGGCCGGCGTGCCCGGCGGGTTGGAAGTGCCGGCAATCGGCCGGCTGCCCGCCTGGTTGACCCACATCGGCGAACCGCCCACGAAGCCGTGGGGGCCGTGATCAAAGTTGTCGGCGTTGAAGTCATCGATGGCCACGCCATTGCCACCAGCGCCGATGAAGTTGTTGGTGTGGGTGTCCTTGTCGAAAAACACCTTGATGGTGCCCATGTTCTGGTAGGCAAAGTTGCGGCCCACCACACCTTCGTTGGTAATCGGGTCGTAAGGCTTGCCGATGCCCGACAGCAGCATCAGGCGCACGTTGTGGAACTGGAACGCGCCGAGGATCACCAGGTCCGCCGGCTGCTCGCACTCGCGGCCCTGGCCGTCGACATAGGTCACACCGGTGGCTTTCTTCTGGGTGCTGTCGAGGTTGACCTTGAGCACATGGGAATTGGGCCGCAACTCGAAATTCGGCACCTGGCGCAGCGCCGGCAGGATGTTCACGTTCGGCGACGCCTTGGAGTACATGTAGCACACGTAGCCACTGCAAAAACCGCAGAAGTTGCACGGCCCCATCTGCGCACCATAAGGGTTGGTGTAGGGCCCCGAGGTGTTGGCTGACGGCAGGTTGTAGGGTTTGTAACCTACGTCTGCCGCCGCTTTCTGAAACAGCTGTGCGGAGACGGTGTTCTTCTGCGACTCCAGAGGGAACGGGTTCGAGCGATCCGGTGCATACGGGTTACCGCCACGACCTTCACCCACCAACTGGCCTTTGACGGTCCAGGCCTGGCCGGACGTGCCAAAGACTTTTTCCGCGTAGTCGAAAAACGGCTCCAGCTCTTCGTAGCTGACCCCGAAGTCCTGGATGGTCATGTCCTTGGGAATGAAATGCTTCCCGTAGCGTTCCTCGTAGTGGCTGCGCATGCGCAGCTCGATGGGATCGACGCGAAAATGCACGCCCGACCAGTGCAGGCCGGCACCGCCAACACCATTGCCCGGCAAGAAGGCGCCAAGCTGACGGTTGGGCAGGGCGACGTCATTCACGCTGTGGCGAATGGTCACCGTCTCCTTGGAGATGTCCTGGAAGAGTTTTTTACGCACGCTGTAGGTCAATTCGTCGATGACCTGGGGATAGCTGCCGTCCGGGTAGGTGTCCTGCATCGGGCCGCGCTCGAGCGCGACCACGTTGAGGCCGGCTTCGGTCAGTTCCTTGGCCATGATCGCGCCCGTCCAGCCGAAGCCCACGATCACCGCGTCTACTTTCTTCATGATGGTCGCCACGGTTATGCCCTCTCGCCGCGAATGGAAACAGCCGGAAAGGGGTATTGCTCGTTGCGCTCCACCCAGTCCATGAAATCGGCGCGAGCGCCAGGGAAACCGATCATGGTCCAGCCGACCATGCCTTTATTGCCACCGTGAATCGGGTCGCAGAAGAAGCCTTCCTTGGTGTTCTGCAACAACAGGTTGAAGAACATCTTGGCCGGCACCGCCTCGAAGTGCGCGCTCACTTCACTGCCTCCCGCCTCCAGGCGGCGCAACATATCGTCTCGGGTAGCGCTGTCTTGCGCAGCAAAAGCCTTACCGTTGAACGCCTTCGACCACGCATCCGTCGCGGCGATACCCAGGCGATAGATCTCTTTAGGCACCAATTTGCTCTGCCAGCCCATTTCCGGCGCGGCATCGGCGTTGAACGGGCCTTGCATGAACCACAGCGCGCCACTGGCGTACGGCGTGTTCATCTGACGGTCGATGTACTCCGCAGCGCCGGCTTCCAGAGCACCTGGGCCCTGGGCATCGGCGGGGATCAAACGCTCGACGGCAGCGTTGATGAACGCCCACTCCTCGGCGGTGAAGTAGGTTGGCTCATACGCCTTGTCACTGACCGCGGGCTTGGCGGGCGCCGCTTGGGCAGGCTCGGGTGTCGCCATCAGCATCGAACCGCCAAGGCCGGTGCTGGCAACCGTGACCACCGGGATCAAGGTCAAGGATTTGCGTAGAAAGTCACGCCGGGGGTTGTCTTGATCTTGATCAGACATGGGTGCACCTCATCATGTGGTCACGGATTGATCAGCCGCTTCTGGGAGCAGCGTGATGATTTGCCAAGCAATGGGATCCAAAGTTACGGCACTGTGGCAAACAATAGTTACAAATGATAGCAGGCTAAGCATTGAGAGGCTGGCCTCGGTGACAAAAACACCGGATCAGACCCAAGGGTTCACGATTCTTTGACGAGCACCTCACACCTCATTCACCCCCCGGGGACGACTCTGTGCGCCATCAACATTGCCCTGATCGGTCACGTCCCCATGTTCAAGATTCGCTTGCTGCCGGCCCTTGGTTTGGCATTGATGACCCTGTTGACCAGTGTCGACGCCCACGCGCAAAGCGCCTCCTCGATTCGCTCGCCTGAGTGGGCGCAGCCGGTAAGCGATCAATACAACCTGCACCAGATGACGCCCACGCTCTACCGCAGCGCTTTGCTCGACGGTGACGCCGTGCCGGTGCTGGAGAAATTGAAGATTGGTACGGTGATCAACTTTCTGCCGGAGCCTGATTCGCCCTGGCTGAAGTCATCGGGTATCAAAGAGGTGCAGATCACTTATCGCACCAACCATGTCGAAGATTCCGACGTGCTGGCGGCGCTGCGGGCGATTCAACAGGCTCAGGCCAGCGGCCCGGTGTTGATGCACTGCAAGCATGGCTCTGACCGCACAGGGTTGATGGCCGCGATGTACCGCGTGGTGATTCAAGGATGGAGCAAGGAAGAGGCGCTGAACGAAATGACCCTGGGCGGCTTTGGCAGCAGCAACGGCTTCAAGGACGGTGTTCGCTACATGATGGGGGCCGATGTCGACAAGTTGCGCGCAGCCCTGGCGAACGGCGACTGCAGCACCAGCGCGTTTGCGCTGTGCTCGATGAAAAGCTGGATCACTACAACGGTCAAGGACAGCAAGTGACTGCAACGGCGGGAGCGAGCGTACTCGCTCCCGCTGCCACTCACTCTTTCTTGAGCTTGGGATTGGGGAAGAACTGCACCGCTTGGACCTTCGGGTCCGCCGGTGCTTTCAGTGCCGACGTATTGACCCGCGTGCCCAACTCCTTGGGCACCGACAGCCCCTGGTCGTTGAGCGTATCGGTATAACCACAGGCCACACATTCGCGGTGCGGCACGTTGTCTTCGGTCCACATCTTGAGCTTGTCCGGCTCGCTGCACGCCGGGCAGACCGCCCCGGCGATAAATTGCTTTTTGGTAATCACAGGCCCTTCACTCATGCTGCCGCGTCCTCACTCAGGCCGCTGTGGCGCAAGAGTGCGTCAATTGACGGTGCACGTCCGCGGAAATCGACGAACAACACCATCGGCTCCTGAGAACCGCCCCGTGCGAGGATCGCTTCACGGAAGGCACGACCAGTTTGGGCATTGAGCACGCCGTCTTCTTCGAACTTGGAGAAGGCATCCGCTGACAGCACTTCGGCCCACTTGTAGCTGTAATAACCCGCGGCATAACCGCCAGCGAAGATGTGCGCGAAGCTGTTCGGGAAGCGGTTGTAGGCCGGTGGCCGCATCACAGAGACCTCATCGCGCACGCCTTCAAGCACCTGCGCCACACTGCGACCGTCGCCGTGGGTGGCGTGCAATTCGAAGTCGAACAGCGAGAATTCCAGCTGGCGCACCATCATCAGGCCGGACTGGAAGTTTTTCGCCGCGAGCATTTTTTCCAGCAGGTCCTGCGGCAGCGGCTCACCGGTTTCGTAGTGGCCGGAAATCAGCGCCAGGCCTTCAGGCTCCCAGCACCAGTTCTCCATGAACTGGCTCGGCAACTCCACCGCATCCCAGGCCACGCCGTTGATACCGGACACGCCGGCATGTTCGACGCGGGTCAGCAGGTGGTGCAGGCCATGGCCGAACTCGTGGAACAGGGTGGTCACTTCATCGTGGGTCAGCAGGGCAGGCTTGCCACTGTCGGCCGGGGTGAAGTTGCACACCAGGTTAGCCACCGGGCTCTGCAGCACACCGTCGATCTTGCGGCGACGGTCGCGGGCGCCGTCCATCCAGGCACCGCCACGCTTGTTGGCGCGGGCGTACAGGTCGAAGAAGAAGCGGCCGACGTGCTGGCCGTTTTCCTTGATCTCGAACAGGCGCACGTCCGGATGCCAGGCGTCGAAGCCTTTCTGCTCGGCGATTTCGATGCCGTACAGGCGCTGGACGATGGCGAACAAGCCGCTCAGTACCTTGTCGATCGGGAAGTAGGCGCGCAGGGCTTCCTGGGACACGCTGTAGCGCTGCTCGCGCAGTTTTTCACCGTAGAAGCCGCTGTCCCAGCTTTGCAGGTCGGCGCACCCTTGCTCGGCGGCGTAGGCCTTGAGCTGTTGCAGGTCCTGGGTCGCGAACGGTTTGCTGCGCTGGGCCAGGTCGCGCAGGAAACTCAGCACTTGGTCGCTGGACTCGGCCATTTTGGTGGCCAGGCTCAATTCGGCGAACGATGCGTAGCCCAGCAGCTGTGCCAGTTCCTGGCGCAGGTCGAGGATCTGCTCCATCACCGGGCCGTTGTCGTTCTGGCCGGCATTCGGGCCTTGGTCCGACGCGCGCGTGCAGTAGGCCGCGTAGACTTCCTCACGCAGCGCACGGTCCTGGGCGTAGGTCATTACCGCGTAATAGCTTGGAAATTCCAGGGTGATCAGCCAGCCATCGAGGCCTTTGGCCTGGGCGGCGGCAGCCATTTGCGCCTTGGCCGAATCGGTCAGGCCGGCAAGGGAGGCTTGGTCGGTGACGTGCTTGGTCCAGGCCTGGGTGGCGTCCAGCAACTGGTTGGAGAATTTGCTGCCCAGCTCCGAAAGCTTGCTTTGCACTTCGGCGTAGCGCTTTTGCTGCTCTGGCGGCAAATCAATGCCCGACAGGCGGAAGTCGCGCAGCGAGTGTTCGAGGATGGTTTTCTGCGCCACATCGAACCCGGCGGCCTCGGGGCTGTTGGCCAGGGCTTCGAAGGCCTGGAACAGTTCACGGTTCTGCCCCATCTCGGTGGAATAGGCGCTCAATGCCGGCAGGCACGCCTCATAGGCTTCGCGCAGCTCGGCGCTGTTGCACACGGCGTTGAGGTGGCTGACCGGGCTCCAGGCGGCGCCCAGGCGGTCGTTCAGCTCGTCCATGGCCAGAATCAGGCCCGCCCATGTCGGATTTTTTCCCTGGCTTTGCAGGATGTCTGCGATAGCCGCACGGTTATCGGCAAGAATCTGTTCGATGGCCGGCTGGACATGCTCGGCACGGATCGCCGAGAACGGCGGCAGGTCGTAGGGCTGCAGAAGAGGATTGTTCGCGCTCACGGTTGGCACCTTGGCTGAAGAAACAGATGAGACAAAGATGGGGGCATCTTAATTACAATCAACACCCACCGCAGCTATCAGTACAAGAGAGAGAGGCTATCGTGACCCTTCGCACCTATCAGAACCACACGCCCACCCTGGGCTCCGGGGCTTTTGTCGATATTTCGGCGGTGGTGATCGGCGATGTTGAAATCGGCGCCGACAGCTCAGTCTGGCCGTTGACGGTGATTCGCGGCGACATGCACCGCATCCGCATCGGCGCACGCACCAGCGTGCAGGACGGCTGTGTGCTGCACATTACCCACGCCGGCCCGTTCAACCCGGACGGTTTCCCGCTGTTGATCGGCGACGACGTGACCATCGCCCATAAAGTCATGCTGCACGGCTGCACCGTGGGCAGCCGCATCCTGATCGGCATGGGCAGCATCGTGATGGACGGTGCCGTGGTGGAGGATGACGTGATCATTGGGGCCGGCAGCCTGGTGCCGCCGGGCAAGACACTCGCCAGCGGCTTTTTGTACGTTGGCAGCCCGGTTAAACAGGTCCGCCCACTCACCGACAAGGAGCGTGCCTTTTTCACCTACAGCGCGGCGAACTACGTGAAGCTCAAAGACCTGCACATCGCGCAAGGATTCGACCAATGACCTTGCACCACCCCACCGTCCTGTTCGACCTCGACGGCACCCTCACCGACCCGCGCGAGGGCATCACCCGTTCGATCCAGTACGCCCTGGGCAAACTGGGCATCGATGAGCCGGACCTGACCAGACTCGAACACTTCATCGGCCCGCCGCTGCTGCAAGCGTTCATGCAGTTCTACAGCTTCGACGAGGCCAAGGCGTGGGAAGCGGTGAATTTCTATCGCGAGCGCTTCAGGGTCACCGGACTGTATGAAAACCAGGTGTTCAACGGCGTAATGCCCTTGCTGGAAGAACTGAACAGCCAGGGCCGCCAGCTGTATGTGGCCACCTCCAAGCCGTGGGAATTCGCCCGCGAGATCGCGCGGCATTTCGACTTCGCCAAGCACTTCAAGGTGATTTACGGCAGCGAGCTGGATGGCACACGCACCAACAAGGTTGAGCTGATCGCCCACTTGGTGCGTGAAGAAGGGCTGGACCCGTCCAGCACCTTGATGATTGGTGATCGCAAGCATGACCTGATCGGCGCGCGCAGCAACGGGCTGGATTCGGTGGCGGTAGGGTATGGGTTTGGCAGCTTTGAAGAGCTGCATGCCGAGGCGCCGACCTGCCACTTTGAAACAGTGGCCGAGTTGCACCAGGCGTTCATGCGCCACCGTTAACCGGCCACGTTGTCTTTCAAGGCCTGCGTCTGCGCACCGCAGCACTTGCCGTCGGTGAGCTTGCACGGTGAGCGGATATTTCACTGGTCAGCCTGTTTTTTCTGCGCAGATAGTCGGCTTTGTTGAGGTGCAAGGCGGCCAGCAAGGAAAAATAATGGGTGTTGGCCTCTGCACTGGTGGCCAGTGAAATCCTCTCACTGCGTAGTCGACTCAAGTAGGACGACAACGTCTCCTCGGTGGCCGAACTACCGCCTTCATCGTGGGTAGCGAGTGCGCTGTGGGTGACTTCATGAATGAAGGTATGAGCGATTGCCTCGACGCAAGAGCGTTCCAGAAAGTCGCGCTGAAAATACATCAGTCGCTTCAAGCCTGGCATCGTCAGCCTGCCGGACTCCAGGGTGCCTCTGGCTGAAATAGCCTCTACCGTCGTCCGGCCTTCATGGTGCTCCATGACACTTATGCGGTGTAAGTTGTCATGGTAATAACTAACGGCAGACATCGTTTCCCTTAGATTGCTCGCGCCCTGCGTCGCCCCAAAAAACAATGCGTTCAACTGATTCAGCTCAGTTGCGTTAGCAGGATCATTGATCGCCGCATACGCTGCATTCAGCAGCACAGAAGCCGACTCCGCACCCGCTACGAGCTTTTGATAACTGGGTGACCCTACCCACAATGAATGACGGATTTCATCCGAAACGTTGCGTGCCGCGGCTAAACCTACGCCACCCGCAACGACCGCGCCAAAGGCGACCGACGCCCCCACGACGCCCGTCAGCTTGGCCCCTAGCGCAGCAACCCCGCCCAGTACCAAGCCCTGTGCAGCGCCCTGGGCCACGTTGTGCCCAAGGCTCGGCAACCTGCCTCGACCTGCCGAACTCCAGTCGGTGGGCAAGGACGTAATCATTCCTTGGCGATCAACCCTGTTCATCGGGTTGTTATGCACCATCCGGTATCGATTCAACCCGTCAATTGTGCCTGCCGGATCCGGGCTGATCCAACGCTGCAACCAGGGGGCGTAGTAACGCAACCCGTAGTAATACAGCCCAGTAGCATCGAGCTCCTGGCCGCTGTAACGGCGCGTTTTATAGCTTGCCTCAATGGCACCTCTCGCTGCCCACCCTGCGGTGCCGCCAAATGGGTAGTAACTTTCCTGACTGATCAGCAGGGCCTTTTCATCCAATTCCAGGGTGCTGCTGCCCAAGTGATCCGACAGGTTGCAACGAATGGAATGGTTCGCAAGTTCGGCAGGGCGACCTTTTTCCCATTGAAGTATCCGCACGCTGTAACGACCGACTTCAATATTCAAGACATTCAGCCATTCGCCACTGGCACTGTCGCGCCGTACTTCCAGCCCCGGCAGATAAAACACCTGCGCACGATGAGTGAGGGCACGCGCCCGGGATAAGCAACTTTTTATCACCCGTCGACCGAAGGCATCGTAGCCGTACAGCTCTTCATCGTTGGCCGCATTCTCACGGACCACCAAGGCAACACTGGCCAATCGGTTGGAGACATCCCAGTTCAGGGTCTGCCCACGCTCAAGTTGCTGCTGGTTGCCATTAAGGTCAAAGCCCTCGTCCAATCCGGGCGACTCGATCAAGGGGCCTGTACTCGGCAGGCTTCGGTTGCCGAGCGTCGCAACCTTCATCGTCCGCGTGTAGCCGCTGCCACTGCTAGGCACGTGCTGCAGCCTTTGCAGGTTGCCATTGGCGTCATAGGTATAGGTCCGGGTGTAGTTGCGCCATTGGCTATCATCTGCGGCGCCGAAAGTCACCCGCCTTGGCAGACCCGGTCCGGCGCTATTGTGCGCATTCTCTCGTCCACTGGCGCGGATCAGCTGATACAACGTGTCATATTCATAGCGGCTGACAGCCCTGACCTGGGCGTTGCTCGACCATTGGACTGGTTGGGCTGCGTCGACGATTTCGACTGCATTGCCGACGTGGTCGTAGGTGTAGGTCAAATCTTGCAGCAGCTCTTTCCTTGCCCCGCTGCGATAGGTCAATAAGCGCTGCAGCCGCTGACTGCGTGCGTCGTAGCGCCACTCGCTTACCACGCCGCTGCCAGCGCGTTGCGTTATCAAATGACCACTGGCGTTGTAGTCGGCCCCCGTCGCGATGACCTGACGAGCACCACCCGCCAGGGTAATACCCACTTCCAGCAGCTCACCCATGCGTCCATAACGACTGTCTTTTAGGTTGTTTTTCGCATCTACCTGCTCAAGCTCTTCCCCCAGCGCACTGAAGCACCAAGACGTCACGAAGTCTTCTTCCTGCAATAAAGCTTCTCGCTGTGTGGCTTCCAACGGCCAGTTGACCGCCGCACTCTGCCGAAGAAAACGCTGCCCCTGCTTTGATACCTGACCCTGCAGCCCATACACCTCAAAGCGCGTTCTGAGGCACTGGCCGTCATGCAACACCAGCCGGCCACAGCGATTATTCACCGCCTCAGCCGTTGAATATCCTGCATATTCCAGCCTTTCTACGCAGCGCTCAGATGAATCATTGGCCGCTTGCTCATACACCGCCACGGGCCGCAGCGAAGCGTCATAACTGCACTGACGGTGGGCGCCGCGAGCGTCCCACCTGTGCAGCCACTGACCCGCGCCCCCCAGTAACGTCAAGCGCCAGCCTGCATCCGTGCTATCGCTGGAGATTGGTTGGCCGCCAAGGCTGTAGACCGTCACGTGACAGGCTTTTTTCATCCCTTTGGCCTCATCTGCCCGCTGACGTGGCCCGTACTGCTGCACGACGAAACCCGAAGCGCTAAACACCTGACGACTGATACGCGCCTCAAGCTCGACCTGGGCAGTCGGTCGGTAATAAGCGACCGTGCGCACAGCCAACCCGCGAGGATCGATCGCCGTTAACGTTGGGGTGTTCTGATGCAGGGGCAGAGACATGAGGTAAACCTGAGACGGTGGAGGTCAGGAAACTTTAATGACCGCGTCTCAGAGCCGTGCGATACGTAAATATCACTTGTCTCCAGGCGCCTCAGCGGCGATCCCCTGGTGCTCGTCCATCAACTGCCGCAGATGGGCCTTGCGCTCTGGCGCAGCCAACGCGCCCAACGCCTGCACCGCCCCATAGAACCTGACCCAATCTGCGCCTTCCTGCCGAAACAATGCGGCAAACGCCGGCACCCATTGGTCATACAGTCCGAAAGGCAGCAGTCGTGCGTTGTTCATCGGCTGGTTGATCCAGGCGTCATAGCGCTTGTCACCGCCCCATTGGCTGTCGCGCAGTTGCTGGTAGTCGTTGCGCAAACGCTCGAACTCTGCCGCCTTGCCCTGGCGCATTGCCGCGGCGGGCAGAGGCTGGGCGTAGAGGTTTTCCAACCGCTTGCGGGTATCGAGAATCAGCCGGACAAACTGGTCACGCTGCTGCAACGCTGCATCACCGACGGGCGCCAGGCCACGGGCCGCCCGCCATTGACGCGTACCTTCCTGCTCGACGAAGGAGGCGAATGATTCATTGAATTCAGTATCGTCTTTCACATAGAAACGCTGGTGGGCCAGTTCGTGAAAGATCAATGTCGCCAGGCGCTCGTCGCCCCAGTTCATCATCGAACTGATGATCGGGTCGTTGAACCAGCCCAACGTGGAATAGGCCTCGACGCCGCCAATCGACACGTCCATGCCTTGTTGGCGCAGCAACGCCGCCTCGCCGCGCGCTGCGCCCTGGCTGTAATAGCCGCGGTAGGCGACGCAACCGGCGATGGGGAAGCAATGGTTTTCAGGCGACAGAGAAAACTCCTGCGTGGCGAAGACATTCCACACCACATAGGGCCGGCCAATATCGGCGTAGAGCCGGTAACTCTGATTGTCTGGCAAGTGCAATTGTTGGCTGGCGAACGTGCGAGCTTTCTGGGATTGAGCAAGATGCTCGCGCAACCGTTGAGGACGGGCGGGGTCGGCGACAACCTCGGCCACCGGTTCTCGCGCCCGCAGCAGGTGCCACTGGCCACTCGCCAATTGGCCGTAATAACTGACGCTGGAGCAGCCGCCAAGCAGCACAGCCGTCAGCCCTGCAAGAAAACGTCTGATCATGCCGCGACTGCTCCCAAGTGGCGTATCCGCCAGGCTGATGCGCTTGAAATGAATTTGAATTTTCCACGTGATGGCGTGTTTATACTCAAAATACCTTCTCGCATTGAGTACCTGCCATGCGCCAGTTTCTGTTTCCGGTAGCCGCGCTGTTCCTCAGCGCCTGTACATCGACACCCATCCCAGCCGTCGACCCGCAGCAGGCCTGGGTCGACTTCACCACGCCAACACCGGGCGCCAAATTGCTCATGGCGCAACGGCTGGACGGGAAAAACCTCGACGACGGGCGTTATTTCCAGATGCCACCCGGGCCCCACGAACTGATGGTGCGCTTCGACTTCGAAGTGCCCGCCGGCGGTGGGTTGGGAGGACTCAGCCAGATGATGTATCGAACCTGCTTCATGACCTTGCAGTACGACCGCTTCCAGGCCGGGCAACGCTACGTACTGGAAGGGCGCTCACTGGCCTTCACGCCCAACATCCGCCTGTATGACTCGGCGCGTCAGTTGCTGGCCGAAGAGCGCAGTGTGAACTGCATCTGATCAGTCGTTGTTTTTCTGGTAGAGGATGCGCTTGGTTCCGTTTTCGCACGAGCCGACAATCATGGCGCTGTCGTGGTTCTTGGCTTCTTCGGCAGTGATGATTTCCAGGGTGTAGGACGGGATCGCCTTGGCCTGGATCTTTACCTCAACTTCCTTCCTAAGCTCTTCACAATCTTTTGGCGCGGCCACGGCCGAAGTGGCCAATACACCGCAGATGATTGCCAAGGCAAAACGTTTCATGTGTGTAGCTCCCTGAATGCATTCGCACGGATGTGCGGCTAAGGCTGCATAGGCTATAGGACCACATCTATGAAACACGAGTTCTGATTTAACGCAGAACTAAATGTGGAAGGGGGCTTGCTCCCGATAACGAGTAGTCAGCCAGTGCTTGGGGGCTGATATACCGCTATCGGGAGCAAGCCCCCTCCTACATGGAAGGTGTGTCAGTTAACCAGCGTGGCATCCAGGGTGATGGTTGCATTCAACACCTTGGACACCGGGCACCCTTCCTTGGCCTTTTTGCTCAGTTCGTCAAACTGCGCCTGGCTGGTCCCAGGGATCTTGGCTTTGAGAATCAGATGCACCGCGGTAATCGCAAACCCGCCCTCGACCTGGTCGAGGGTCACTTCGGCCTGGGTGTCGATGCTGTCGGCCTTGAGGCCAGCATCGCCGAGGATCATGGAAAACGCCATGGAGAAACAGCCGGCGTGGGCCGCACCGATCAATTCTTCAGGGTTGGTACCCTTGCCGCCTTCGAAACGGGCCTTGAAACCGTAAGGCGCTTCGCGCAGCACGCCAGTCTCGGTGGAAATGGAGCCCAGGCCGGTCTTCAGATCGCCTTCCCAATGCGCGGATGCCTTTTTAACGATACTCATAGCTTTCTCCTCGAACGGTGGTTTTGCGTCAGTAAGCTTCTGAGGATAGACGCAGCGGCAAAGTTCACTTGTCGGAAAAACCTACCAATTAAGTAGGAAATTTCACGACTGCTATTGAATCTCGGGTATATGCCCTTATTGCTTGGTATATGCACATGAAGCGGCAGGTTTTGGTTCGTCTAAGAAGCCTGCGCCCCTATTGGAGAAGCAGGCTATGAAATCACTGTCCGACGTAAAATTCTCGGCACTCGACCTGGTGCCCGTACGCGCCAATGGCAGTGCGGCCCAGTCACTGCATAATTCCCTGGACCTTGCCCAGCACGTGGAAAGGCTCGGCTATAACCGTTTCTGGGTGGCTGAACACCACAACATGGACGGTATCGCCAGCTCGGCCACGTCGGTACTGCTCGGCTACCTGGCAGGTGGCACCTCGACCATCCGTGTCGGCTCCGGTGGGGTGATGCTGCCCAACCATGCGCCGCTGGTGATCGCCGAGCAGTTCGGCACCCTGGAAAGCTTGTACCCCGGCCGTATCGATCTGGGCCTGGGCCGTGCGCCCGGCGCCGACCAGATGACTGCCCGCGCCCTGCGCCGTGAACGCTCCGGCAGCGCGGATGACTTTCCCGAAGACGTGGCCGAGCTGATGGCCTACCTCGGCCCACGCACGCCCGATCAACGCGTGATCGCGGTACCGGGCACCGGCACCAACGTACCGGTATGGCTGCTGGGTTCGAGCCTGTTCAGCGCGCAACTGGCCGGCGAACGTGGCTTGCCCTACGCCTTCGCCTCGCATTTCGCACCGCGCCTGATGCATGAAGCGATTCGCGTGTACCGCAATCACTTCAAGCCTTCGGCCGTGCTGGACAAGCCCTACGTCATGCTCGGCATTCCGCTGGTCGCCGCTGACACCGATGAACAAGCCGACTACCTGGCCACCTCCGTGTACCAGCGCATTCTCGCGCTGATGCGTGGGCAAAGCCTGGTGCAGCGCCCACCGGTGAACACCATGGACGGCCTGTGGCTGCCCCACGAAAAAGAGGCGGTGGGCAGTTTCCTCGGCTTGGCGATGGTCGGCAGCCCGGAGAAAATCCGCGCCAAACTGCAGGTGCTGATTGAACAGACCGGCGCCGATGAGCTGATCTTTACCTGTGACCTGTACGAACATGCCGACCGGATTCATTCCTACGAACTGCTGGCGCAGGTGATGAAGGGCTAAATTCCAGATAAAAAAACACCGACGCGCCTGTGGCGAGGGAGCTTGCTCCCGCTGGGCTGCGCAGCGGCCCCAAAAAAGGGAGCGCTACGCACTCCAGCGGGAGCAAGCTCCCTCGCCACAAGTGCGTCGGTGAATGTCTGCAGCACGGGTTATCCGCGCTTGTAGACGATTTCCTTGGTGTCGCCTTCACAGCTACCGACTACCTTGCCATCGGCCGCTGCGCCTTTGTCCACCACTTCCAGCGAATAACCCGAAGCGCCCTTGGCGTCGATTTTCGCTGCAATTTCGCTTTTGAGGTCTTCGCAAGGCTTGCCGGCCGCCAGGGCCGTGCCTGCGATGCTCAACAAACCTGCCGCTAACAGAAACTGCTTCATCCGATACTTTCCTTGCGCTGGTTGAAAAGAGCGTGCCGACGCTTGAGACGTCGGCACGTGTTGTGTGTAGCGCAGGTTATGGCAATCGGCCAGCGGTCAAAGTTCCACGCGCCCGATCAACTACTGGCGATTCGGAATCCCACCTTCAGCGTGACCTGGAAATGCGCGGCCTTGCCATCCTTGATGTGACCCCGGGTTTCGGTCACTTCGAACCACTCCAGATGCTTGATGCTTTTGTTGGCTTCAGCCAGGGCGTTATTGATCGCATCTTCGATGCTGGTGGTGGATGAACCTACCAGTTCGACTTTCTTGTAGGTGTGATGATCACTCATGGCGTTTCTCCTGTGGGTCGTCAATCAAGACTAGCAGTGAATATTCGTACTGCTTGAGGCGACCGCTTGGCTGTGAAAGTTCAGATTTAATGCACTTTCTGAAACGGCCGCAGTCGGTATCTACACACGCCACTCAATCACTTCAGGAGATGTCCACATGGCCAACACTTCTTTACGCAAAGCGTCGCTGGAAAGCATGGAAGCCGAGATTTCGAGCCTGCTCAAGTCCCTCGAGAGCCTTAAGGACGACGCATCCGATGAGTCGCGCAAAACGCTGAAGGCCCTGAAAAGCAATGCCGAGAATGCCCTCAAGCACTCCCGTCACCTGATCAGCGACGCCTATGAAGAAAGCAAAGTGAAAATTCGCGAAACCGGTGTTGCCACTCGCGACTACGCACAAGAGCACCCATGGACCACAGCGGGCGTGGCTGTAGGCGCACTGGGCCTGCTGGCCGCTTACCTGCTGTTCAAACGCGGTGACTAAGCCGGTTGGCGCGCCAGCTCAGCCTTGAGCCATTGCGCCAATTGCCCTGCGCGCCCATCCGCGGCGCGCTTGGGTAGCCACAACGCCAGGTGCGCCGGGGTTTCACTGAAGCCCCACGGCGCCACCAGGCGGCCCGCTCGCAGGTCCTCTGCCACCAGCGGTTCAGGCGCGATGGCCACTCCCAACCCTGCCACCGCCGCTTCCAGCAAATAATACAAATGCTCAAAACCCTGGCCGAGCTTCAGCGCGTCGGGCTCGATCCCGTGTTGCTGCGCCCAGCTGGGCCAGGCTTGCGGGCGTGAAGTGGTGTGTAACAGTGCTTCGCCACACAGTGCAGCAGCAGGCGCGTGGCGCATGCTTGCGTAGCCGGCAAATCGCGGACTCATCACCGGGCCGATACGCTCGCTGGCCAGCTCGTACACCTGCATATCCGCCGGCCACGGTGGTTCGGCGAACACCAGCAGCGCGTCCAGCCCTGGGCGACGCGGGTCCAGATCGCCTTCGCCCGCCGACAGGTGCAGACGCAAGTCAGGCAGGTCAGCATTCAAGCGTCCCAGGCGTGGAATAAACCAGCGCGCCAGCAAACTGCCTGAGCAACCCAATACAAAAGGTGCGTCGGCGCTGTGTTGGGCCAGCTCTGCGCACACGTCCCGCAGCCGCTCAAACGCCTCGGCACTGGCGTCGCGCAACCTGGTGCCTGCATCTGTGAGTTTAAGGCCGCGACCTTCCTTGACGAAGAGGCTGACGCCCAAGTGTTCTTCCAGCACCTTCAACTGGCGACTGACGGCGCCATGGGTGACGTGCAGTTGCTCGGCAGCCTGGCTTACGCTACCAAGTCGGGCGGTGGCTTCAAATGCGCGCAGCGCATTGAGGGGTGGAAGGTCTCGACTCATCTGTGAGTTTTCCTGACAGGTTGCGGCGATCTTATCGGTTTTCAGCCGGGGGCGGCAGGGGTAGAGTGGCCCTCATTGTTTTCTGCATCCATTCTTTCCTGGAGCGTCCCATGACTCAGTCCCAGTCCGATCTGCGCAACGGCCCCGACACCAACGGCCTGTTTGGCGCGTTTGGCGGCCGCTACGTCGCTGAAACCCTGATGCCGTTGATCCTTGAACTGGCCCGTGAATACGAAGCGGCCAAAATCGATCCGTCGTTCAACGAAGAATTGGCCTACTTCCAGCGCGATTACGTCGGGCGCCCAAGCCCGCTGTACTTCGCTGAACGCCTGACTGAGTTCTGCGGCGGCGCCAAGATCTACCTCAAGCGCGAAGAGCTCAACCATACCGGCGCGCACAAGATCAACAATTGCATCGGCCAGATCCTGCTGGCGCGGCGCATGGGCAAGAAACGCATCATCGCCGAGACCGGCGCCGGCATGCACGGCGTGGCCACCGCCACCGTCGCCGCGCGCTTTGGCCTGCAATGCGTGATCTACATGGGCACCACCGACATCGAGCGCCAGCAAGCCAACGTATTTCGCATGAAGCTGCTGGGCGCCGAAGTGATCCCGGTGGTCGCTGGCACCGGCACCCTCAAAGACGCGATGAACGAGGCCCTGCGTGACTGGGTGACCAACGTCGACAGCACCTTCTACCTGATCGGCACCGTGGCCGGCCCGCACCCGTACCCGGCCATGGTGCGCGATTTCCAGGCCGTGATCGGCAAGGAAACCCGCGACCAGCTGCAAGCCCAGGAAGGCCGCCTGCCGGACAGCCTGGTGGCGTGCATCGGTGGCGGCTCCAACGCCATGGGCTTGTTCCACCCGTTCCTGGATGACACCAGCGTCGAGATCATCGGCGTTGAAGCGGCCGGCCATGGCATCGAAACCGGCAAGCACGCCGCCAGCCTCAACGGCGGGGTGCCTGGTGTATTGCACGGCAACCGCACCTTCCTGCTGCAGGACGACGATGGCCAGATCATCGACGCCCACTCGATTTCCGCAGGCCTGGACTACCCCGGCATCGGCCCCGAACACGCCTGGTTGCACGACATCGGCCGCGTCCAGTACACCTCGGTGACGGACGATGAAGCCTTGGAGGCATTCCACAAATGCTGCCGTCTGGAAGGGATTATTCCGGCCCTGGAAAGCGCCCACGCCCTGGCCGAAGTGTTCAAGCGTGCACCGACCCTGCCCAAGGATCATCTGATGGTGATCAACCTGTCCGGCCGTGGTGACAAAGACATGCAGACCGTGATGCACCATATGGAAACCAGCCAGCAGGAGAAACACTGATGAGCCGCCTGCAAACCCGCTTTGCGCAGCTGAAAGAACAAAACCGCGCCGCCCTGGTGACCTTCGTCACCGCCGGCGACCCGGGTTATGACGCTTCGCTGGCCATCCTCAAGGGCCTGCCCGCCGCCGGCGCCGATGTGATCGAGCTGGGCATGCCCTTCACCGACCCGATGGCCGACGGCCCGGCGATCCAGCTGGCCAACATCCGTGCACTTGAAGCCAAGCAGAACCTGGCGAAAACCCTGCAGATGGTCCGCGAGTTCCGCAAGGACAACAACGACACGCCGCTGGTGCTGATGGGTTACTTCAACCCGATCCACAAATACGGCGTGCCGCAGTTCATCACCGATGCCAGGGAAGCCGGCGTAGACGGCCTGATCGTGGTGGACATGCCGCCCGAGCATAACGGCGAGCTGTGCGACCCGGCCCAGGCCGCCGGCATCGACTTTATCCGCCTGACCACGCCGACCACGGACGACGCCCGCCTGCCGACGGTACTCAATGGCAGCTCTGGCTTTGTGTACTACGTGTCGGTGGCCGGCGTGACCGGTGCCGGTGCCGCCACCCTGGAACACGTCGAAGAAGCCGTGACCCGCCTGCGTCGCCACACCGACCTGCCGATCAGCATCGGCTTCGGTATCCGTACACCCGAACAAGCGGCAGCCATCGCGCGCCTGGCGGAAGGTGTAGTGGTGGGTTCTGCGCTGATCGATCACATCGCCAACGCCAGCAATGACCAGCAAGCCATCGATGGCGTATTGAGCCATTGCGCGGCGTTGGCCGAAGGCGTGCGTAACGCTCGCCGGTAAACGCGTCGGTTTCTATTCCTGCGCTAGGCTTGTGGGTGACATTTCGTCACCCACAAGCACTTCATGCCTATTGCCGTCTAACCGCCTCTGCAAGCCTTGCGCCGTTCTTGCCTCCCGGTCGTTAAGTTAGCTGCATCAGAAGTCATCTTTGGCTCTCAGGAGTACATCATGGCATTTGATCTGATCACGTCTTCGGACCCCCGTCATTCCACCCTGCAAAAAGGCTTCAACCTGCGCTGGCCATTGGGCAATGTGCAGGGCGAGTCTTCGCCCAATGGCGCTGACTTCATCTATATCTGCCACAGTTCGGACGACATCATGGCGGCGGCTGCCCAGGCGCTGTCGCTCGACTCTGGCCGCATTACGGTGCGCAGCGGCGGCCATTGCTACGAAGGCTTTGTCTCCAACAGAATGCCCGGTGACGCCAGCGAGGTGCTGTCGATCCTGGATATCAGTGCGTTGAACCAAGTGGTCTACGATGCCGACGGGAATATTCCTTCGCAGTTGGTAAACGAACGGCCCGAGCGCTACAGCTTCCGCCTGGAGGCCGGAGGGCAGAATTGGGATGCCTATGTCAGCCTGTACAAACTCGCCAATAAAACGCTGCCGGGCGGCTCGTGCTATTCGGTGGGCCTGGGCGGGCACATCTGCGGGGGCGGCTATGGGCTGCTGTCACGCAAACACGGCCTGGTGTGCGATTGGCTGCACGGTGTGGATATGTTGGTGCCGAACGCAGAGGGCAAAGGCCTGGAACCGGTGCATGTGTCCCGAGACAGCACAGACCCTGACGAGCTCGACCTCTTCGCGGCGTGTTGCGGCGCAGGAGGCGGTCAATTCGGCATCATCACCAGTTACTACTTCAAGGCATTGCCCGACGCGCCGAAGGAAGTGCTCTGGCTGGCACTGGAATGGGATTGGTCGCTGCTGACTGAAAAATCCAGGCTTGACGACCTGCTTGTCGCGTACCAGGACTGGTTCGCCCGCAACCAGGGCAATCCCGACACCTGGGGCTTGGCCACCAAACTGGAGATGCGCCATCAGCACACCGGGAATGTGACCCTGGGCATCCATTATGTTGATCGGGACGGAGGGCTGGCGGACCAGGCACCCTTCGAAGATTTCGTCGCAAACATGCTCGGTGCCATCGGCCTGCCTGCGACCGAATGCCTGGTGCCGTTTCACGTCGTGCATATGCCAAGCGGCGGCGCCCGCGGACGTAGCATCCAGGCGTTGCCGGACGCGTTGGCGGCCGCACGACGCCTGGATTGGCTGGTGTGCCAGCAAACCCTGAATGGCTCGGGCGACAACCTGCGCGGGCGCTACAAGTCAGCGTACCAAAAGGGTGAATTCACGCCTGCGGTACTCCAGGCGATCTGGGACACGTTGCACTTGGACGACCCCGATGAACACTTGACCCAGAGCCTGATACAAATCCAGTCGTTCGGCGGGCGCATCAACGAGCCCACACCAGCGGTCCGCAAAGAGTCGTCGGTTTCACAGCGTTCGTCCTATCTGAAGTGGCAACCGCAATGTTATTGGCAAGATGCTGGCGAGGCAGCGGACCAGGCCCATGCCCGCTGGATTCAAGGGCTGTTTTTCCAAGCCTTCGCCAATGACCAGGGCGTTCCCCTGAATGACCAGTTCGAAGGGTGCTATATCAACTACCCGGATCTGGACATGACCCACATCGGCGGTGACCCGGCAAACGCTAAAAACCCCCTTTGGTACAAGATTTTCTGCCCCGAGACGCCGATAGAAAGCCGCCTGCGGCGCACCAAGCGGCATTGGGACCCGCACAACGTGTTCCGTAACGAGATGTCGGTGCCGTAAGCAGGCAAAAAAAGGGCGACCTCAAGGTCGCCCGATTTCACAGCTCGATCCGCTCGACCTTGCCCACCAGCAGCACGTAGGAAAGCGCGCCAAGCAACGCCAGCACCGCGATATAGGTAATCGCTGGCGCAAACGAATCACCGCTGGCGAGAAAACCAATCACGATTGGCGTGGCAATGGCCGACAGGTTACCGATGAAGTTGAACACGCCACCGGTCAGCCCCAGCAAACGTGCGGGTGCAAGGGTGGACACCAGCGACCAGGTGATTGACGCCAGGCCATTGCCGAAGAACGCCACCGCCAGGAATGCAATGACCCAGGCTGTCGACTCCACGTAGTTGGCGCCAATGATCGCGGTGGAAATCAGCAGCCCGCCAATGATCGGCAACTTGCGCGCAAAGCCCACCGAGGCGCCTCGGCGAATCAGCCAGTCGGAAAAAATCCCGGAACACAGGACACCGACGAACGCCGCCAGGAAGGGCAGCGAGGCCAGCAGGCCGGACTTGATGAAATCCATGCCGCGATACTTCACCAGGTAGGTGGGGAACCAGGTCAGGAAAAACCACAGCGTGGAATTCAGGCAGAACTGGCCCAGGTAGATGCCCCAGAGTTTGCGCTTGCTCAGCACAATGCCGAGGTCGACCCAACTGAACGGCGCCTTGGCGGCTTTTTCCTGCATGTCCACCAGGCCGCCACCTTCGCGGATCAGCTCGATTTCGGCGGCGTTGGCGCCTTTGAAATCTTTCGGCTCGCGGTACACCGCATACCAGATCACCGCCCACAGAATGCCCACGCCACCGGTGGCGACGAACACCATATGCCAGCCGAACGCATGCTGCAGCCAGGCCAGCACGGGCGTGAGAAACGCCAGCCCGACAAACTGCCCGGAGGTATAGACGCCAATCGCGGTGGCGCGCTCGCGCTCGGGGAACCAGGTGGTCACAACCCGGCTGTTGATCGGGTAGGCCGGGGCTTCCAGCGCGCCGACGGCCATGCGCAACACGAACAACGCGATGAAGCTGGCGGCAAAGCCCAGCATCACGGTGGCGATGGACCACAGCAGCAGAGCGGCGGTGTAGAGAATGCGCGGCGGAACACGGTCCACCAGCCAGCCGCCAGGAATCTGCATTGCCGCGTAGGTCCAGCCGAATGCGGAGAAAATCAGGCCGACGTGGACCGGGTCGATGCCCAGCTCGCTGGTCAACGCAGGGGCGGCAATCGACAGGTTGCTGCGGTCGAGGTAGTTGATCACCACGGTGATGAACAGCAGCACCATGATGAAAAAGCGCTTTCGGCTAGGCGTGACTAAAGAAGCCTGCCCGGTGAAGGATTCAGGTTGCATGGGAGGTGCCTCTTTTTATGTTTATTGAGGTCTGGAACAGGACTGACTGAAGAAACCGAATCAAATGTGGGAGGGGGCTTGCCCCCTCCCACATCTTTTGACCCTGTTATCTCAGTTGGAAATCACCACTCGGCGAAACTGCCGTCGGCATGGCGCCAGATCGGGTTGCGCCAGCGGTGGCCGATGGCCGCACGTTCGATCACGTATTCCTCATTGATCTCAATGCCCAGGCCCGGCCCGTTGGGGATCTTCACGAAGCCCTGGTCATAATCGAACACACCCGGGTCACGCACGTAGTCGAGCAGGTCGTTGCTCTCGTTGTAGTGAATGCCCAGGCTTTGCTCCTGGATGAACGCGTTGTAGCAAACGGCATCCAGTTGCAGGCAGGCGGCGAGGGCAATCGGGCCCAGCGGGCAGTGCAGGGCCAGCGCCACGTCGTAGGCTTCGGCCATGTTGGCGATCTTGCGGGTCTCGGTGATGCCGCCGGCGTGGGAAGCATCCGGCTGGATGATGTCGACATAGCCTTCGCTGAGCACGCGCTTGAAGTCCCAGCGCGAGAACAGGCGCTCGCCCAGGGCGATCGGGGTGCTGGTCAGCGGTGCCAGTTCCTTGAGGGCCTCGTAGTTCTCGCTGAGCACCGGCTCTTCGATGAACATCAGCTTGTACGGGTCAAGCTCCTTCATCAGGACCTTGGCCATGGGCTTGTGTACCCGGCCATGGAAGTCGACGCCGATGCCCACGTTAGGCCCGACCGCATCGCGCACGGCAGCGACGTTGGCCAGGGCCAGGTCGACTTTTTCGAAGCTGTCGACAAACTGCAGCTCCTCGGTGCCGTTCATTTTCACCGCAGTGAAACCTCGCGCCACGGCTTCTTTGGCGGCGCGGGCGGTGTCGGCCGGGCGGTCGCCACCGATCCACGAATACACGCGGATCTTGTCACGCACCTGGCCGCCCAGCAGGTCACTGACCGAAACGCCCAGGGCCTTGCCCTTGATGTCCCACAGTGCCTGGTCGATACCGGCGAGGGCGCTCATGTGCACCGCGCCACCACGGTAGAAACCGCCGCGGTAGAGCACGGTCCAGATGTCTTCGATATTGCGTGGGTCTTTACCGATCAGGTAGTCGGACAATTCTTCGACAGCAGCGGCCACGGTGTGGGCGCGACCTTCAACCACAGGCTCACCCCAGCCGGTGACGCCCTGGTCGGTTTCGACCTTGAGGAAGCACCAGCGCGGCGGGACGATGAAGGTCGTCAGTTTGGTGATTTTCATCTGTTATCTCTCTTGTAGATGCGGCGCCAGCAGGCGCGAAACTTGAAATCAGCCGAGGGCTTTCCAGGCCGCGACATACGCCTGGGCGCGGCTCGCAACCTGCTCCACGCTCATGCCCGGTTTGAACAGGCCCGAGCCCAGGCCGAAGCCTTTGGCACCGGCGTCGGTGAACACCTGCATGTTGTCCGGGGTAATACCGCCGACCGGCAGCAACAACGTGCCCGCCGGCAATACCGCCAGCCACGCCTTGATCACCGCCGGGCCCATTTGCTCGGCCGGGAACAGCTTCAATACGTCGGCCCCTTCGGCCAGTGCGGCAAACGCTTCGGTCGGCGTGGCGACGCCCGGCGACAGGTACAAGCCCGCCGCTTTGGCCGCACGCAAGACCTTGGCATCACTGTGGGGCATGACAATCACTTGCCCGCCAGCGGCCTTGACCTGCTCGACCTGCTCGGGCGTCAGCACCGTGCCGGCACCGATCAGGCAATCGGCGGGCAGGCTGTCGCGCAGGGTACGGATGCTGGTGTAGGGATCGGGCGAGTTCAGCGGCACTTCGATCACGCGAAAGCCGGCCTGGTACAACACCTGGCCGACGGCTTCGGCTTCGTCCGGGCGCACACCGCGCAGGATCGCGATCAAACCGTTTTGTGCGAGTGCTGTCTTGAGCATGTCAGGCCTCCGTTACAGGTTGAGTGAGCCCGGCCGCCACGGCCAGTTGCCACAAGCCGCGCTCGCTGGCTTCCTGCGCCAGGCTGACGTGGGCAAAGCCGCAAAGGGCGAGGGCGCGTTGATAGCGGGCGCAGAGCGCGGCGGCGCCGACCAGGATGATCGGCTTGTGCTTTGCGCTGTCGGGTAACCCGGCGAGCTCATGGCCGATGAGCAGGCCGGACAGGTAGTCGGGCTGCTGCTCTGGGGTGAGTTCGGCGGTGAGCCCGAGGGTGCGGGCGCTGAAGAGGGTCGAGAGCACGCCGCGTTGGCCGTCTGACGACAGCGCGACATGCACGCCCCGGTCGAATGCCTCGGTCTGGAAATGTTCCGATGGTTTCTGGGTACGCCCCAGGATGCTGTGGCTGCTCAATACTGCGAACAGCTCACCGGTCATGAATGTGTCGAAGTGCGTGATACAGCCCTCGACCACCTCGACCCACTTGGAATGGCTGCCCGGCAGGCCGATCAGCACGTCGCTCGCAAGCCCGTGCAGCACGCCGAGCACCTGGGTTTCTTCGCCGCGCATCACATTGGGCAGTCCGACCTGTTCGATCACGCCCGGCACGATATGCACATCCACGCCACGCACGCTGCGCACCTTGTGCAACGCCTGGCCCAGGCGGGCGACATCGACCGGGGTGTTGCGATAAGCCGCTTCGCTCCAACCCTGTGCACTGCCGACCATGCCGCAGGCGATCACCGGCAGTTCGGGCTGGGCGTCGAGCCAATCGCCACAGGCGGTATCAAAGGCCAATTCAAAACCGTTGCTGCAGTGAACACCGGCGATGTCACGCGGTTCGCTGGGCAAATGCATGATGCCCGACGCCAGTGAGCGTTGTTCCAGCACCACGCCTGCGGGGCCGAGTTTGTAAGCACGAAGGGAGCTTGTTCCCCAATCGAGCGCGATCAATTGCGCCTGCATCGCTTCACCTGAAATGAGTGGGTGCTGAAATAAGCAGATGGGCGAATATAAACCTATGCCTGTTTAAATCTCAATATATAAATAACAGTCCCATATATTGAGATATGGCAATGCAAAATCCTACACCTTGTTAAGAAGATGACGATGGCGTCGGTAGACAGAGGTTAAAAAATAGACAAATCCAGCTCGCGCATCGCACCCATCCAGATCGCGTAATCAGTGTGATCCTTCAGGTCATCGCCGGTCTCGGGATGCAGGAAGACCACCAGGCCCTTGCGATGCAGCGCCAGCCACGGCAGCACCACCCCGATGTATTCCGGCTCGAACGCCAACTGGCAGCTCCAGTCCGGGTGCGGGCCCACCGGGCGCTCATGCACGCGGCCCATGCGCAGCGGGAAGAGCGCCGCCGCGTCTTCGCACAAGGTGCGCGCCTGGTCGATCGTACTGGCGTCGAAGTAGATATGGGCGTGATAGCCCTTGATACGTTGCATGACGGACTCCCGATCCCTGTGCGCCGATCCTAGACCGCAATCGACGGCAGGGCCAGCCCGGTCAATGACTGCGCGCTGCTGGCCTGCTCCGCCACCAGCCAATCGACGAAGCGTTCGACCAACTGCCCGCGACGCTTGCGCTGGGGTTGCACCACGTAATAGCCGAAACGCGAGATCACCGTGTCGCTGATCGGCCTGCACAGCCAGTTCTGCTCCAGCAGATTGTCCACCAGATGGCGCCAGCCGATGGCGACGCCCTGGCCGGCAATCGCCGCCTGGATCAGCAGGGTGTAATTGTCGAAACGCAATTGCCCAGGCGTGGGCGCGGCGCTGATACCCAGCTCGCGGAATACACCAGCCCAGTCGAACCACTGGCTGTTGTTTTCCTGGCGCAGGTGCAGCAAGGGATAGTCCGGCAGGGTTTGCACCGTCAGCGGGGCGGTCTGGTTCTTCAGCCACTGCGGGCTGCACACCGGGAAGACTTCTTCGTTGAACAGCCACAGGCTGTCGCCCTGCTTGAAGCGCCCATCGCCAAACAGCACAGCCACGTCGATGTCACTGCGCAGGCTGGCGTGGTTGCGCTCGCTGGTCACCAGGCTGACGTCGACCTGCGGGTTGGCCTCATGGAAGCGATGCAGGCGCGGCATCAGCCAGTAGGCGGCGAAGGCAAAGTCGGTGGCCACTTGCAGCACTTCGTGCTGGTCCTGCTGGGTGACCGTGCTCAGGCCCAGGTTGATGGTTTGCAGGCCGGCTTGAACCTGTTCGAACAGCAGGGCACCCGCATCGGTCAATTCGATGCCACGGTAGATACGGTCGAACAAGCGGATCGCCAACTGCTCTTCCAGACGTTTGATCTGCTGGCTGATGGCCGGTTGGGTGGTGCCCAGCTCCATCGCGGCGCCCGTGAAACTGCGCTGGCGCGCAGCCGCTTCAAACGCACGCAGCAGATCGAGGGAGAGGTCACCGAGCGCTTCATACATAAGCTGTGCTTATCCTAGGCATTGTGATTCATGGGCTTTACCCGGTTTTCAGAGGACTCCATGCTGGTTCGCATAAACACCGCCTATGGAATGCCGAGAAACCATGAAGCGCAAGAACATTCTTTTCATCATGGCCGATCAAATGGCCGCGCCGATGCTACCGTTCTACGGACCTTCCCCGATCAAGTTGCCGAACCTGAGCCGCCTCGCCGAAAACGCTGTGGTGTTCGACGCCGCCTATTGCAACAGCCCACTGTGCGCGCCGTCGCGCTTTACCCTGGTCAGCGGCCAGCTGCCGAGCAAGATTGGCGCTTATGACAACGCGGCGGACTTCCCGGCCGATGTGCCCACCTACGCCCACTACCTGCGTCGCCTCGGCTACCGCACCGCGCTGTCGGGCAAGATGCATTTCTGCGGGCCCGACCAGTTGCATGGCTATGAAGAGCGCCTGACCAGCGACATCTACCCGGCCGACTACGGCTGGGCGGTGAACTGGGATGAACCGGATGTGCGCCCCACCTGGTATCACAACATGTCCTCGGTGCTGCAAGCCGGGCCGTGCGTGCGTACCAATCAGCTGGATTTTGACGAAGAGGTGGTGTTCAAGGCCCAGCAATACCTGTTCGACCATATTCGCGAGGACGGCGACCAACCGTTCTGCCTGACGGTGTCGATGACCCATCCGCATGATCCGTACACCATTCCCAAGCCGTTCTGGGACCTGTACGACGACCACGACATCCCCTTGCCTGAAACGCCTGCGCAGGGTGATCTCGACCCGCATTCCCAGCGTTTGCTCAAGGTCTACGACCTGTGGGGCAAACCGCTGCCGGTGGATAAGATCCGCGATGCCCGCCGTGCCTATTTCGGCGCCTGCAGCTACATCGACAGCAACGTCGGCAAGCTGCTGCAAACCCTGGAAGACACCGGGCTGGCCGATGACACCCTGATCATCTTCTCGGGTGACCACGGCGACATGCTGGGCGAACGTGGGCTCTGGTACAAAATGCACTGGTTCGAAATGGCCGCCCGCGTGCCGCTGCTGATCAGCGCGCCGGGGCAATTCGCGGCGCGCCGTGTGACCCAGGCCGTCTCGACCGCCGATCTGCTGCCCACCCTGGTGGAATTGGCCGGCGGCGAGCTGGACCCGCGCCTGCCACTGGACGGCCGTTCGCTGCTGCCGCACTTGCAAGGCCAGGGCGGGCACGACGAAGTCTTTGGCGAATACATGGCCGAAGGCACCATCAGCCCGCTGATGATGATTCGCCGCGGCGCCTACAAATTCATCTACAGCGAAGACGACCCTTGTCTACTGTTCGATGTGCACAACGACCCGCATGAACGGGAGAACCTCAGCCAGTCACCGGAACACCGGGCACTGTTCGAGGCGTTTTTGAACGAGGCGCGGGCCAAATGGGACATCCCGGCGATCCACCAACAGGCACTCGCCAGCCAACGCCGCCGTCGCCTGGTGTTCGAAGCACTGACCCAGGGCAAGCTCAAGAGCTGGGACCACCAGCCGCTGGTAGACGCCAGCCAGCAGTACATGCGCAACCATATCGACCTCGACGACCTGGAGCGCAAGGCACGTTACCCACAACCCTGCCAACACCAATAAATACAGAGGGAAGGCCATGCAAAAGTTAACGGTAGTGCTGGGCATTCTGGCGTTGAGCAGCGCCAACGCCTACGCCGACGCCAGTTGTGAAACGGTGAAAATGGCCGATCCCGGCTGGAGCGACATTGCGGCGACCAACGCCATCACCGGCTTCCTGCTGACCGGCATGGGCTACAAGGCCAAGGTCGACACGCTGGCGGTGCCGATTACTTTCGGCGGTCTCAAGGACGGCCAGGTTGATGTGTTCATGGGCAACTGGATGCCGGCGCAGCAAGGCTTTTATGACAAGTTCGTGGCCAATGGCGATGTGGTGCAACTGGCCAAAAACCTCGACGGCACCGAGTTCACCCTCGCTGTGCCGGACTATGTGTGGGATGCCGGCGTGCATGATTTTGCCGATCTGAATAAATTCGCCGACAAGTTCGACAAGAAGATCTACGGCATCGGCTCCGGCGCACCGGCCAATATTTCTCTGCAGGAGATCATCAAGAAAAACGACTTCGAGCTTGGCCAGTGGAAGTTGATCGAGTCGAGTGAACAGGCGATGCTCGCCGAAGTCTCGCGGGCGGTGAAGAAACAGCGCTTCGTCACCTTCCTCGGCTGGACGCCGCACCCGATGAACGTGCAGTTGAACATGCATTACCTCAAAGGCGGCGAGAAGTATTTTGGCGACACCGGCAGCGTCTACACCCTGACCCGCAAGGGCTATGCGCAAGCCTGCCCGAATGTGGGGAAACTGCTGACCAACCTGAGTTTCACTCAAGACATGGAGAACAGCATCATGGCTGAAGTGGCGAATAAGAAGGTCAGCAATGCCGATGCCGCGAAGGCCTGGATCAAGGCCAATCCTGCGGTGTTGGATAAGTGGCTGGAAGGCGTTAAAACCCTGGACGGCCAGGATGCCTTGGCCGCTGTAAAAGCCAAACTCTAAGACACACCACGATCCAAATGTGGGAGGGGGCTTGCTCCCGATAGCGGTGTTTCAGTCGATACATCTGGTGACTGGCACACCGCTATCGGGAGCAAGCCCCCTCCCACAGAGGCCTGTGTGTACTGATAACCTAGCCCAATCTTCAAATTCGAGCCTGCGATGTCCCGGCCCAACCGCCACACACTGTTGCCCTTCCTCAGCTGGCTGCCACGCCAAACCCGCGCCAGCGTCGGCCGCGATGCCATCGTGGGTCTGAGTGGCGCAGTGCTCGCACTGCCGCAGTCGATTGCCTACGCACTGATCGCAGGGCTCCCACCTGAATACGGGCTCTACGCTGCCATCGTTCCGGTAATGATCGCTTGTCTGTGGGGCTCGTCATGGCACCTGATCTGCGGCCCTACCGCGGCGATCTCCATCGTGCTCTATGCCAGTGTCAGCCCGCTGGCGGTGCCGGGGTCCCAGGACTACATCACATTGATCCTGCTGCTGACCTTTCTCGCTGGCGTGTTTCAGTGGTTACTGGGCCTGCTGCGCTTCGGCGCGCTGGTGAATTTTGTCTCCCATTCCGTGGTGCTCGGTTTTACCCTCGGTGCCGCCGTGGTAATCGCGCTCGGGCAGGTGCCCAACCTGCTGGGGCTGGACGTTCCGAGCCAGGCCACCGCCATCGACAGCCTGCTGGCGCTGATCGAGCATGCCGGCGAATGGGACCATGCCTCGCTCGCCCTGGGCTTGGGCACGTTGCTTGTCGGGGCGCTGCTCAAATACCTGATGCCACGCTGGCCGACTTTGTTGATCGCCCTGGCCCTGGGCAGCCTGGCCGCGTGGCTGTGGCCGTCGCTATTGGGGCATGTGGCGCTGGTCAGCTCGTTTGTCGGCAAGCTGCCGCCCTTGCGCGCGCTGCCGATGGACCTGGAGACGATCCTGCGCTTGCTACCCAGTGCCGTGGCAGTGGGCATGTTGGGCCTGGTGACCAGCCTGTCGATTGCACGCTCACTGTCGGCGCGGTCACAGCAAGTGCTCGACGCGAATCAGGAGGTTCGCGCCCAAGGTTTATCCAACATCATCGGCGGGTTTTTCTGCGGGTATCTGTCGGCAGGTTCCTTCACCCGCTCCGGCCTCAGTTATGAAGCGGGCGCCCGCTCACCACTGGCCGGCGTGTTTTCGGCGCTCTGGGTGGCGCTGTTCGCGCTGTTTGGCGCGGGGTTGATCGCCCACATTCCGATCCCCAGCATGGCGGCGAGTATCCTGCTGATCTGCTGGGGCCTGGTGGACCACCGAGCCATCCGTGCGTTATTCCGCGTGAGCCGCGCCGAGTTCGTGGTGATGGGCCTGACGTGCGTCGCCACGTTATTGCTGGAACTGCAGACGGCGATTTATGCGGGGGTACTCGCGTCGCTGTTTTTCTACCTCAAGCGCACCTCGCAACCACGGGTTCAGCACTGGCGCGACGGTGACGAGGATGTATTGAGGGTAGGCGGCTCAATCTTTTTTGGCGCCAGCCATTACCTGCAAGTACGCCTGCAACGTTTGCAGGGCGAGCGGGTGGTGATCGAGTCGCAGCAGATCAACTTCATCGACTACTCCGGGGTAGAGATGCTGCACCAGGAAGCCCGACGGTTGGCGGGGTCGGGGCGCAGCCTGACGTTGCGCGGGGCCAGGCCACAAGTGGTTGAAGAACTGAAGAAACTGGAAGGGCCTGACAAGTGCCCCATCTATTTCGAAGACTGAACGCGATCAAACTGTGGGAGGGGGCTTGCCCCCGATAGCGGTGTTTCAGCCAACATAGGGGTAGCTGACAGACCGCAATCGGGGGCAAGCCCCCTCCCACATTTGATTTGCATCAGACCAACTGACGGCGCAGTTCGGCCAGTACCGGCGCCGAATCCGGGCGCACGCCGCGCCACAGGAAGAAGGCTTGCGCCGCTTGTTCCACCAGCATGCCCAGGCCATCCATCGCTACCGCAGCACCCTGTTTCTCAGCCCAGCGGCAGAACGCGGTGGGTTCCTTGGCGTACATCATGTCGTAGCAGACCGTCTTGCCCGGCTCGATCAGGCTGGCAGCAATCGGCGGTACATCACCCGTCAGGCTGGCGGAGGTGGCATTGATAATCACGTCTACCGGCTCACGCAGCCAATCGAAACCACTGGCAGACACCGGGCCCAGATCGTCGAACAGCTCAGCGAGCAACTCGGCCTTTTCCACCGTACGGTTGGCGATGATCAAAGAGGAGGGTTGCTGCGCCAGCAACGGCTCCAATACACCGCGCACCGCGCCACCGGCGCCCAGCAGCAGGATGCGTTTGCCCTGCAGGTCCAGCCCCGCGTTCACCGTCAGGTCGCGCACCAGGCCGGCACCGTCAGTGTTGTCGCCCAGCAACGTGCCGTCGGCCAGCTTGCTCAGTGTATTCACCGCACCGGCGCGCCGGGCACGCTCGGTGAGGGTGTCGGCCAGCCGGAAAGCGTCTTCCTTGAACGGCACCGTGACATTCGCACCCCGGCCGTGTTGAAAGAACTCACGGGCGCAGCCGGTGAAATCCTCCAGCGGCGCGAGCAGTGTGCTGTAGTCCAGTTGCTCACCGGTCTGCTCGGCGAACATGCGGTGAATCAACGGCGACTTGCTGTGGCCGATGGGGTTGCCGAAGACAACATAACGATCCATCACACCGCCGCCTTGGGCGCAGCAAGGCCGAGCCAGTCCCGGTCCTGCAGAAAATAGTCGGTAAGGCGTGCTTCCTCGCTGCCGGCTTCGGCTTTCCAGTCGTAGCTCCAGCGCACCTGGGGCGGCAGCGACATCAGGATCGACTCGGTACGCCCGCCCGATTGCAGGCCGAACAGGGTGCCACGGTCATAGACCAGGTTGAACTCCACGTAGCGACCCCGGCGGAATTCCTGGAACTGGCGCTGCTGTTCGGTGTAGGCCATCGCCTGGCGGCGTTGCACGATCGGCAGGTAGGCGTCGATGTAGGCATCACCGATGGCGCGAATGAACGCGAAGCAAGTGTCGAAGCCCCACTCGTTCAAATCATCGAAAAACAGGCCGCCAATGCCACGCGGCTCGTTACGGTGCTTGATGTGGAAATAGGTATCGCACCAGGCTTTGTAGCGCGAGTAGACGTCCGGGCCAAACGGCGCACAGGCCTGCTCGGCAACGCGATGCCAGTGGATGCAGTCCTCTTCGTTGGCGTAATACGGCGTGAGGTCAAAGCCGCCACCGAACCACCACACCGGCTCTTCGCCTTCTTTTTCAGCGATGAAAAAGCGCACATTGGCGTGGGAAGTCGGCACATGGGGGTTGTGAGGATGGATCACCAGGGACACACCCAACGCCTCGAAACCGCGACCGGCCAGTTCCGGGCGGTGCGCACTGGCGGACGGTGGCAGGCCGCTGCCGAACACGTGGGAAAAGTTAACGCCGCCTTTTTCGATGACCGATCCGTTTTCAATCACACGGGTGCGACCGCCGCCACCGGCAGGCCGGGTCCAGGCGTCTTCGATAAAGCGCGTGTCCGTCTCGAAGGTTTCCAGGGCGCTGCAAATACGGTCTTGCAGGTCAAGCAGGTAGGCTTTAACAGCCTCGGTGCGGGTAGTCATGGCATCACCTTGAATCGAGCAAAGCTACGCGAGGCCATCGGGCGTCGGCGGCAAATGGGCGCACAGGATACCACCGCACCCGGTGCCGTCGCAGTTGACGAAGATCAAGCTTAGGAGTCCGATAGGGACCTTTGTACAGTCGACCCAAGGAGAAGGTAAATGGCCAAACGTATCCAGTTCAGCGCCCATGGCGGCCCCGAAGTGCTCGAGTATGTGGACTACACGCCAGCGGAGCCTGGCCCACAGCAGGTTCGGGTGCGTAACGAAGCCATTGGCCTGAACTTCATCGACACTTACTTTCGCAGCGGTCTTTACGCACCACCGGCCCTGCCATCGGGGCTGGGCGCCGAGGGCGCCGGTGTGGTCGACGCCGTGGGCAGTGAAGTCAGCCAGTTCAAGGTCGGCGACCGCGTCGCCTATGGCAGCGGCCCGCTGGGCGCCTACAGCCAATTGCACGTATTGCCCGCCGCCAACCTGGTGCACCTGCCCGACGACATCAGCTTCGAACAGGCTGCTGGCGCCATGCTCAAAGGCCTGACCGTGCAGTACCTGTTGCGCCAGACCTATGAGTTGAAGGGCGGCGAAACCATTCTGTTCCACGCTGCTGCCGGCGGTGTGGGCTCCCTGGCCTGCCAATGGGCCAAGGCGTTGGGCGTCAAGTTGATCGGTACGGTGAGCTCCCCGGAGAAAGCCGCCCTGGCCAAATCCCTGGGCGCCTGGGAAACCATCGACTACAGCAAAGAAAATGTCGCACAGCGCGTGCTGGAATTGACCGACGGCAAAAAGGTGCCAGTGGTGTATGACGGTGTCGGCAAGGACACCTGGCTGACCTCGCTGGACAGCGTGGCACCGCGTGGGTTGGTGGTGAGCTTTGGTAACGCCTCCGGCGCAGTGGACGGGGTGAACCTGGGGATTCTGTCGGCCAAGGGTTCGTTGTATGTCACCCGCCCGACGCTGGCGACCTACGCGAGCAATCCGAAGGACTTGCAGGTGATGGCCGATGATCTGTTCTCGATGATCAAAAGCGGCAAGGTGCGCATCGACATCAACCAGCGTTATGCACTGGCGGACGCGGCCAAAGCGCAGACCGAGTTGTCGGCGCGGCGCACGACCGGCTCAACCATTCTGCTGCCTTGAGCAAGTCGTCGCGGGCAAGCCCCCTCCCACCCTTGACCGAGTTGTCATGACAAACACCGATCAAATGTAGGAGGGGGCTTGCCCCCGATGGGCGCGACGGGTCTCAAGACGGTCGCACCACATCTCCCGTCACCAGGTCACGAATCAGGCTCGGGTTCTTGCGCCCACCCAGGGCGCCACCCAGCACAAGGTCCACTTGCCCACGGAAATACTGCTCCACCCGGATCCGCGTACGCGCCGCCGGGCGGCCCTGGGGGTTGGCCGAGGTGGAAATCAACGGCCCGACCTGGGCGCACAAATCCCGCACCAATGGGTGGTCACTGACCCGCAGCGCCACGGTGTCATGCACACCCGTGACCCATGCCGGCAGCAGGTCCTGATGGGGCACCAGCCAGGTATTCGGCCCAGGCCAGGTGCTGGCCATGCGCTCGATCCAGGTGTCAGGGAAATCCTCGAACAGGAAGTCGAACTGGCGAATGTTATCGGCTACCAGGATCAGGCCCTTATCCACCGAGCGATTCTTGATCGCCAGCAGACGGTCCACCGCTTCTTCGTTCCACGGATCGCAGCCCAGGCCCCAGACCGCTTCGGTCGGATAGGCAATCACCGCACCTGCGCGAATTTCTCGTGCGGCTTCCAGCACACGCCACCTGTTGACCATTGTTTACTCTCCGAACTAAAGCTCTGGGCAGTTTACCGATCTTCGTTACAAAACCCAGCTAGAAAAGCTCCCTACAGCAGTGCGCCCCGCGCTAGCCAGCGCCCGCTTTCACAAATTACCTGGCCTTCGAGTTCCAGCTCGGTCAGGGTCGCCAACACCTGGGACAGCGGCCGGCCGCTGGCAATCGCCAGGGCTTCGCTGGTGTGCGGAGCCGCGCGCAGCAAGGCCACCAGCGGATGAACCACCGGCACCGGTGAAGGCCGTGACAACGCCTGCCAACCGCGCAAGCCTTCAAGGATGTGCTCGATGGTTTCCACCAGCACCGCGCCATCGCGGATCAACTGATGACAGCCTTTGGCTCCCGGGTGATGAATGGAACCTGGAATGGCATAAACCTCACGCCCTTGCTCGGCAGCCAGCCGTGCGGTGATCAGCGAACCGCTGGCCGTGCTGGCTTCCACAACCAGAACCCCCAGGGACAAACCGCTGATGATGCGATTGCGCCGTGGGAAGTTGCCGGCCTGGGGCGGGGCATCCAACGGAAACTCGGAAACGACCGCGCTGCCTTGGGCGATCATCGCGTCGGCGAGCTTCTTGTGGCGCTGTGGATAAAAATTTTGCAGGCCCGTGCCGAGCACACCGATGGTGTGACCGCCGACATCCAATGCCGCCTGATGGGCCGCACCATCGATACCCAGCGCAAGGCCGCTGGTGATGACAAAACCGGCGCTTGCCAGGCTGCGGGAAAAGGCGGCTGCGGTGTCCATGCCAGGGCGCGAAGCCCGACGGCTACCCACCATGGCCAGCTGCGGCTTTTCCAGCAGGGTCGGGTCGCCAGCCACGAATAACAGCGGCGGTGCGCCATCGATCTGGCCGAGCAGCGCCGGGTACTCAGGCTGGTCCCACATCAGTAAATGCTGGGCCGGACGGTCGAGCCAGGCCAGCGCCGCACTGGCCCCATCACGGATCTGCGGGCTGCGCCGGGCGTCGGCACTGACGGCCGGCAACCCGAGAGAACGCCAGGCACTGGCAGGGGCACTGATGGCTTTGGAAGCAGAGCCGAACGCCTCGATCAACACGCGAAAGCGCTGGGGCCCCAGTTCCGGCAGCCTGTGCAAGCGTAGTCGGGCTTCCAGCTCTGCCGGGGAAACTTCATTGCTGTTTATCGGAAACATCTGATCATCCTTGACCGGAACAAGCTGTGGATAACTCTGTTGGTAACTTATTTAGCAGGCTATTTATTGCGCTTGATCGGCCGTCTCGAAACGGTCCATCACCGCCAGGGAGCGTGAGGCGCTGAGAACCAGGGCATAGCTGAGCTTTTCATAGGTGCGAAACACCAGCAGGGTGCCGGCTCGAACATCCGGCAGGCTCGTCGGAGCGCCCGTCAGTGCATCGCGCACCGAAGCGCCGGCCCTGATCACGCTGAGCAACTGGCCCTCGACCAGTCCATCCCGGCGCCCCCTGTTCAGGGTCACCGCATCCAGCAGGCCGGCCTGCGATAGGCCTCTGGGGACGTCGATGATGTGCCCTTCAACGAAGGGCGCGGCTGTTGTCGGGCTGGCCAGGCTGATGCCAGGTTCGGCGCGAAGCAAACGGTCGCCGGGACGAATTTCCTGCGTAACCCTTTGCACGGCCAGGGTGGTGAGATCATCGGCCCGCAGGAAGCGCGCAGTGCCGATGTCGTCGGCATTGATCCCGAGCAGTTCTTGGGTGTCGGGGTCGGTGTAGGCCTTGCCCCGGCGGAAAATTCCATAGTTAGGCTGGGTCGGGTCCAGATCGCCTCTGGCATAGATGCGCTCACCATTGGCGCCCAGCACGCGCCCGGCATCGGCGGCGACAATGTAGGGAGCGTTGTCCAGATCCTTGGGCGAATCGAATATGCGGTTGTGCACCAGAAAAGCCTGGATAGCCTTTTGCGTGGTGGCGTCCAGGCGTGGGTCGGACGATGGAATCAGCGCCATGGCGAACGGGGCCCACAGCAGCAAGACGAGTAGCGATTTCCTCATGGGGTCAATCTCCTTTATTATGTGCGTTCGCGTGAAACGCCAAGGCCTTCGCGGCTTTCGAACGTTTCACACCGGCTGCCTGGGTCCATCCCACCGCCGATTTGCCTCTACCTCACATGTGCAGCAATTACGCTTATGGCTATTTTGAACATCCTCGAATTTCCCGACTCGCGCCTGCGCACGATCGCCAAGCCGGTGGCCGTAGTGGACGACAAGGTTCGTCAGTTGGTCGATGACATGTTTGAAACAATGTATGAAGCCCCGGGCATCGGCCTCGCCGCGACCCAGGTCAACGTGCACCTGCGCGTCGTGGTCATGGACCTGTCCGAAGATCGCAGCGAACCACGGGTGTACATCAACCCCGAGTTCGAACCGCTGACCGACGAGATGGGCGAATACCAGGAAGGCTGCCTGTCGGTGCCGGAGTTCTACGAGAACGTCGAACGCCCGTTGCGCGTGAAGATCAAGGCCCTGGACCGCGACGGCAAGCCGTTCGAGCTGATTGCCGAAGGCCTGCTGGCGGTGTGTATCCAGCACGAGTGCGACCACCTCAACGGCAAGCTGTTTGTCGATTACCTGTCCACGCTCAAACGTGACCGGATCAAGAAGAAGCTGGAAAAAAAGCATCGCCAGCAAGCTTGATGCCCACCTTCCAAAGGCTTGCTGCGGCAAGCCTTTTTCTTTTGTGACTGCTTTTAACCGAGAACTCCGATGACCGAGCCACTGCGCATTGTTTTTGCCGGTACCCCCGAATTTGCCGCCGAACACCTCAAGGCGCTGCTTGCCAGCCCTTATGAAATCGTTGCGGTATACACCCAGCCGGATCGCCCGGCCGGGCGCGGGCAAAAACTGATGCCAAGCCCGGTCAAGCAACTGGCGCTGGAGCACGCTATCCCCGTGCTGCAGCCGCCCACCTTGCGCAACGCCGAGGCCCAGGCTGAGCTGGCCGCATTGAAGCCGGACCTTTTGGTAGTCGTCGCCTACGGCTTGATCCTGCCCCAGGCCGTGCTCGACATCCCACGCCTGGGCTGCATCAACAGCCACGCGTCGCTCTTGCCACGCTGGCGCGGAGCGGCGCCGATCCAGCGCGCGGTAGAAGCGGGCGACAGCGAAAGCGGCGTGACCGTGATGCGCATGGAAGCAGGCTTGGACACCGGCCCGATGCTGCTCAAAGTCACCACCCCGATCACCGCTCAGGACACTGGCGGCAGCCTGCATGACCGTCTGGCTGAAATGGGCCCGCCCGCCGTCATCCAGGCCATCGCAGGTCTCGCTGCCGGCACCCTCGAAGGGGAAGTGCAGGACGACAGCCTGGCCACCTACGCTCACAAACTGAACAAAGACGAAGCTCGTATCGACTGGAGCCGCCCCGCCGTCGAGCTGGAGCGCCTGGTGCGTGCATTCAACCCTTGGCCGATCTGCCACAGCACGCTCAACGGCGAAACCTTGAAAGTGCTGGCTGCGAGCCTGGCCGATGGCAAAGGCGCGCCCGGAGAAATCATCGGTGCCAGCAAGGACGGCCTGTTGGTCGCCTGCGGTGAACAGGCGCTGTGCCTGACCCGCCTGCAGTTGCCCGGTGGCAAGGCGCTGAATTTCAGCGATCTGTTCAACAGCCGCCGTGAGAAATTCACCCCCGGCACCCTCCTTGGAGTGGCCGCTCAATGAACCCGCGTCTGGCCGCCGCCAAGGCGCTCGCTGCCGTACTCAACGGCAAGGCTTCGTTGAACAGTTCATTGCCTGTCCAGCTGGATAAGGTCGAGGACCGTGATCGCGGTTTCACTCAGGACCTGGCCTTCGGCACCGCGCGTTGGCAGCCACGGTTGTCGGCGCTGGCGGCCAAGCTGCTGCAAAAACCCTTCAAGGCGGCCGATGCCGATGTTGAAGCGCTGCTGCTGGTCGGCCTTTATCAATTGCTCTACACCCGTGTGCCGGCTCACGCCGCCATCGGTGAGACGGTTGGTTGCGCCGACAAGCTGAAAAAACCCTGGGCCAAGGCCTTGCTCAATGCCGTGCTGCGCCGCGCCCAGCGTGAAAGCGAAGCGCTGTTGGCCGAACTGGAACACGACCCGGTGGTGCGCACCGCCCACCCGCGCTGGCTGCAAAAATCCCTGAAGGCCTTCTGGCCGCAGCAATGGGAAGCGATTTGCGCGGCGAACAATGCGCATCCGCCGATGATCCTGCGGGTCAACCGTCGCCATCACAGCCGCGACGCTTACCTGCACTTGCTCAGCGAGGCCGGCATCAATGCCACGCCGTGCGTGTACAGCATCGACGGCATCGTGCTCGAAGCCGCCGCCGACGTGCGCAGCCTGCCGGGCTTTGCCGACGGCTGGATCAGCGTGCAGGACGAAGCCGCGCAATTGGCCGCCGACCTGCTCGACCTGGCGCCCGGTCAACGCGTATTGGACGCCTGCTGCGCCCCTGGCGGTAAGACCTGTCACATCCTGGAAGTCGAAAAAGACCTGGCAGGTGTAGTGGCCGTCGACCTGGAAGCCAAACGCCTGGTGCGCGTGCGGGAAAACCTCGCACGCCTGGGATTGAGCGCCGACCTGATCGCCGCCGACGGCCGTGACACCGCCACTTGGTGGGACGGCAAACCGTTCCAGCGCATCCTGCTGGACGCGCCGTGCTCGGCAACCGGCGTGATCCGTCGCCATCCGGATATCAAACTGACCCGCCAAGCCGACGACATCGCCGCCCTGGCCGTGCTGCAAGGCGAACTGCTCGACGCGCTGTGGCCAACCCTGGAAGTCGGTGGCGTGCTGCTGTACGCCACCTGTTCCACCTTGCCCACCGAGAACACCGAGGTCATCGAAGCCTTCCTTGCCCGCACCAGCGGCGCTCGGGAACTGGACCTTGCGACCACCGCCGGCCTCAAGCAGCCCCACGGCCGCCAATTGCTCGCGCAGGAAGGCGGGCACGACGGCTTCTACTACGCCAAACTGATCAAGATCGCCGCCGCACGCGGCTGAATGGTTTTAAGGGAGTGACCGGATGAAAATCATCATCCTCGGGGCAGGGCAGGTCGGTGGCACGCTGGCCGAGCATTTGGCCAGTGAAGCCAACGACATCACCGTGGTCGACACCGACAGCGAGCGCCTGCGCAACCTGGGCGACCGCCTGGACATCCGCACGGTGCAAGGTCGTGCGTCGTTCCCGACCGTGCTGCGTCAAGCCGGCGCCGACGATGCCGACATGCTCGTCGCGGTCACCAACAGCGACGAGACCAATATGGTCGCCTGCCAGGTCGCCCACACGCTGTTCCACACTCCGACCAAGATCGCCCGCGTCCGCGAAGCGGCCTACCTGACCCGCGCCGGCCTGTTCGACAATGACGCGATTCCGGTGGACGTGCTGATCAGCCCGGAACAGGTGGTCACTCACTACATCAAGCGCCTGATCGAAATCCCGGGTGCCTTGCAGGTAATCGACTTTGCCGAAGGCAAGGCGCAACTGGTCGCGGTAAAGGCCTACTACGGCGGGCCGCTGGTGGGCCAGCAATTGCGCCAACTGCGCGAACACATGCCGAATGTGGAAACCCGCGTCGCGGCGATTTTCCGGCGTGACCGGCCGATCCTGCCCCAGGGCGACACCGTGATCGAAGCCGATGACGAAGTGTTTTTCATCGCGGCCAAGGCGAATATTCGTGCCGTGATGAGCGAAATGCGCCGGCTCGACGAGACGTATAAGCGCATCGTCATCGCCGGCGGCGGGCAGATTGGCGAGCGTCTGGCGGAGGCGATCGAAAGCCGCTACCAGGTGAAGATCATCGAGATGAGCCCCACACGCTGCCGGCATCTTTCAGACACGCTCGACAGCACCGTGGTGCTGCAGGGCAGCGCCTCGGACCGCGACCTGCTGATGGAAGAAAACATCGCCGACGCGGACATCTTCCTGGCGCTGACCAACGATGACGAGGCCAACATCATGTCCTCGCTGCTGGCCAAGCGGCTGGGGGCGAAGAAGGTGATGACCATCATCAACAACCCGGCCTACGTCGATTTGATCCAGGGCGGCGATATCGACATCGCCATCAGCCCGCAACTGGCGACCATCGGTACGTTGCTGGCACACGTACGCCGTGGCGATATCGTCAGTGTGCACTCCCTGCGCCGTGGCGCGGCGGAGGCCATCGAGGCGATCGCCCATGGCGACTCGAAGTCGAGCAAGGTGATCGGCAAGGCCATCCGCGATATCGGCTTGCCACCTGGTACCACCATTGGCGCGATCATTCGCGATGAGGAAGTGATCATTGCCCACGACGACACGGTGATCGCCACCGGTGACCATGTGATCCTGTTCCTGGTGGACAAGAAACATATCCGCGATGTGGAGAAGCTGTTCCACGTGGGGTTGAGCTTTTTCTGATCAAGGAGCGACGCGATGCTGGAGTCCCTGGAAAAAATGCTGGCCAAGGGTGTGGACAACTCGCTGCTGCGCTTCGGGTTGGGCAAGGGTTATCTGGACCTGAACGACCACGCCAGGGCGGCGGAGCATTTGCGCAAGTGTGTCGAGTTCGATCCGAAGTATTCGGCGGCTTGGAAGTTGTTGGGTAAGGCGCAGCAAGGGCTGGGAGATGCCGCAGCAGCGCGCCAGGCGTGGGAAAAGGGCATTGAAGCGGCCCGGGCTCATGGCGACAAACAGGCCGAAAAAGAGATGACGGTGTTCTTGAAGAAACTCGATCGCCAGGCTTAATGCGGGACTTAAATGTGGGAGGGGGCTTGCTCCCGATAGCGGTGGATCAGTCAATGCATGGTTGACTGAGCTACCGCCATCGGGGGCAAGCCCCCTCCCACATTGGTTTTGTGGTGGTCTTGAGTCAGGTGTGAATCAGTACCAGCGCTCTTCACCCGGCGGGCGCTTCTTGAAGCGCTTCATGCTCCACATGTACTGGCTCGGGTAGGCGCCGACATAGCGCTCCACCACCTTGCTCATCGCCGCGCAGGACGTGGCGGTATCGGTGCTGTACATGTCTTCGGGGGCCGCTTCCAGGATCACTTTGTAGCCCGAGCCATCCGGCAATCGCAGGGCGTGCAGGAAAACGCCCACTGCCTTGTGGCCCGCAAGCATGTTCGGCACGAACTTGCTGGTCAGTGCCTGCGTGGCGAAGAACGGCACGAAAATCCCGGCGGACTCAGCCGGCTCCGGGTCGGCAGGGATGCCCACCTGGCCGCCTTTGCGCACTTCCTTGATCACGCTGAGAATGCCTTCCTTGGTGGAAGCCGCCACGCGGTTACCCAGTTGCACGCGTTGCTTGCGCAGCAATTCATCGACCGCCTTGAGCTTGGGCGGGCGGTAGAAAATGATCGGTTTGCACTGGCTGCAATAGAAGTGGTTCAGCACTTCCCAGTTGCCCAGATGGCTGGTGATGCCCACCACGCCTTTGCCCGACGCCAAGGCCTCGTGCAGCACTTCCAGGCCCTCGACTTCACGCACCAGGTCGATGGAGCGCTGGGCCGGCCAGATCCACGCGCAGGCGCTTTCGGTCAATGACTTGCCGATGTCCATCAGACTGCGTCCCACCAGGCGCTCGCGCTCGGTCGGGTCCATGTCCGGGAAGCATTTGGAAAGGTTGATCCGTACCGTGTCACGGGAGCGGTTGGGGGTTTTCCACATGATCCAGCCGATGGCCGTGCCGACGGCTTGTACGGCGCGCCAGGGCAGCAGGGCAAACAACCGAAGAGCGCCTACCAGCAAGGCGCCTTTAAACTTTTCCACAGGTCACTCCTGATCGTGTGTGGTGCGCAAAGCGCGCATTCTAACCGGCGTTGACCAAGTCCGCGTAACGGTCGCAGTCCTGAGTGTGGTCCATGACCATGCCCGAAGCCTGCATGAACGCGTAGCAGATGGTCGGCCCGACAAAGGTGAAGCCGGCCTTTTTCAAGGCCTTGCTCATGGCCTGCGCCTCGGGGGTAATCGCCGGCACTTCGCTGCGATCCTTGAAGTGATTGACCTTGGGCACGCCGCCGACAAACGACCAGAGCAGAGCCACAGGGTCCTCCAGCGCCAGCCAGGCTGCGGCATTGCGGCGTGTGGCGTTGAGCTTCAGGCGGTTTCGCACAATGCCTGGGTCCTGCATCAGCGCTTCGATTTCAGCGTCGGTCAGCTTCGCCAGGCGCTGCGCATCAAAGCCGAACAGGACCTTTCGATAATACTCGCGTTTGCGTAAAACGGTGATCCAGGACAAGCCCGCCTGGAACCCTTCGAGCAAAAGCAACTCGAACAAACCCTGCGCATCGCGCAGCGGCGTTCCCCACTCCTGATCGTGATAAGCCATGTACAGCGGATCTTCAGAACACCAAAAGCAGCGTGGCATAAGGCTCCAGGGAGTGGTGGCGGGGCCGAATCGGGTATACTCCCGCTCTTTAAATCGCAGCCCAAGTAACAGGTGAATTTCGTGAGCCAGCCTACGCCAGCCGTGCGTACCTTCCAAGACTTGATCCTCGCCCTCCAGCAATACTGGGCCGAGCAAGGTTGTGTGGTACTTCAGCCCTACGATATGGAAGTAGGCGCCGGCACTTTCCACACCGCTACATTCCTGCGGGCCATCGGCCCGGAGACCTGGAACGCCGCTTATGTGCAGCCCAGTCGTCGCCCGACTGACGGCCGCTACGGCGAGAACCCGAACCGTCTGCAGCACTACTACCAGTTCCAGGTGGTATTGAAGCCCAACCCGGACAACTTCCAGGAACTGTACCTGGGCTCGTTGAAACATGTCGGCCTGGACCCGCTGGTCCACGACATCCGTTTCGTCGAAGACAACTGGGAATCGCCGACCCTTGGCGCCTGGGGCCTGGGCTGGGAAGTCTGGCTCAATGGCATGGAAGTGACGCAGTTCACTTACTTCCAGCAAGCGGGCGGCATCGAATGCTACCCGGTGACCGGCGAAATCACCTACGGCCTGGAGCGCCTGGCCATGTACCTGCAGGGCGTGGACTCGGTCTACGACCTGGTGTGGGCTGACGGCCCGTTCGGCAAAGTCACCTACGGCGACGTGTTCCACCAGAACGAAGTGGAGCAGTCGACCTACAACTTCGAACACGCCAACGTCGACAAGCTGTTCGAACTGTTCGACTTCTATGAAAGCGAAGCCAAGCGCCTGATCGAACTCGACCAGCCGCTGCCGTTGCCGAGCTATGAAATGGTGTTGAAGGCCTCCCATACCTTCAACCTGCTGGATGCGCGCCGTGCTATCTCGGTGACCGCGCGCCAGCAATACATCCTGCGTGTACGCACCTTGGCGCGTTCCGTCGCCCAAGCCTACCTGCTGGCTCGCGCCAAGCTGGGCTTCCCGATGGCAACCCCGGATTTGCGTGATGAAGTGTTGGCTAAGCTGGAGGCTGCACAATGAGTGCTCAAGATTTCCTGGTTGAACTGGGCACCGAAGAGCTGCCACCCAAGGCACTGAACACCCTGGCCGATGCCTTCCTGGCCGGTATCGAAAAAGGCCTGCAGAGCGCCGGCCTGAAGTTCGCCGCGAAGAAGGTCTACGCCGCGCCGCGCCGCCTGGCGGTATTGCTCACCGCGCTGGAAACCCAGCAGCCGGACCGCAACATCAACCTCGACGGCCCGCCGCGTCAGGCCGCGTTCGACGCCGAAGGCAATCCCACTCAAGCGGCACTGGGCTTCGCCAAGAAGTGCGGCGTCGAGCTGAGCGAAATTGACCAGAGCGGCCCGAAACTGCGTTTCAGCCAGGTCATTCCCGGCAAGCCAACGGCCAGCCTGCTGCCGACCATCGTCGAAGATTCCCTGAACGACCTGCCGATCCCCAAGCGCATGCGCTGGGGTGCACGCAAGGAAGAGTTCGTACGTCCGACCCAATGGCTGGTGATGCTGCTCGGTGACCAAGTCATCGATTGCACCATCCTCGCTCAAAAGGCCGGCCGCGATTCCCGTGGTCACCGCTTCCACCATCCAGAGAGCGTGCGCATCACCTCGCCGGCCAACTACCTCAATGACCTGCGCGCCGCCTATGTTCTGGCCGATGCCAATGAGCGTCGCGAGCTGATCAGCAAGCGCACCGAAGAGCTGGCCCGCCTGCAGGAAGGCACCGCCATCGTGCCGCCAAGCCTGCTTGACGAAGTGACTGCCCTGGTTGAATGGCCTGTGCCGCTGGTGTGCTCGTTCGAAGAGCGCTTCCTGGATGTGCCGCAGGAAGCGCTGATCACCACCATGCAGGACAACCAGAAGTACTTCTGCCTGCTGGACGTGGACGGCAAGCTGCTGCCGCGCTTTATCACCGTGGCCAACATCGAAAGCAAGGACCCGCAGCAGATCATCGCGGGTAACGAGAAAGTCGTGCGTCCGCGCCTGACCGACGCCGAGTTCTTCTTCAAGCAAGACAAGAAGCAGAAGCTCGAAGACTTCAACCTGCGCCTGCAAAACGTGGTGTTCCAGGAAAAACTCGGCAGCGTCTACGACAAGGCCGTGCGCGTTTCCAAGCTGGCGGCCTACATTGCGCCACGCATTGGCGGCGACGCTGCCTGGGCTGCCCGTGCGGGCCTGCTGTCCAAGTGCGACCTGGCCACCGAGATGGTTGGCGAGTTCCCTGAGATGCAAGGCGTGGCCGGTTACTACTACGCCCTCAACGACGGCGAGCCGAACGATGTGGCCCTGGCGCTGAACGAGCAGTACATGCCACGTGGCGCCGGTGCCGAACTGCCAGGCACCCTGACCGGTGCGGCCGTCGCCATCGCCGACAAGCTGGACACGCTGGTAGGTATCTTCGGTATCGGCATGCTGCCCACCGGCAGCAAAGACCCGTATGCCCTGCGCCGTGCGGCCTTGGGCGTGCTGCGCATCCTGATCGACAAGAAGCTGGACCTCGACCTGACCCAGGCCGTGGTGTTCGCGGTCGGCCAGTTCGGCAGCAAGGTCAAGCAAGCCGGCCTGCCCGAGCAAGTGCTGGAGTTCGTGTTCGACCGCCTGCGTGCGCGTTACGAAGACGAAGGCGTGGACGTTTCCGTCTACCTGTCGGTTCGTGCGCTGCAACCGGGTTCGGCGCTGGATTTCGACCAACGCGTACAAGCCGTACAGGCCTTCCGCAAACTGCCGGAAGCCGATGCATTGGCCGCCGTGAACAAGCGCGTATCGAACCTGCTGAGCAAGGCCGACAACCTCGGCACTGTCGAAGTCGATCCAGGCCTGTTTGCCGACGCCAAGGAGTTCTCGCTGAACTCGGCCATCGCCAAGGCCGAAAACGCCGTTAAGCCGCTGATCGCCGAGCGTGACTACGCGCAAGCGTTGGCGCGCCTGGCGTCGCTGCGTGAGCCGGTGGATGCGTTCTTCGAAGCGGTAATGATCAATGCCGAGGATGCCGGCGTGCGGAAAAACCGCTACGCCATGCTGGCGCGTCTGCGTGGGTTGTTCATCAATATCGCTGACATTTCCGTACTGGGCTGATCATGTTGAAACTGCTGATTCTCGATCGGGACGGGGTGATCAATTACGACTCCGACGCTTACATCAAGTCGGTGGCGGAATGGATTCCATTGCCCGGATCGATCGAGGCCATCGCGCAGTTGAGCAAAGCCGGCTGGACCGTGGCAATTGCCACTAACCAGTCCGGCATCGCCCGCGGTTATTACGACATCGCTACCCTGGACGCCATGCACGCGCGCTTGCGCACGCTGGTGGCGGAGCAGGGCGGCGAGGTGGGGCTGGTGGTTTACTGCCCCCACGGGCCGGATGAGGGCTGCGATTGCCGCAAACCCAAGCCCGGCATGTTGAAAACTATTGCAGAACATTACAAGGTGCCCTTGGCTGGGATATGGTTCGTCGGGGACAGTCTCGGTGACCTGGAGGCGGCCAAGGCCGTCGACTCTCAGCCAGTTTTGGTAAAGACCGGGAAAGGCGAAAAGACCCAGGCGAAAAACCTGCCGGTAGGCACTTTGATTTTTGACGATCTGGCGGCGGTTGCCGCAGAACTTATCAACAACTAGCCGCCCTCGACTTCCTGACCAAGGATTGTTCGGGAGTGCGCTTTTAACAGGCGGGCCGTGTCCCGCAACGGTAAATGCCGCCATGTCGATCTTGCAGGCCATCAGAACCTTTTTCTTTTACCTGCTGCTGGGCACCAGTTCGTTTCTCTGGTGCACCCTGAGCTTTTTTATTGCACCTTTCCTGCCGTTCAAGGCGCGCTATCGCTTCATCAATGTGTATTGGTGCCGCTGCGCGTTGTGGCTGTCCAAGGTATTCCTGAACATCCGTTTCGAGATCAAGGGCGCCGAAAACGTCCCGGACCAGCCCTGTGTGATTCTGTCGAACCACCAGAGCACCTGGGAAACGTTCTTTCTTTCGGCGTACTTCTCGCCCCTGAGCCAGGTGCTCAAGCGTGAGCTGCTGTACGTGCCGTTCTTTGGCTGGGCGATGGCTATGCTGCGTCCGATTGCGATCGACCGTGACAACCCCAAGGCGGCGCTCAAGCATGTGGCAAAGAAGGGCGACGAGCTGCTCAAGGATGGCGTTTGGGTGCTGATCTTCCCGGAAGGTACCCGCGTACCTTTCGGCACCGTAGGCAAGTTCTCGCGCGGTGGTACTGCATTGGCGGTCAACGCCAACCTGCCGGTGTTGCCGATTGCCCATAACGCCGGCAAGTTCTGGCCCAAGACCGGCTGGGCCAAACGTGCAGGCACCATTACCGTGGTGATCGGCGAGCCGATGTATGCAGAAGGCGAAGGCCCACGTGCCATTGCCGCATTGAATGACCGCGCCGCTGCATGGAATGAAGCGCAGCAACGGGCCATGGGTTCCTTGCCGCCAGAGCCTGTAGTGGTCGAAACACCAGCGGTTTGATCATCTGTGGATAACCTGTGTGCGGTTTGTTGGCGAATCAGCACTTTACGCTTATAAATTGCTGATTTACCTACATATTTCTGAAGCTGATAAAATCAGGAAAAACGTGCATAAGTTTTTCTTTCGTTAAAAAACCGGTCCTTGTGACCGGTTTTTTATGCACAGCGAAAAGCTCGCTTGTCAGTCTTCCAGTTGTGGCAGCTGCAGGATGAATGTCGAGCCCACAGCCAGCTGGCTTTCACACGTGATATGCCCGCCGTGGCGTTCCACAACGGCCTTCACCATCGTCAGGCCCAACCCTAGTCCGTCACTGCCTTGGGCCGAATCGAAGCGCCGATATTGGTTGAACAGCTCCGGCAAATCGGCGGGCGCAATCCCCGGCCCCTGGTCGCTGATGCGGCACTCCAACCAACCCTGTGCACTGCCGTGGCTTAACGTGACGGTTGTGTGGGACGGAGAATATTTGATCGCGTTTTCCAGCACGTTGAACAGCGCACGGGTGAGCAACGATTGATCGGCGTAGACCATGCCTTCGTCTGCCTCATCCAGGTCGTGAACCAGATGGATGCCCTTGAGCTGGGCGATGACCGCCACTTGATCGAAAGCATCCATCACGAGCATGGCGAACAAGGTGGGCTGGAATTGGTAGCCGTCAGCCTCGGCTTTGGCCAGTTGCACGAAGGACTCGGTGAGGCCCAAGGCACGGCGGACCTGTTGCTCGATCTGAGCAAAGACCGGTGATTCGCTGCCATGCACATCCAACAGTGCAAGGATTGCCGAGTGCGGCGCACGCAAGTCATGAGACAGGAACCGCAGCATGGTCTCGCGATGCTGCTGGGCTTCACGTTCCTTGCTCAAATCGGTGAGGCTCAGCAGCCAACCGAGCGCGAAATCACCTTCCGCCGGCAGCAAGGGCGCCAGCTCCATCCGCAGGCTGCGCTGGTGTATGTCACGGAACTCGACTAATTCCATCTCCGAAAGGGCGGGGCGAACGCCGTCATTGAGCGGCGGATAACCCAGGTCGGCGAGTTGTTCGATGAGGTTTTCACTGACCAGGTCATTACCGAAAACGTCACGTGCAACGCGATTGGCCAACAGGATGCTGCCCTGTGGATCTGTGATCAGCGTCGCTACCGGCAGGCATTCCAAGCCATCGGCCATAAAGCGCCGGGTATCGCGCGTGCGGCTGACTGCTTGCTCCAGGGCGAAGATGCGCCCTTGGAGCACATCACCTTTGCTTGCCGGTGCACGGCGGCGCTCTGGCAAGACTTTGGGTTCGTTATCCAGCCGAGCCAGTTCCCAGCCGAAGTAGGCGAGGATCACACTCAAGCGCCGCCAGTTCCATATCAGATAGCTGAGCAATAGCCCAATCAGACACGCCGCCGGTGACCACCAGTGCCCAAGGTTCAGCAGCACCCATGAAATCAGTAACGATGCAGCCATGCCGCCAAGCGTCATCCATAACGCATAACGCGGGCGATACAGCAGCAGGCCCAGCAGCACTGCCACCAGGGACGTCGCCATCAGCGCCGCCAGCCAACCCGGCAGGTCGACAATGCTGCGCCCCTGCAGCAGGCCATTAAGCACATTGGCCTGGATCTCCACACCCGCCGTCGAGCCGGTAGAGGAGAGCGGCGTAACGAAACTTTCGCCCATTCCGTAGGCCGTGGCGCCGACCAGAATCAGGCGACCGCGCAGCCATTCGGGAGACACCTCGCCACGCAGTACGCTGGCGTAGGACACGCTGGGGAAGCGTTCATCCGCAGAGGTGAACGGGACGCGAATTTCATGCTCCTGATGCCATTGCTGACTTCGGGGCTCTTGAGGCATTCCCGGCATTCCCGACGTTTGCCCGTTCAACGTGAACGCCAGCCAGGCCAATTGCGGCAGTGTGCTTCCCGGTGGGCCTTCACGCAGATAGAGGCTGCGCACGACACCATCGTCATCCGATTCGACGTTGATATGCCCAATGCCCCTGGCGCACCTGAGCAAGGGCGACAATGGCTCCCCAGTCTGCCTGAACCGTTCTCTGCTATCAGTCACGATGGGCAGCACTACATTGCCTGCCTTGCACACCGCATCGGCCAAGCGTTGATCACCTACGCCGTCGCCGGGCTCACTGAAGAGCACATCGAACAAAATGCCAGCAGGCTGGGCGGCGCTCAGGCGTTCGATCAAGTCTGCATGCACACTGCGCGGCCAAGGCCATGGGCCGAGTTCTTCCAGGCTTGGCGCGTCAATAGTCACCAGCACGATGCGTGGATCTACGGGTAACGGTGCCAACTGACGCAGGCTGTCGTAGAGCGGGTTATTCAGGGCCAGGCCTGGGCTCAAGGACAAGTACGCAGTGAAGGGCAACAAAACCAGGCCGATCAACAGCCATTCCCGTACCAGCCCGTGAAACAGCAGCTGCGCGCGGGTGGGCTGGCGCTTTTCAGCCTCGCCCCATAGTTTCACAGCGCCACCGCCACAGGCCTGAAATAGCCGCAATGATCGTCAGATGAAAGTGTCATAAGCCCCGGTCTCCCTCCAGGTGGCCACGATGAAACGCATCAGAGGTGTTGCAACCCGTGAAGCTTATTTGGGTCTTACTGCAGGTCCAAGCGGTCCACAATACCGTACCTTGATCCTTTTCCTCATAGGCGGGAGCCGGTATCTTTACCCTAGGGGACCGAGCAGTATCGACAGGTTACTGGCCTTTGACATCAGCGTACCGAGAGATTCGAACCTCGTTGTATCCCAGCATAATTATTCAGATTCAGAGGCTGTTATTAGTGCTTGCACGGTGTGCCTCTGATTAAGCTGCCGTTTTTTTCAGGAAGGACCCACTCATGCGTGTCGCAATACTGGATGACGAGCCCGCTGAATTGAGGCGGGTGGAACAGACACTGCGACAAATCCCCAGCACCCCGGATCAGCCCTGGTCCCTGCATTGCTTCGAGCGCGGAGAAGACCTGCTGCGCCAACTGCGCCGTGAAACTTTCGACCTGTTGATCCTCGACTGGCAACTTCCGGATATCACCGGAATTGCGTTGTTGCGCTGGACCCGTGAGCACATGGAATCACCGCCTGCCGTGATCATGCTCACCAGCCGCGATGCCGAGAGCGATATCGTCATGGCACTCAACAGTGGGGCGGATGACTACGTCAGCAAACCCTTTCGTCCTAACGAACTCAAAGCGCGTGTCAGCGCGGTTCTGCGGCGTCATGGCCTGCAAAAATCTTCTACCAGCGAACTACAGAGCTTTAACGACCTGACCTTCGATGACGCGGAGCTGACCGTCACCCGCGCAGGCAAACCCATCAACCTGACCGAGCGGGAGTACAGGCTGGCCAGCTGTCTATTCGCTAACTTGGCCCGGCCGCTTTCTCGCGAATACCTATATGAACGGTTTTGGACGCATGAAGAGATGCTGTCATCGCGGCCGTTGGACACGCATATCTACCGACTGCGCAACAAACTGGGGCTGACAGCCGACAGGGGTTGGCAGCTGCTGACGATCTACGGGTACGGATATCGACTGGAAAGCGTCGCGTCGACCGCCACGGGTTGAACCGACAGTGTTCCACGTGGAGCATTTAAAAACTCATCAAGCATCGAGTAAAAAAAGGCCACGCTTTGCGTCGGCCTTTTTTATGGTCGGTGTCCCGAAGGGTTGAGCTCAAAATAGGGCCGTAATCAGCCAAAAGCGACTTGCCCATACTCATGAACGACGTTTCAGAAGTCGAGTGGCTGAAGCATCGACCACGCGAGTCCTGCCTCTTCTCACTTGATCCAATCTGCCCGTAAATATGCCTGTCACAAACCAGACGGAAGGCGCCCGTACAGGCCTAAAGATGCGGCGCACAAGGCAGATAACTCCTATGTTGTTTATATCCGCAACAATGTTCAAGGATCGAACTCATGACCTCGCGCCCATCCAGTCGTATTCACCATCCCGCTCAACCGCGCTTTCGTTGGTTCGCTCTCATCCCTGTGGTACCCGCCGTCATCTGGGTATTGCTGCAATCAACGTCCCAAGCTGACCTGGCCGCCTGCGCGGCACTCTTGCTGATCGGCCTCGGCGCATGCGTCTGGAGCACGCGTTCGCACCGGGATGCCGTGATGCGCGCTGTATCAGACACCTTGATGAACCAGGCGGACTCGCACGCAGCGAACCTCGGCACGGCCTCGCGGGCGAAGCTGGACGAAGTATTGCTGGGCGCCATGCCGATTTGGGCCAAACAGGTTGAGAGCTCGCGCCAGCAGACTGAAGAAGCGATCGTGAGCCTGGCCAACCGCTTCACCGGGATCGCGGCGCGGTTGCAGGAAACTGTGCAGGCCTCGCAACAGGCTGCTGGCGAATTGGACGGGCAAGCCGCCGACGGTGCACTCAAGGTGCTGGCGAGCAGCGACAGCGAGCTGAGCCAAGTGATCAACTCGCTCAAGGCCACTCAAACCAGCCGCGACCAGACGCTGACCCAAGTGCGCAGCCTTACCGCCTACACCGGCGAGCTGCGGACCATGGCCGCCGACGTCGCCGCTATCGCCGCGCAAACAAACCTGCTGGCGCTCAATGCTGCCATCGAAGCCGCCCGCGCCGGCGAAGCAGGGCGTGGCTTCGCCGTGGTCGCCGATGCCGTACGCAGCTTGTCGAGCAAGTCGAGCGAGACCGGCCAGCAGATGTCAGCCAAGGTCGACATTATCAACAATGCGATCACCCAATTGGTACAGGCTGCATCGAGCAGCGCGGATCAGGACAGCCATTCCGTCGGCGCGTCCGAGCAGAGCATCCAGAACGTACTCGCCCGTTTTCAGAACATCACCGGGCGTCTGGCCGAGTCGGCAGATCTGCTCAAGCAGGAAAGCTACGGCATTCGTGACGAGATGACCGATGTACTGGTGAATCTGCAATTCCAGGACCGCGTCAGCCAAATTCTAAGCCACGTGCGCGACAACATGAACGCCCTGCACGATCACCTGCTCCAGGCCAACCAATCGCCGGATCAGCCAGTGACCGTAGACGCCCGTCAGTGGCTGGCGAGCATGGAGTCGACCTACGCCACGGACGAACAGCGGCGCACGCACCATGGCACAGCGGCCGCGCAAAAGGACTCACAGGACATAACCTTCTTTTAGGGAGCACAAAATGGCGAAGAATGTATTAGTGGTCGACGACTCCAGCAGCGTGCGCCAAGTGGTGGGCATTGCCTTGAAGAGCGCCGGTTACGACGTGATCGAGGCGAGCGACGGCAAGGATGCACTGAGCAAGCTCAACGGGCAGAAGGTGCACCTGATCATCAGCGACGTGAACATGCCCAATATGGACGGCATCACGTTCGTGAAAGAGGTCAAGAAAATGGCCAACTATAAATTCACGCCCATCATCATGCTGACCACCGAGTCGCAGGAATCCAAGAAAGCTGAAGGCCAGGCAGCGGGCGCCAAGGCATGGGTGGTCAAGCCATTCCAGCCGGCGCAGATGCTGTCGGCGGTCTCTAAATTGATCCTGCCCTGATATTCGGCATCCAGGAGGCTTCTATGGCGATTACCTGCGAAACCGCCGACGACACGGCCCGGGTGGGCATTGAAGGCGAACTGACGATCTACACCGTCGCCGAGCTGGCGGCCGCCCTGTTGCCGCAAGTGGGCGCGGCGTCGCGTCTTGAGCTGGACCTGTCAGAGGTCACGGAAATGGACGGCGCCGGCCTGCAGCTGCTCGCAGTGCTGCAGCGTGAAGCAGGCATCAACGGCACCGCATTGAGCGTGGTCGGCAAGAGCCAAGCGGTCATGCAAACGTTTCAACTATGTGGCAGCGCCGCCTCTTAGCCAGCGCCGCCAGCGTTCATTGTCGACAAGGAAAGTCCAAGTGATCAATCTCGATCAGGCACTGCAGACATTCATCGTGGAGGCGCGTGAGCTGTTGCAAGCCATGGAGCAATCCTTGCTGCAACTGGAAAACGAGCCCGGCGACCAGGATGCCATCGGCGCGATTTTTCGCGCCGCACATACCATCAAAGGCTCCGCCGGCCTGTTCGGTCTGTCGCCCATTGTGAGCTTTACGCACATCGTCGAGGATGTACTTGACCGTATTCGCGATGGCGAAGTGGCTGTGGACGCGGGGCTGATCGCCGTACTGCTCAAGTGCGGTGACCATATGCTCGAGCTGATCGAGGTCGTCGCCAACCGGGGCGAGGTACTCGACCCATCCGCGCTGGAGCGGGAAGCCACACTGCGTGCGACGCTGAGTGCCTATCAAACACCTGACACGCCGAGCGAAATCATCGAAACGACCGCAGCCGACACAGACGCGGCTACCGAAACGCTATGGCATCTGTCCCTGCGCTTTGGCGCGGATGTATTTCGCAATGGCATGGACCCGCTATCGTTCCTGCGCTATCTCGAAACCTTGGGGCAGATCACGCAGGTAGTTACGCTGACCGACCGCATTCCGGCGATGGACAGCTGGGACCCGGAAAGCTGTTATCTGGGCTTTGAAATTGAGCTGCGCTCAACCGCCAGCCACGCCGCCCTCAACGAAGTGTTCGACTTTGTGCGCGATGACTGCGAAGTGCACATCAGTGCCATCGACGAAATGCGTGACAGCCCTATGGCTGTGCGCACCGAAATGCCCGCGCAGCCGGAGCAGGGCACTCTGAGCGCATCACCGCAACGCTTGCCGGTGGCCACCGAACCAAAAACACGAGATGGCAGTTATGTGCGGGTCAACGCCGACAAGCTCGACGAGTTGATCAACCTGGTGGGTGAGCTGGTGATCGCCAGCGCCGGCGCGAGTCTACTGGCCCGTTCCTGTCAAAACGATCCCTTGCAGGAAGCCACCTCGACAGTATCCGGGCTGGTGGAAGAGATCCTTGATGGTGCGCTGCACCTGCGCATGATCCCGATTGGCGACACGTTCAACCGGTTTCGCCGCGTGGTGCGCGACGTCAGCCAGGAATTGGGCAAGGACATCGACCTGCTCATCAGCGGCGCCGAGACCGAGCTGGACAAGACCGTCGTCGAGAAGATCGGCGATCCGCTGATGCACCTGCTGCGCAACGCCATGGACCACGGAATCGAAAGCGCCGACGCCCGCCGTGCCGCCGGCAAATCGGCCAAGGGCCACCTGAGCCTTAACGCGTATCACGACTCGGGCAGCATCGTGATTGAGATCGCCGACGATGGGGCTGGCCTGAACCGCGAACGTATCCTTGAAAAGGCTCAAGAGCGCGGGCTCGTCCCCAGCGGCGCGGTGCTCACCGACCAGGAAATCTACAACCTGATCTTCGAAGCGGGCTTCTCCACCGCCGAAGCCGTTACCAGCCTTTCCGGGCGTGGCGTGGGCATGGACGTGGTCAAGCGCAACATTACCTTGTTGCGCGGGACGGTCGACCTGGACAGCCGTCCCGGGCAGGGCACCGTGGTACGTATTCGCTTGCCGCTGACACTGGCGATCATCAATGGCTTCCTGGTGGGGATCGACCACGCCACTTACGTGATTCCGCTGGACATGGTGCAGGAATGCATCGAACTGGATGAGCCTCAGCGCCAATCCAGCCGCGAACAGGGTTACCTGGACCTGCGCGGTGAAGTGTTGCCGCTGGTGGACCTGCGTGACCATTTCAGCCACGAGGGTCCCGCGGCCCGCCGTCAGAACGTCGTAGTGGTTCGCTACGCGGAGCACAAGGCGGGCTTGGTGGTGGATGACCTGCTCGGTGAGTTTCAGACCGTAATCAAACCCTTGGGCAAGCTGTTTGGCGCACTGCGCGGCATCAGCGGCTCGACCATATTGGGCAGCGGGGCGGTAGCCCTGATCCTGGATGTGCCGGCTTTGCTCAACCAACTCGTACAAATGGAAGCCCGCACGGCTCAGTCCGCTCAATCGCCACTGGTCGTCGTTCGCTGAAGTATCTGCAGTTCCATGGAGGTTCCCCGATGAAATGGTTTTACGATCTTAAAATTTCCACCAAGTTGGTCAGCTCATTCCTGGTGGTCCTGGCCCTCAGTGGGGCGATGGGCGGTTTCGCCGTACTTCAGCTCGGAGCGGTCAATCAGGCGGCTCAAGACATCAGGGGCAACTGGATGCCATCGATGCGTGCCGCGGCAGGCATGCGTTTCTACGCAGCGAACTACCGCTTGAAAGAAAACCGCCACCTCGCCTCTGAAGTGGCCGCGGACAAAGCGCTGGCCGAACGTGAAGCCGCCGAAGCTCGCCAGCAGTTCGAAACACGTATGGGGACCTACGAGCAATTGCTTTCGAACGAGGAAGATCGTCAGCTCCTGGCCAGCGTCAAAACGGCTTGGTCCTCCTACCTGGCAACCAGCAAGCAACTACTCGAATTTTCCCGTGAGAACCGCGAAAGCGAAGCCCGTGGGTTGCTCAGAGGTGAGTCCAAGGTGCATTTCGATGAAGTGACCGACCGCCTGCAAAAAATGATCGAGCTCAATGAGGGTGGCGCTACAGTTGCGGGTGACAAGGGCTCGGCGCTGTTCGAAAGCTCACGGTTGTCGATCATTGTGGCGCTGGTCGCCTCCTTGTTGATCGGTCTGGGCCTGGCGCTGTTCATCGCGCGGATCATCTCCCGCCCCTTGAAACAAGCAGCTCTGGCAGCCGAGCAACTGGCCGAAGGCAATCTCAGTGCTCGCATCGAGCAGGGCGCGAAGGACGAAACCGGCATGGTGCTCAATGCCATGCGCAACATGGTCGGCAAGCTGGCAACTATCATCGGCGAAGTGCGCAATGCGGCAGACAACCTCGCCAGCGCCTCCGAGCAAGTCAGCGCCACCGCGCAATCGATGAGTCAAGCGACCAGTGAACAGGCCGCCAGCGTCGAGGAAACCAGCGCGTCGGTAGAGCAGATGAGCGCGAGCATCAACCAGAACACCGAAAACGCCAAGGTCACCGATGGCATGGCCAGCAAGGCCGCCAAGGAAGCCACCGAGGGTGGCGAATCGGTCCAGCAAACGGTGGTGGCGATGAAGAAAATCGCCCAGCGCATCAGTATCATCGATGACATCGCCTATCAGACCAATCTGCTTGCGCTCAATGCGGCCATTGAGGCGGCCAGGGCGGGTGAGCACGGCAAGGGGTTTGCCGTGGTCGCCGCCGAAGTGCGCAAGCTGGCCGAACGCAGTCAGGTGGCTGCCCAGGAAATCGGTGAATTGTCTTCCAGCAGCGTGGACATGGCCGAGAAAGCCGGCAAGTTGCTCGACGAAATGGTGCCCTCAATCAACAAGACATCCGATCTGGTGCAGGAAATCAGTGCAGCGTCCGAAGAACAGGCCGCGGGCGTCGCGCAGATCAACACCGCGATGACTCAGCTCAATCAGGTGACTCAGCAGAACGCATCGAGCAGTGAAGAATTGGCCGCCACCGCCGAAGAGATGAGCGGCCAGGCCGAGCAACTGCAACAGGCCATGAGCTTCTTCGTACTCGATTCAACAACCAAAGCCGCGATTCAAAGCAGCCCAGCGGACGGCGCCGGCAGCAAGCCAACCCGCCAGCCACCACGTCCTGTACAACAAGCCCCTCGCAAGGCTTTCGCCTACAGCACGGCAGGTGCCCCGGACGAATCGGAATTCACCCGTTTCTGATCGCCAGAACTGATCCGGGCTCACAGGGAGTAGAGAGATGGGCGCAGTGATGACTACCCGCCAGACCGCCATCGCGGTCGACGAGGACGCGCAGTACCTGACCTTCATGCTCGGTGGCGAAATGTTCGCCATCGGCATTCTGGGGATCAAGGAGATTATCGAATACGGCAGCCTGACCGTGGTGCCGATGATGCCCGCCTTCGTGCGCGGCGTGATCAACCTGCGCGGCGCGGTGGTGCCGGTGGTGGACCTGTCGGCGCGTTTCGGCCGGCCGAACTCCGAGATCACGCGACGCTCGTGCGTCATTATCATCGAAGCCAGCAGCGAAGATGGTCAGCCGCAGGATATCGGGCTGCTGGTCGACACCGTGTCCGCCGTGCAGGAGATCCCTGCCGCACAGATCGAGCCGCCGCCCAGCTTCGGAGCGCGGATCCGCGCGGATTTCATCAGCGGCATGGCCAAGGTCGAGGGCAAATTCGTCATCGTGCTTGAGGTGGACAAGGTGCTGTCCATTGATGAGATGTCCAGTCTCGCCGAAGCTGGCCAAGCGCCGACACTCGACCTCGACCCGCGGTGAGGCCTGATCATGCCAGATACCTCACCATTGGATGATCGCGAATTCGGTCAGTTTCAGTCCTGGTTATACCGTGCGGCAGGCATCAACCTGTCGCCGGCCAAGAAGGCGCTTGTGGCCGGGCGGCTGTCCAAACGACTCAAGCACTATGAGCTCAAAAGTTACGGCGATTACTTCAAGCTGATCATGAGCGATCAGCGCAAAGGCGAGCTGCAAGTGGCGTTGGACCTGTTGACCACCAACGAAACCTATTTTTTTCGCGAGCCCAAGCACTTCGACTTCCTGCGTCAGCATGTTCTGCCCAACGCGGCACCCGGCAAGCTCTTCCGGTTGTGGAGCGCGGCCAGTTCCTCGGGCGAAGAACCTTACAGCCTGGCCATGACGCTCGCCGAAGGCCTGGGCACCACGCCCTGGGAAATCATCGGTTCCGACATCAGCACCCAGGTACTTGCCAAGGCACGCAACGGTCATTACCCCATGGAGCGCGCCAGCAATCTGCCCCAGCCGCTGTTGGTCAAATACTGCCTCAAGGGGGTAGGGCGTCAGCACGGCACCTTCCTCATCGACAAAACCCTGCGCAACCGGGTCAATTTTGTCCAGGTTAACCTGAACGAACCCTTGCCCGGCCTGGGTGAATTCGACGTAATCTTCTTGCGCAATGTAATGATCTATTTCGACCAGCAGACCAAGAGCCAAGTGGTCGCGCGACTGTTACCGCAGCTTAAATCGGGCGGCTACTTCATCATCAGCCACTCCGAAAGCCTCAACGGCGTGAATGACACGCTGAAGCTGGTGGCACCGTCGATTTACCGCAAGCCATGAAAAAGCCTGCCGATGCCGCCGAAGTGGTGCTGGCGCCTGGGGAAGTCAGCTTCGCGACGTGCCCGACGCGCTTGCGCACCTTGCTGGGGTCCTGTGTGGCAATCACCTTCTGGCATCCGCAACGGCGTATCGGCGGCATGTGCCACTTCATGCTGCCTGCGCGTAATCGCGGGGATCAGCCGCTGGATGGCAAATATGGTGATGAAGCGCTCGAGCTCCTGCTGCGTCATGCACGCGCCAACGGCACAAAGCCGCAGGACTATCAGGTCAAATTATTCGGCGGCGGCGAGATGTTTCCCGAACATCACCGCCAACTACCGGCGCGGGATGTTGCCAGCCTGAATATCCGTGCCGCACTGGCTTTGGCCGAGCGTCATCATCTACACCTGACGGCTCAGGACATGGGCAGTACCGGCTATCGCACTGTTTTGTTCGACCTGTGGAACGGCAACGTTTGGGTCCGGCACCAACCAATGGGAACACTCGAAAAAGATGCCTACCAAAAAAATCAGCGTGCTGTTGGTCGATGACTCGGCCGTGGTGCGCCAGGTACTGCTGGCGATTCTAAATGACACCCCGGATATCCACGTCATGGGAGCAGCCTCCGACCCCCTGTTTGCCATGGATAAGCTTGCTCGGGAATGGCCGGACGTCATCGTGCTGGATGTCGAGATGCCGCGCATGGACGGCATTACCTTTTTGAAAAAAATCATGAGCGAGCGACCAACACCTGTGGTGATCTGTTCTTCATTGACTCAGAAGGGCGCGGAAACTTCGATGCAGGCAATGTCGGCCGGCGCCGTGGAAATCATCACCAAACCCACCACCGGGCTGAAAAACTTCCTGATCGAGTCGGCTGCCGAGCTGGTGGCGGCGATCCGTGCCGCAGCGAACTCCAATGTTAAAAACCTGGGTAAACGCGTCGCCAAGCCAAGCCCGCCATCGGCTCCGGCCGGCAAGCTCAGCGCAGATGCGATCCTGCCTGCAGCCAATGGTCAGGCCATGGCCCAGACCACCGAACGCATCGTTGCCATTGGCACTTCCACCGGCGGTACCCAGGCGCTGGAGGCCGTGCTGACGGCCTTGCCAAGGGTGTGTCCAGGGATGGTGATCGTGCAGCACATGCCGGAAAAATTCACCGCATCCTTCGCCGAGCGCCTGAACAGTGTGTGCCAGATCGAAGTGCGTGAAGCACGCAACAATGACCGTATCCTGCCGGGCCTGGCGTTGATCGCACCCGGCGGCAAGCACCTGATGGTGACCCGCAGCGGCGCTTACTATCATGCCCAGGTCATCGATGGGCCGCTGGTCAACCGCCATCGCCCCTCGGTGGATGTGCTGTTTCGATCAGTGGCCAGGTTTGCCGGCAAGAACGCAACCGGCATCATCATGACCGGCATGGGCGATGACGGCGCTCGCGGCCTCAAGGAAATGCTCGACGCGGGCGCGTCTACTGTGGCTCAGGACGAGGCAACGTGCGTGGTGTTCGGCATGCCAAAAGAAGCCATCAAGCTCAATGCCGCCCAGCGCATCATGGCCTTGCAGGAGATTCATCAGGCCATCTTGTATAAATGAAGGCGCGTTATCGCCAGATGCAAAAAAGCCAACGCGCGAAGGCGTTGGCTTTTTTGTGGGACGTGATGCGTTAGTTCTGGATGTTCCCGGTTATGGTGGGAACATCACAGATGTAGGTTCACAAAATAGATGATTCGTGATGCTCAGTAAACGCGGGTGAAAAATCATCTTATCTGTGAGCACCGAGCCTGGGATTCACAGAAAAGATGAGAAAAACCTACTGGAGTCACAGAATAAATGCGCTCTCCGAACAGACGTAGTTTTTCGAGCATGGTTTTCATCAACGGTGGTTTTTGCCCTCGAGTAAGACTCAGGCTGGCGATGCTAGCCATGCAGTGTTTGGTCGTTGGGCGCCATTGACGTGGACCCAGCGCAAGTGCTGGAGAACCGGTAAAATGTATGTGATCCAGCGCGTCTCGCCATTCGCACCTCGGGATATGTCGCAGAGGCCACCTAGCGGAGGCTCAAGATTGCTTGAGCGTATGAGCGAAGGACGATATGCACTGGAGCCCGATTCGTACATGTGACGCAGCGTCCTCACGAACGCCTGCAAAGGAAGCCTCATTTCAGTCCCACCCTGGGTCTCGACATACAGAGCGTCGGCTCGATAACCTAAAATCGAGAAGTGCCGGGATTTCAGCCTATCTGGAGTGAGGAGAATGGTACCGCTGGTGAGATTTTGAAGTTGTGAGGATAAGTTGGAGGGAAGATTTTCGAAATTCATGATTTGATACTGAGGATGAGACTCAAGCATGCCTAGGTTAAAGTCACTTCCCAAGGACTTTTTTCAAGGCGTTCCTCTAAGGCACAGTGCTAGCTTTCTCAGCCTCATGAAGAAAGCGGAAGGCAGGTAGAACGTATCGCTTGAGAAACGAAACGGCGAGGGGATCCTCGCCGTTCGCTTAAGGACGCAGGCTTAGCCTTTCGTTAGGCTGAACGGCTAGTCAGCTGGCTGACTCGGCCTGGAGAAAGCTTGAAGATTTTTGCCACTTCTTTTTTGGGAAGACCGCGGCTAACAGCGGCGTTGATTTCCAGATCGCGAATTTGACGATCGCGCTTTTTGTTATCAGTGTCTCGGAGGGAGTGCAGAATCTGAACCTGTGTTTGCAGGCCAGCTACCTTTCGCTCCAATTCACGCACTCGGTGGTTGGTTACATTATCGCCCATGATATGATCACTTCGTTTGAGGATGGGTGGGTTTGTAGCTCCCCTCTAGAGTCGGCCTAGGTTCTTGCTGGAATGCAGGCTGGCTGTCGGAGGGAACGCTTCAAACCTTACCCATTTTTTTTTGGGTTACAAGCGAAATATTGGCAATAGTTAATACGACCTTAGTTTATTATTAAAGTAATTAATAAAATCAAACACTTAAGAGCTAGATACAAACAGCTATTAAATTATTAATATCGATAGATTTTATAAATCAATATTTTTACCAAAGCCTTCAGTCGATGTTGGCTCACAAAATAGATGAGAAAAGCCTACTCGGCTCACTGAAACGGTGCACGGCCAGTAGAGATACCCGCGCATCAGCCAGACCCCAAGACTCGTCACCATCTCGTCACAACGCATCGCTAAGCTGAATCGAATGGGCCAGCCTTCTCTGGCCTAGAGGAGGCCTACTTGCCCTCTCCGTCCATGCGAACAGATTCAACTGACTGCTCTGACAGCTTGGTGCCAGCTGCGGAGTACGTTCGCATGTCTACTGATCACCAACGCTACTCCACGGAAAACCAATCAGCAGCCATCCATGCTTACGCCATGAGCCACGGCATGAAAATCGTCAAAACTTACCAAGACGATGGGAAAAGTGGCCTAGATATCGGCGGCCGTGATGCTCTGCGTAGATTGCTTGACGACGTCCAGGCCGGACATACCCAGTATCAGGTGATTCTTGTCTATGACGTCAGTCGTTGGGGACGCTTTCAGAACACGGACGAAAGTGCCCACTATGAATACCTTTGCACCAGCTCCGGTATCAATGTGGTGTATTGCGCAGAGCCTTTTGAAAACGACGGCTCGCCTCTAGCAACCATTTACAAAGGCATCAAACGATCCATGGCTGGTGAGTACAGCCGAGAGCTTTCCCAAAAAGTCTTCGCTGGTCAGTGCCGCCTCGTTGAAAAAGGTTTTCATCAAGGCGGCCCGGCGGGATATGGATTGCGCCGCGCTTTGATCGATGAGAAAAGCGAATTCAAGGCAGAACTGTCGCGGGGCCAACAGAAAAGTCTCCAGACAGACAGGGTTATCTTAATTCCGGGACCCGAAACCGAAATCGAGGTGGTTCAACACATCTATCACCAGTTCATCCACAACGGGATGAGTGAGCACGATATTGCCGATGCACTGAACGCCGAGGGGCTGGTCACCGATTTCGAGCGCCCCTGGAGTAGAGGTAGCGTGCACCAAGTGCTGACCAACGAGAAATACATAGGTAACAACGTCTACAACAAAACATCCTCCAAACTACGTAAACGTATCAGCCGCAACCCACCCGAAAAGTGGGTTCGATGTGATGGGGCATTCCAGGGAATTGTCTCAGTGGAGGTGTTTGCAGCCGTTCGCGAAATCATCTTGCAACGCTCACGCCGCTTGGACGATGCACAACTGCTAGAACTGCTTCGCACCCTGTTACGGCGGGCGGGCTCTTTGTCCGGGATGCTCATCGATGACCAAGACCACATGCCCTCCAGCACGACCTATATAAATCGCTTCGGCGGCCTCTTACGTGCCTACACGCTTATCGGCTACACACCAGACCGAGACTATCGGTATTTGGAGGTCAATCGCTCCCTGCGGCAGCTGCATCCGCAGGTTCTTGAAGATGTTGTAAAACACTTCAAGCATGTGGGTGCCGGAGTCGAGCTCAATATTCAGAGTGACCTACTGACAATTAACGATGAATGGACAGCGTCTGTGGTCATCGCGCGCTGCCAATCCACACTGGCAGGTACTCTTCGCTGGAAGCTCCGGTTTGAAAACAGCCTGACACCCGACATCACCATCGCGGTACGCATGGAGCACGAAAATCTACAAGTGCGGGACTATTACCTCATCCCCAGTATGGATATGGGGGCGTGGCCGCGAAAAATGTCCGAAGAAAACAGCCCCTTAATAGACAGTTACCGTTTTGCAACGCTGGACGTACTTGATGGACTTGCTGCGCGTTGCTCGCTGAAGGAGGCACGTCAATGACTGTCCCATCATCCTCGCGTGATCGCGTCGCACTGATTCCGATATCACATATCCACATCCTCAATCCTCGCACGAGGAACAAGAAGGTTCACCGCGAGCTTATAGAAAACATAAAAACTGTAGGACTCAAGCGCCCCATTACCGTAAGTCTTAGAGCAACGCCTCTGGGGCAGATCAGCTACGACCTCGTGTGTGGGCAAGGCCGTCTTGAAGCATTTCTCGCGCTAGAAGCCACAGAAATTCCTGCGTTTGTGATTGATGCCGCAGAAGAGGACTGCTTGGTCATGAGCCTGGTGGAGAACGTAGCTCGAAGGCAGCATCGTCCGATAGACCTTATGAACGAGGTCGGGCGCCTGAAACAACGGGGCAAAACCGATGAGGCGATCGCAGTAATAATTGGCAGCACGGCCTCTTGGGTCAGCATGATTGTTGGTCTATTTGAACGCGGTGAAGAAAGACTCCTATCAGCAGTTGAGACAGGGCTAATACCTCTAAGCATGGCAGCCGATATCGCCCGTAGCAGTGAAAGCGACATTCAAAACCTACTTACTGACGCCTACGAGCGCGGAATAAAAGGAAAGAAGATTACCAAGCTGCGTCACCTTTTAGAGCTACGTGCCAAGAAAGACAAACTGGTGCGGGGAAGCCCACTGGGTCGTGATAGCCAGAATAAGAAGAAAAGGCTGACGTCCGCAGACTTGAGAAAACTATTCGAACGAGAAGCCGAGCGGCAGCGCCTGATGGTTAAAAAGGCTGCTTTTACCCATGAACGGGTCATTTTCTCCATTCAGGCGATTAAAGAACTCTTGGCGGTTAGTGATTTCGAAAAGCTTCTTTCTACAGAGCAACTGAGTTCGATGCCCAAGCTGATACAGGCTCGGCTTCGCAATGGGGGACTGTGATGTCTGAGAAATGGCTCGAAACCGCGGCCCCTCAGTCGACTCACACTCTAAAAAATGCTTTTTTAGATGAGTGCGTTCGAGTCAAAATAGCCAATATCCTGCCGCTTAAAATGTCACGGTCCGCGGTAAAAGAAAGCCTGAAATATCAGCAAATCCTCGCGTCGATCCAGGACGTCGGACTGGTGGAACCACCCGCTGTAACACCAGTACCTGGCCGCGCCGGACATTACTTTTTGGTTGATGGGCACCTGCGTATTGAAGCGCTCAAGGATCTAGGTGAATTGGAAGTCGATTGCCTCGTAGCAACGGACGATGACACCTACTCATATAACAAGCGCACCAACAGATTATCTGCCGTCCAAAGTAACAAAATGATAGTGCGGGCGATGGAGCGTGGGGTCTCTGCGGAGCGGCTTGGCAAAGCGCTTGGATTGGCACCGGAGACAATCAAGCAAAAATTTCGCCTGTTAAATGGCATTTGCGCAGAAGCTATTTCGCTCCTGGGCGACACAGACTGCCCCGCAAACGTATTCCATCTTCTGCGACAGATGAAACCATTGAGGCAAATCGAAGCGGCTGAATTGATGATTGGAAATAAAAATCTTTCTGTCCTGCTCGCTAAAGCACTTTTGGCTGCCACTCCATCAGACCTGTTAGTAGTACCTAGAAGCCCCCAACCTGATCAGCAGATATCTGCAGAGTCAATTGCTCGGCTAGAGCGTGAGCTCGCCGCCCTACAGATGCAAATCAAAACAGTGGAGGAGAGCTACGGACCTGACGTACTTCATCTCACGGTCATCAAAGGCTACCTAGCTAAGCTTCTCGCCAACGCAGCGGTCGTTCGGTGGCTGGCCAGGCATCAACCTGAGTACCTGAAAGAATTTCAATCTATCGCCGAGCTGAAGGAGCTCCCTTGGGAAAGTGATGAATCAAACTCTGCCGTAAAAGGTTAATTTAGCTAGTTCAGTTGAAACTTTCAGATATACGATCAACGCTTTTCGCTCCTAAAGCAGTCGTTTAAAAAGTCATTCCTAGTGACCAGACCGAAATCCACGCCGACAAAAGCTCTGTCAACTCGACCATCATCGTTGATGAGAGCCTGGGTAGCCGCTCCTGCTTGAGATTAGCAACTGCCTGAAAGAAGCACCTCATTGCTCCTGTGAGCCCGTATGGCTTGCCCACTTACCTGCACGCAATTATCGCCGATCGGTAAATTTCCTCCGTCCGTGTGAAAATTGAGGCCAAATGATCTGATGACTGTGCTTTGATAGCAGGCGAGCCACACATATGCACTCGTATTCCTAATACGAACCTCGGTGATCCGACCTATAATTCGGGGGGCGGACTTAACTGACTACCTAGTCAACTCCACAAATTGGGATGAGACTTGCGCCTGGTCTAAAGCCGATATAACCCGGGTAATAGCAAGCAACGGATCCCGGGAAACGCTCTTGAGAGAAATGGAGAGCGTTTCGGTCATCGTAGGTGCCGCTGCTAGCTCACGACTAATTAATGCTCCCAACCTAATCGAAGAATGATGAGCTCGAATGGTTGCTGAGTATGGTTGCTCGGTTCTCTCGTACCGCATTGAGGACGAACACATTACATCGTCTATTAACTGAGCAGGCAGAGATGGCTTCCCCGCGTCTTTCCAAGCTGTATGTAATGCCCCTCTTAAATCATGCCCCGCCGAGCCTTCTATTTTCACGCCTAAAGGGAAAAGCACTTCCTTCATAGCCTTTTCGATAAAATGTAAAGACTCCCATCTCGCCATGGCATAATGTGCAGCACCATCATAAATGCATCGCGCAGCGCTCTCCAGGTGAGCAACTATAGATGTATCTATACGACATATTAACTCCAAAGCGTCATAAAATTCATTATATTCGCTCTCTAGCAAAGAGAACTTACTTGAAGATATTGCAGAAGCAGCTCGATCGGACAACTCAACTACCGCTTCAGTTACCGGCATTTTTTCCTCCCGTAGCGCCGGCATCCTCAACAAAAAAGGCGCACCATGTACAGTATAAGCAATTGATGGTAGGCAGTATGAGATATGAGCTCTTTTAGAATAAAATCCATCTATCCAGTTGATTACGTTAGTACCAGCAGAATCACACGTAGAACCAATAATTAACGCATGGCCGTCTGAACAAATAATATCTGCAGCTATGAATATCGCTACCGCTGGATCGGAGCCTTTTGCAGCCACTCTCTGGATGACATATTTCATATAATTATCGAAATTTCCATTTCCTGCATCCAGTTCAGTTTGTGTAATTTCTTGTTTTTGCATTGGATCACTCTTTAATTTTTACAAGTCAAAGTTTACGCCACACTCAATAATATCTTAACAGCTTATAAAAAATTATCACACCACGAACAATTCCGTATTCATACATATACAAGCTTACCGAAACTTAAGTGTACAAATCACTAAAGCTTTAGCAGCGCGCTTCCGATAATGCCCAGCATTAGGATAGCAGTAGCAATGCCCGTCAACGCGGTCAACGGTTTCTTATCGATATTCAAATGAGGCAGTACTGTTCTTTTTATTTTGTTTACCCTAACCATCAACCATGCTGCGGCATAAGCTAACAAGTATGCCCATAACCAAATAGACGTCATGAGGCTTGAGATAAAAAAGACACCTTCAGGAAACATGTATGTGACTACAGTCTCCAATGGCTGATCAAATTGAAAAGTGTTAGCACTCGTTTGGTGCCCTGCCGAAAAGTCGAAATCTCTGACAACTTTCATACCCATCGAAATCTGCGTCGGATTGGACCATATCTTGACTGAGTCGAATGGACTTAATAAAAAATCACTCGATATGATTAATCTGAAAAGTGAGATACCTATGTAATACAACGTTATTGAACCTATTAAATCAAAGATCAATGCAGCGAAAAATGACCTCTTTCCTTTTGCTACAGTCGTTCTGTAGATTTTCCTCGTCATACTGATCGATAGGTAGTCAACTATCAAAACCACAAAAAACGCAATGATTGCAAGATCCCTCAGATTTGACGTATCGGTCATCATGAATAGCGCATTCTTAAACGCTGGAAAGGTATACGCGTAGTTCAGGGTAAAGCATACTCCCCATATCGAAGTCAGGCTGACGCTGACGACAAATGAACGAAGGGAAAAAATCTTTTTCCCAAATAGGGTGTTGTTCAGACTCAAATAGAGCTCGAGCACCTTACGCGTCCCCTTACGAAAATCTCCCGTCAGCAAACGATTTCCCATCTTTGCGCGACTAGCTTCTGAGAACGTCTCCTCAACGAGGACAAAAACGCGGTGCAACCCCAAGATAGATCCAAGTAGGATAAGTAGTGAGCCAGGCAGAGCTTGAAGGTGTGCGAACATATTTTTACCATTGAAGCAATTAGAGGGATAGCTATCAAAACAATGCATCAGCACTAAAGGAGCCTATTAGACTAAGCATTGAGTAACTGTTGAACCAAATACGAATGAAATTGGAACTGCGCGGGCTCGCCTTCTACGCACTGAACCAATCCTAATGTCCTGCTTTTTGTACTAAAACCCTCACTATTCCGTAGGTCAGATTCCTTAGCCAGCTCTATCAGACTCAAATCGCATCGTATCCAAAATAGTCTGTAGGTTTTGCGTAATCACGTGGAGATCCATGAAATGCCCCCGAGCGAAGTCCACGAAATTACGGGACAAGTATTCAAGGAAAGGTTGGTACCAGTCGCTCCTAAGCATCATTTGGGCCATCGCCATAGCCAGTCGCGACTCGGCACTTCCTTTATCAGACAAGTCGAGGTATAGATCCAATCCGTGATTGAAAACATGAAACGTATAAGTCATACAAGGCGTATACCTCGGCGATACAGAACTAAAGTCCCTACCGAACAGAAAACGGCTGCCAAGATGTGAATGAATAGTATCGAGGAGGAGCTTTGGTCGTCCCTCGCCCGTAAAAATCTGACGACCATGATTCTGTATGATTTTGTACAGAATGAATCCAGCCAACGTATTTGGAGTTGATGCAAGAGACATGATGTCCCCGAACGTGAGCGGCAAAGGAAGGGTCCCAAGCGCATATCGTATAAGACCGTGGCGCATTTGCTCAAAGTCAAACGATGTGCTGGCCATAGCTCGAAGCACGACAGCTTGCACATTGACGATGGGGTGCTTATTCGCATTGTGGAGTGCGGCAAAGGCACCATCCAGGCATAACCAAGGAATATCGTTGGCTAAGGAGAGCTGCATAGCATCGTAGACCGTGAAGTCGATGCCGTCTTTGATGGTGTAGACCTCAAGTTCTACGTCATGCGCGGCTGGATGAACTACGGTCCCCTTATCGAGGATCAGCCTTAAGGCTTTGAGGATATGAGCATCGCGTTCGCGCAAATCTGCCGCTGTCGTTCGAAAGAGCCTGCCACCGTCAGTGACGCCCAAGAGCATGAACTTCTCGTGGGATATCTCGTCAACGAATCGCTGAAGTGCCTCTTTGGTCGCTGCGGGTATGACAAACGAAATACCAATATCCCAAAAGCGCTGTGCAAGATCCGTTACCGCTAGGTAGCCAATACTGTAAGCATCAAGTACAACCGCATTCGGCTCTGCAATCCCTGCATCCCAAAGTGGTGATTTGGGTATTTGAGCGTCAGTCCAACAATTCAGGGCCCCTTTGAAAGGGTCAGACGGATATAAAGCGTGACCTCGGATATACAACGGAACACCGTCCACCGTTTCGAGATGCTGACGCCTATCGGAGCCTTGCGCCATTTTCTCTTCCAGCAAAGGGACGAATTCACTCGGGTCGGAGGGCATCTGCATCATTGTGAAGCAATCACTGCCATCGTTGTGGATCTGCCGTAACCTGAGCGCGAGACGTAAGCACGCCACATAAGGAGGAAATCGCTCTTCGACCTTGTAGGCCGTCATGTTTAGATTGGCGCTTTCTCCAACCGCCAGACTCTGTAGCAACTGTCCCAACTGACTAGACGCTTTCAGTGTGCACTCACCGGGCTCCCGTTCATCGTTGACGATGAGGCGAATCAGGCTGTTCCCTTCCTGCTCATATTGAACAGCTCCAATACAGTCACCAAGTGAGGGAGAAACGTCAAATTCTGGCCTGGGCTGTGTACCGAGCCCAAAATGGAAATTGACGAAATCTACAGAATGGCCACGCGGATCTTGAATAAACCATTCAACCCAGCGGGCTTCTGCACGTTTGAAATTTCCCGCTCTACTGAGAAAGTAAAGAATCCCTTTAACTTCCCGTGATGGCTTTAGTAGCACTGATCCAGGGATCCGCTGCTGAAATTCTTGCTGCTCGCCCAGGCTCCGATAGCGATCAAGCAAATAGCAGGTTCGATACCAAGCCCATGGCATCTCGGGTTCGAGCTCAATCATCGACTCGCCAAACTTAATAGCTGATTCAATATCACCTGCTTGTTCGGCCTTCAGTGACTGAAAATTCAAAAGCATCACGGATTGTTCCGCTCCTTTGACTCTCGAAATTAGGCCGTCAAAAGATTTGTATTGCCCTGTTTCAAGCAAGCATTTCAAGTACGTCACAACATAAGGAGAAGGCCATAGTGCATCTTCTGGTATCAGAGGAGTGGTAATGTTGAGCGCCTTGTGCGGAAGCTTCAGGGCGTAAAGTTTCTCCGCAAGCTCAAACAGTCCTTCTGGCGTGATTGAAGGCAACACGGCATTCCACTCGGCCACGAATCGATCGACTTGTTCACCCAGTTCTTGCCGCTGCATTGGGTCATCACACTGTCCTGCATGCTGGAAGGTGCCCGCGACAAGCCTTATGTAGGCTTCCTCCATTTCAGAGGCATCAGTCAGAATGCGCTCACGAGCCAGCCACTTCTCAAGCTCAACCGGTTTGGCAAGCTCAATGAATGGACCGACCTCTTCAAGTTGATGCGCGCCCGCTTCGAGAAACCGCTGGCACCATTCGTGCCTCTTTTGAGGGTTTCTAGAGGTCTCCTTCAGATCCTTCTGCGACTGAGGAAGATGAGCGTCATCCCCTGCCAAAGCCTTAAACCTAGAAATTTCCTCTGATCGCATTGGATCAAGATGCTGAAGGCATTTTTTTAACGCATCGAATAATCTCGCAGATTGATAACCATGGTAAATCCTGAATATCGAGCAACCCAATTCATGGACGCGGACATCAGTCCCCGACTCCGCAAGTAGCTTGATTACCCGCTCAGTGAGCTCGTCCAGTCGCTCCTTCACCGCCGGCTGGGTTAGCCAGAAATGTCGCTCGACGAGGTCAGGATTGAGTGCAACGCCAGTGGCGATCGCCAAAAGCACCCTGGAATTGTATGAGCCAAAGTTCAGATCAAGCTGCTCGGCCATTCGAATTGACAGATCTATCAGTTGCAGTCGAAGGGCCCCTTCAACGACACCAGTGAGCACCTCCTCCGCCGGAAAACCTTTACTAGAAGCTTGCAATTGCTCCTCATCCGCGTAGTAGCGCAGATAGGCTTCTTTGGTATAAACACCAGGAGATGGTTCGGTCGAGTAGAGCTCCTTCGCCGCCGACTCACGCTCGGTACTGTGGGACAGCCGCAACAGAGCAGCCAAGCAAACGTCCCTAACAATTGGATTCGTAGCCGTCGAAATGATCCTTGCCACAGTCTTCCAAGCGGCATCGTGATCTTTAGTTTCAACGAGCCCACCATAAATGGAAATTACCTCCATCAAAGCTGCGGCTTCAGGATCTCGTTGAGCGATCGCTTTGAGCATGACCATCTGAGTCTTGGCAGTAACACTGTCCTTTTGCCGCAGGCTCTCAAATACCATTTCCATGGGAGCTATGAGATCGGCTGGGGCAAGCGATTTGATCTCATTTATGATCTTGTCACGCCCAACATTGTCCCCGGTACCGCTGTGATGCTGCTCAAATGTACTCACGCGCAATCCTTGAAGGTCACTGGACTATTTTGTTCCCAGCTATGTTGTCACCGCTACCGCTATGGGTCTGCGTAACGCTAGAGATTGTGGATGGCGCAACCACCACGGCATTTGCATTGATGTCGTGAATCAGGGCGGTAATGCCCGGTGATTGCTCGAGACGACGGTAGATGGCCACCTCGCTTAACTCGTCGTCGATACCAAGTTTCGTTAGCTCAGTAGCGACGGCTTCGGCAACAATATCCTCCTTGATCCACTGGCCGAGGCGCTCTTTGAGAACACCTGCACTCAGCTTCAGACCATGCTTCAGAACGTCATAGACGGTGCTTGCGATAACTCCGGTAGTAATAAAGTCCATTCCGGCAACTCCTAATGCATAGCGAAAAGGTTCTGGACGGGGTCACCAAACGAGCTTGGACTGGGTAGTGCCGCCCTTGACAAAAGAGATGAACTTCCTTCGTAGCTGGAAGGGGCATCTGGCCACCACTATAAAGTAGAATTTATGAACAACATTGATAATGTTGAGCTCATGAAATTTTATTCCTATGGTCCCTCCATACCCGATACCCTTCTGGAACGCTGTGATGCTGGTCGCGTCGCCTAGAGCTGCGTCAGCCAGATCATGCACACAGCGCCAGTGAATACGGCAAGCCAAAGGAACGTATTCTCCCGATCAATAATCGCCAGCAGTCGGGCGAACTGGATAGGGATGATAATGGTCACTACTGAAAGAATGAGCATGGGCGTAGTAATAATCCAAGTCATCATGTAGTAAACCAGAAAGGAAGCAAAACACAACGAAGAATAAAGGGCGCCGATGATCAACGGGTGAAACGAGGCCACAGTTGAGTACCAAGTACCTGGAAGCTGTTTCAGGGGCAATACCAAAGCCTGCGTAAATGGCGTATCAAGCAGAGTGTCGAGCAGTCCCATGAGTATGGGACCGGATACCATCAGTGAATGGGTTTTCCAGTGCTGCGTAAGGGTAGCCTTGTGATCGACGGCCCACTTAATCGAAAACCAGAACAAGAATGTCAGCATGAATAACTGCGAGAAAGATAACACGGCGCCCGATTTTTCCGGAAAAAGACGTATAACAACCAAGAAGAGGCCGAACATAGCTAGACAAGCCCAGCCATAAATCTTACGCAGGAGCTCAAGCCCCGAGCGTACTGTTGCGTTCTCCAAGTGCTCGTTGATGCGTGTGTAGCTGCCTTCAATAGTGGTCAGAAACGCGTCGATTTTAGGGTTGCGGCGAATCTTGTCACCTATGCAATAGGTAGCGCAGAGATACATGATGCAGTTTAATATGATCTTAAGCATGGCTGATTGGGTCGCAAAAAATTTAAATTCATAGGGATGACGAGTAAAATGTTTATGGTTTTTCAGCCAACTCTCTATCGGGCCGACTTAACCAAAGAACCTTCCGACGTTAACAAAACACTAACATTTACCTGTTCAGTTTAGGTAACAGAAACACCTACCCGATGGTCCTGATCACAATAGCTTTCCCCCTAGATGAAGGCACCGCCGAGTCCTCGCAGGGTAGTTCATGACGCAAAAAATTGCGCTGACTCATCGACGAATAGCTCGCCTCGCGCAGCTTCTACCTGCCGGATGAACCATACGGCGTTTTCATTCTTCAGTTGCACCATACCTTTGAGTAGATTGATCAAATCGTAACGTGGATGCGCTCTGAGGCAGTTACCGACATAGCGATAATGGTGCAGGTTCATTTCATTCTCAAGCACTCGCTCAATCAACACGGCGTGCGCGCGACGGTGTAGCGGGTTGCTCGATTTACTCAATTGATAAAGTAATTGTTCTTGATTAATGTCTTCGCAATATATAGCTCTGATCAAAGCCGACTCAGGAAAAAACTCAAAGCAATCACTGAACACACGCGGAATCAGCGCAGCTAACTTTGGCGTCGCAAGCATCTTCTCAAAAAGTTCAGGGTGGTAGAGTTTGACGCTTTTCATGGCACTTAAAACCTCTTCCTTTCTAACCTCCTCGGCTGAGCAATGGTTAAGAACGAAATGGATAGCTAGCTCAGGAATCCTTGCCAGCATAACGGGAGAAAAATGACTATCCCAATCTCGATACGCAACATAGGACACGACATAAACATCAAAAGGAAATGACTTACTGTTGATCTCGATTTGGATTTGCGACTGTGTTTCTCTTTGCCAGGACGTATAGAGCTTAAGCACTTGCTCTAAGTGAACATGTGGAAGTGAAAAGGACATGCGGCTTAAAAACTCAACGATGCTGCGCATTCCACCTGGTTTTGCTTTGGCGACTGCGGCTATAGCGTCTTGGACTGCCTTAGGCTGCATCTGCCCTTTAAAACGGCTCCAAATTTCAGGGATTATCGTATCGGGCACACAGTCTAGAAATGCCATGTACTCAAGAGCAGGAATCACGTGAAGATTGTCGAAGGTGGGCGGTAAGTCGGCGATCAAGGTCGGCAACATTGTTACCCCGTGGCGTGCAATGAGAACTCGCCAACCGATGTAGTGATGGCCTGCTGCGATCCATTGTCTTGCTGTTTCATCATCAATATCGAGCGATACGACTTCTTCCAATTTGTGGTGGTGGGTATTGCCGGGCAGGGCAAAGGCGACTTTTTGGAATTCCGCGACCCATTTGTCCCCAAGCTCTACGATCATGTACGCCAGCAGCTTTTGAGCGTCCGGACTCATATTGTCAAATTCTGCCAGCAGAACGTTTAATGTCCGATCATCGCCACAATCCAAGATCACCTGATTAATGTCGAGCCAGCCGCTTGAGCCTCGAGAAATAACTTCGTCAACTATGCGGCCATAGTTTCGCGCGATCAGGATAGCCAGTGCAGTGTTGGAACGTCGTTTGGCGGTTAGCCGAAGCTTCCAGGGATAATTTTTGAGCAACTCGTCCAAGCGCTCAGTACCCCATCGTGGCACTTCAGGGCTGCAGGCAAGTGCGGTCGCCAGCGCTTCTTCCCAAGTGATTTTACCAGCCGCCGCCATCTGCTCCAGCCAACCAACCCATTGCTCCCCCCCTTTCCTGGCAAGAGCGTCAAGTAGATACTCCGTCCCTGATGAACCTAACCATTCGGAGACGATACCTCTCTGGGCAAAAAGGTCTGTTGTATCCAAAATGTGTGCCCATATTGGCAGGACCGCTTTCTGCCTATACAACTCGCTTAGCGTCGACAAAGCTTGACGCAGATACTGAGGCCTCCGGCTTAGCAAACTCGCAAGCGCAGCCCGTCCTCTCACCGCCAGGCGAGGATCCGAAAATGCTCGCTCCAGATCAGATACCAAGACCGGGTGTGGTTGCTGCAATCCGATGCTCGCATCAAGCTCGGCTGCAAGTAATAGGTCGTTCGCTACTGTCTGCGCGATGAGCGACGGATCAGCAGGTTGGCCCGATTGAATCGCGAGGCTGTAGCTTTCCCGAGTCGATAATTGATTGATGGCCTCACACCTTCCAATTCCTTGCAGGAGCCCGCATCCACAGAGCCAGCTCCAATAAAGGTCATGCACTGGCACCGCTAGCCCGCTGCGATTTGTGATGGAACCCAACGATTCGAGAAGACGTACGGGCTCAGCAATGCCAAGCTGTGTGGCTTCTATGCGAAGTTGTGAAACCAAGCGGCTATAAGATCGATCGCCTGAAATGCTTACCACCGCTACCGCACGACTCAATGCATTGCTAAATTGCTCGGGCATATTGCGGGCTAAGCGATTATGAAAATCGTTAAGAAGGGCTCCACTTGCCGAACCTGTGTTCCCTGATAGTACGTATAGAGACAACAACAGAGGTAGACGCAAGAGGTCGAGTAGGTCACCAGGAATATCGGATTGACCTGGCCTTGCCTTGGCCACGGTTTGCGCGACCAACTGCGAAGGGAATGGCTCAAGCGCCCAGACTTTAAAGACCGTGTCGCCGACATCGGAATGCCGGGCATTGGCTATTACGCGTGCACCCTGCAGCACTCTAAGTGCTTTAAACTTTTCTCCAATGTTTTCCCCTATTGCGAACTCTGACCACCCGTCGATGCAGATGCAGACTCTCGGATCGCGCAACACCATATCCGGTGAAACGACTGAGGACAGATCGGTGATGATTCCCTTAACCTGATCCCAAGTAGTCAGCCCCCCGAGTGGAAGGAACAAAGGAACGACATCTGAGCGTTCTAGCAGTCGATCTGCCATTTGCCAAAGCGCGTGAGTCTTGCCAGAACCGGGGGTTGCGACAACAAGGTGCTTGGGTTCCGCCAAAGTTGTCAGTTTCCCAATGGGCCATCTGATTAACGAATCCTCACCTAAATCACTAACTTCGACTACAACGCGGTCAAACGATGTCAACGCAATCAGGGCTTGGGATGCAGCAACTGGCGCGTCCGGGAACAGCGATGTAATGGAAGGGGGCAGTCCTCCATCAAGCAGTTCGCGTGCTAACTGGCGCAGTTGCGTTAGATGTGGGGGCGAGGCAGAGGTTTTCTCTTCCAGCGAGGAATGTTTGGCGACGCAGCTCAGATCCTCGCGCTCCTCAGCAGCAGGCTTTGTCGTCAAAACAGAGAGTTGCGCATCAGATGTTTGAGCACCTGCTGGAAATGTTGAGGTGATCGCCGGGATACCTTCGATTGTCGCGAGCATCGCTTTGTAGATGAGCGCTTCGCGGCTTCTTGGCTTGGCAATCTGGATGTGGTCGTCGTCGAGCGGTATAGGTGTAACGCCAGCAATTTGAGGATCACTGCTGTTACGGTCGACGATCATGATGCGGGGGCCGAACGCAAAACCGCAAAACTTTCGACCTAGAAAAACACCCTGGGTCTCGAAAAAAACCTTTACCTGAAATTTCAAATCATCCTGCAGCTTTTGGAACTGGCCATTGAGGATCTTCAACCAGGCATCGTCCTCTCTCATGTTATGCACTTGTTGGTTAATACGTAGCGCACCTGACACTGCTGCTGCCACGGTCGCTAAGGCGGAGCCTTGATGAGGTGTGCCCACAAAAACAATTGCTGATATACACTGAAGGACTTGCAGGAATTTTTGGTCTTGCAAAGTAGATGCGTGCACCAGTCCTGCCTTAATGACCAACCCACCAAGACTGTGGCCGACCAAGATTATGCGTCGTCCGGAAAGTGCCTTTTCATACAGCAACGCGGACATGAATGCTGTGCCCAGATCCGTAAGATGCATCGCACTGGCAGTCCACCCCGAGAGTGCGGCACCGTACTTGAGTAGCCATACATTGCATAGCGCGTCTTCCCCAACCCATTTAGGCCACAGCGTCGTGTGATCAAGAGGATTGGACATCCACGTCTCACGCACGTCACCACCTAGGCCGTGGACGAACACTACATGTACCGCGTCTAACGATTCTGTCACGTGTACTCGGGTTAATTCTGCCATTGCAATCTCATCGACACATTAAGTGGCTTGCGGGTTTGGTGCTGATTCAGCTCCAGCCACCATGGGAGCGACAGGATCGTGCAATCACACGCTGCTTAAGGCTTGTTTGCAAAATGGGGGGCGTTTTTGTAGTGGTCAAAAATCCGGGACACGACGTTGAGTTTTCACATAGCCTCAATCGATAACTGCCAGTCGCGGGACCACTCGAAATCTGAGTTGAAGATGTCAGCTTGCCGATCAACGCTTTTCGATCGTAAAGGAGTCGTTAAAAAAGTCATCCCTAGCGATCAGACCAAAATCCTCGCCGACAAAAGCTCTGTCAGCACGACCGTCATCGCTGAAGAGAGCCTGGGTACGCCGTTTCTGCTTGAGATTAGCAACTGCCTGAAAGAAGCAACCTTCACATAGGTGTAGCTCATAGCGCTCGCCATCATGTTTCGAGCCATAGCCCCAATGCGCTTGCAGCGTGGCGAATTGAAGCTGGCCACTTGTCACCCGGGTGGAGAGCTGGCAGACGTCGCACAGGACGTCGATCACGGATTCGATTTCTACCTTACCAGTAATCTTCATCACCACCCCCTACCAACCTACATAGACTTGATCGACACCACTTCTACAAACCTGAATTTCTTTCTGGCCATCTTAGTAGCTTCTTGCTCCGCCACCAGAGAGCTCAGCGTATCGGCATCATGTACCATCTCATGCATCTTGCCTTCGAATTCATTTCCAACGTGCAGCGTAACTCTCAGCCTGGGAGTGAAGCCTTTCGAGACCTGCTTTTTTTCCGCTGCTTTTCTCGGTTGCGGCATCACGACATCCGGGGCGGCTTGCGTGTGCGTGTTAGTTTCAGGGGCAGGTGGCTCAGATCTACCGAATAGCGCCCGACGCATCTCTTCTTCCATCAGTTCCGTATTCATAACATTTCTCAGAAAAGGCGTTGTATATAACCTAACCTATTATAGCCGGGGCCACTGATATGGTGGGGTTGCTCGACGGGGGTGGAACCGACATGCCTGCACTCTGAACACCCCATAGCCGCTAGCAAGAACAAAGCCTGGCTCCCTCTACTTCAACGGTTGATGAAAATTGCTGCCCCACCGCTCGTTGATAGGACGAGGGGACACTCAGCCAGTCACAATTGGCAGCAGATGTAACGTACAAAGGAAAAGTTTATGGGCAAAAGTAGTGAAACTCATCATGATGAATTCGTTTTAAGCTTGGCGAGAGAGTGTCCTTTTCCTGAGTGGCTTTTGCTGGAGCTTCCAAACGGCTTATGGGCCGCATTCTGGAGTCAGGGGCTTGGAGGCGAACATGCAACGGCTGTTTGGGAGGGTGATTACCAAGTGTGCTCCTTGACACACCGCGATAGATTCGAGGTTCTACGGCACATGGAAAAGCACAGGCTCGATAGGTAAACGAAAAGCCGACGGGTCCACAAGAAACAACTCTCACTCTTCGACATACTCGATAGAGTCGAGTAGCGCCACCATCTCAGTGAGCTCCTTGCGCAATGCTTCCAGCAATGGACGATTGCTAAGACTGATCATCGGCGGCTGGCTGCAGCCGTACTGGAAGCTTTCAATGCGCTCGGTCACGATGTTCTTGAGCGCAAAATGAACCTCTATTTCGACGACTTGGTTATGTGTTCCACTGGAGCACGAGTTGGCTAAGGCACATCCTAGGGGGAGCAAGTTATCGTCGTGACTTGATAGGTAGGTACTGCACCAGATCTCTCCGTCCTTCAGCTCAGGAGCGAGCGCCAGGTTCTCAAAAAGATACTTCATACGACTATTCCTCTCAGATGCAATCAGTAACAAACTATCTTCATCCAACGATTTCTGTGGCACATAACTAACGTAAGCAGCCGTTCATTACCACCTCCCGCCAGAATGGCACACCCTATCTAGAGCCGTAACCTTCCTTCGCCGGCATGTCGACAACTCAGAACCACAAAGTCCGCCTACAATCTTGACCTATTAGGCAGGATCCAACCCCAGCATGCGGCGCATTCGAATTATTGCCATATCCGCCTATCCGTTGGGCATCGTTTCAACAGTGAAAGGCGCATATACCCTCGAACCTGGAGGAGCCTGGCTCAAAGTGACCTCTACTCCAGCTGTCAGTAACGCGGCAAGAATTACATTTACAATTCCGTCCACTCCAGAAAGCCCTTCCCAAGATTTTCTCGTCTCCCATGCCACCCGTAATTCGCGCTGTAGAGTGATGAAATGATCGCCCATACCACTGTTGTTAACTGATGGGCAGCGTTCCATCAGATTCAGTTCCTCATCCAGACCATCGAGATGGCCCATCAGGTAGGCCGACATTTTCAAGGGCATGGCGATAGCACGAGCGGTTTCAATCAGAAGCTGCGAGCAGTTCCCATGCGTACGGAACGAAATGATGCTTTCATGCGCCCGAGTCACTGTTCCTGATAATGAGGTCTCGAAGCCTTCGGCGTAACTCAATGTCGCCATCTCGCCGTGGCTAAATCGCGCACTTAACCGACAGGCAGCGTATTCCTCCCAAATGGTATGGGCGGCATCGCGCATTGTTGCAACAGCCCAATCACCTTGGTGCTCCGCAAGCATCACGCCCGGCGAGTGGGATTCAAACCAGGAGCTATCCCGTATAGCTTCCCCGTCGTCTATGAAGCGGTAAAGAAATTCCTGGTGGCGGTGGAGACAAATGACCACCCGTTCTACCGTTTCACTGGGGAATTGAACGATGGAAAGCCGATTACCGTTCTATTCCTTGAAAAAACGCTGGATTTGATGAACAGAGTTACACCACAGGTGCTCTCACGTCAGCCGTACGAGTTACCGAAGGTGCTAGCTCTGATCTCGGAAACGGAACCTAACCTCACGTCAGACTCGCGCTATTTACGCCTTATCGATGTTGTTGAACGAAGCTAACCGTTGAGATTTTGGATTGGGTGATGGTGCTATTGATGTAAGCGGGCTGGGAGTTTCAGCCGTGGTCAGTCAACTGAATTTGGAAAATTCCAGCTACCGCTGGTTTTAGCTTGGTGACTGCTGTCACCCCGACGCTACAAATCATCTGCGCAACCCACGCTCTATAAAGGACACAGTCACTATGAGTTCGAAATCAACTGTCACGATCGATGCCGGGGCAAAGTTCCGCCTGCAAGCCGGGCCGTACGACTTGCATACCAATACGCCAAAGTACGGTTTTGAGGTATCAGCGGCTGATGAAGCATCACGCTACCGCGTGATTGATAACTCGCAGATCATGGCCGTGCCGGGTAGGCATTTTTGGGTGTGGGACATCACCAATGAGTCCAGCATGCCGGTGTTTGTCACGCTGACTAAAGACGGCATACCGTTTGATGCGCGCGCTTAAGTCGAGTAGCCGTTACACGCAACAAGGCGAAGCCACCTGAAGGGGCCGGTGAGCAAGGTACGCTCGACCTTGAGGAAGACAGCGTACCATCCGATCCTCACTGATGTAGAAAAAGCCCGTTAAGCTCATCGCTTACAGGGCTTTTTTGCTTCGAATTCTTACCACTGGTCATGCCTAATTCTAGAGCATGTTCATCCAAACCACTAAAGACATCCTCAAAGCCGTGGATGTCCCCCAAAAGCCTGAGCTGCCAAAAAGCTGCGACGGAAAGCGTTCATGCCCGAGGAGGCTGACAGAGACAGTCTTGAACGCTTTACCGATGCAACTTTGAAGAAGGCTAAATCGCCTTAATCCTGTTGGCAGACGCTCCGGTCTGGGAGGATTTCACCAGGAGCCAGTTTTTGGGCGCACAAAGCCACTTCCACACCGTAGTGAAGCGGCACACGTACAACCTTTCCATAAGCCAACTCGATATGCTTCGAGATGACCTGGCTGTCCTGCAATGCCTTAACGTCTGGTGAGAGCTCACGCTTTAACTGCTGGCCGTTCGCGCTGAATGAGTAGCTGCGCCCCACTTGGTACTTGAGGTTGAGCGCCACAACCGCGCCTGTTTCACTCGTGGAGACGACCTCAGCAGTGCCATTGATAGCCCCATACCCGAGTGCACACGCGGTGTTGGAAGAGTTACACTCTCGGAGATCCATCGGAGGGTAGGCCAGCGGTGTCTCACCTCCGCCTTCACGGACATCGAACCGTGCCCCGACCCCGTGCTTATGTTGGCCAGAATTATCAGGCCCAAATGCCGACACACTCACTAACACAGAGTCCTTCGGTGCAGTGTGTTGACTTGCACAACCAGCTACTGCGGCGAAAGCCAAGACCGCAGCGAAACGAAAAGCCTTCTGCATATTTGCAATATCCCTATTTGATTGATCACGCCTACCGTTGTGGAGGGCGATCCAATTACGATACAGAGCCGCATTTACGAATGCACTCGAACTGCATGCATTTTCAAACATTTTCGGTGCAGCGGCTGCCATGCTGGGAGGGACGTCGCCGTTGTGATAACCGTTATTTAGTGCAAGCAGCGGAATTTGTGATCTAAGAAAAAGATTTTCACAGTGCCCAGCGTAGTCCGGGCCCCGTGAGTCATTACGAAGCTGGCTCCATAAAAAATAAAGATTGTCACAAAACTCAAGATCTCCAAAAAAGGTACCTCTGCAAACAATAAAGATCGCAAGACCTTTTTTTTGGGGGCCTGTGAAGCGACCTTCGAGATCACTGGCTTGCGAGGTGACGATTGAAGCTGGCTCATTAAGCTATCCGGACTATCTAGATTGGCAGCGTCTCCCGCCCCCCGAAAAGCATTGGTGATAAGGGAAGGGAGATCCCACGCTCACCAGCCGCAGCACTGGTTCGCTTCCCCGACGCAGGGAAGAGATAGCAGGTGTGACAACGTATATCTGGCTGTGAAAATGTTTTTCCACTGCGGACAAACGCCGTACGCGTGATTCCCGGTTTGCTGTAAGCCACTTTTTCTCTCTGTTAACTTCGTTAACTTACAGATCAAAAAAGCAGTTTACATTCCCTTCTAAATCTTGCTTCCAAATGCCAGCCCTGCAATGCGCTGCCTGACAGTCTGGCCGCTGAGACGACGTTGGCCCATTTGCATCAGCTTACCTACGCCAAACATATTGCCGGCAGTTGGCTCCCACAACTCCCGGACCAGCAACGGGCATAACTCCTTGCTCACGCATAAGGGAGGGGATCAATTTCAAGGATGTCTTATTGATTTTCGCCAACTCAGGACTGAGAACAAACGATTGGTTGAACGCCTTAATCGCTTCTTGAGGAACACAATGTGCTGTTCTACGACCAGTCCGAATCGGGCAACTCGTAAGTAGCCCGCTGCGAATAAGGGCGTAGGCGACCTCCTGTTTGACCCCGAGCAAAAAAGCAGCCTCCACGACGCTGAGGTTCGGGCCACTGCGATGTATCGAGGTAATGCGGCACCGAGGAACAAGCCATTTTCCAAGCGCAATATCGTCATCAGGATTTACTATGTATGCAGGAATCTCACCTCTCTGAATAGAAGCGATAAGTTCGACGAAACTTCCTTTGGTCGGCAGTTCAAGCTTAGCAAGCTGCGTGATTGAGATCAGCCCATCTTTTATGGGAGGGCAAGGAATGGCCGTTCCCAAGTGACTCAGCGACGAGCCGTCTATCCACCATCGCTCCCCCGGCGATGGTTTTCCGCCTAAAGGTCGCAGCAAGCCCGCACCTAGCAACTGACGGACACGTGGCTTGGTGATACTTAAACAACTAGCAGCTTCCTCTAGGCTTACCGCATGTTTGAGCTGTTCCACACGCACCGTAAGTTCTAAATAATCCACCACCAAGCCGGTGCGACCGGATGGATACTTCATTTCACGATGAGGTAGTTCACCATTGGCAACCATGCGATGTAGTAAAGCGGATGGGACATTTACCTTTTTGGCAGCCGCCTGACTTGAAACCCAGCGATGACTCGTGATGGTGTCCAAGCAAAGATAGCGATTTCGCCGCGCCAACGGGCCCTCCCACCGACGTTCGACGTAGCGTCCAAACGCATCTCGGACGAATTGAAAAGCGGCCCCCTTCAAGCCGCTGTGAATATCTTTATACGTTTGCCCAAATACACTTCCAAGCTTCCAGGCTGGCACTGCTTGCCGGGTGATAGCGAGCTTATCCAGAAAAGCCCAGAAACCATGTGGAAAGTCTTTTAGAATCTGGCCGGCAGCGGTCGCCAGGGGAATGGCAACCGCCAAAGCGCCGGCTCCAGCCAGTTTCAATGGTTTATCTAATACCGAATGAGATTCACGAACCCCAAAACGCTTAGCAAGCTCGTGAAATTCGTCAATCGTCAGATGTGACAGAGGATCTGAATTTGTCGGCCCGTGTCTTAAGCGGCGTTCAAATTCGCAAGTTACCCACAAGGCCATGGGATCTGCTCTGATGGATCTGGCACCAAACGAAAGCGATGTGCCGCACTCGGTACACTCAAACGACGCCATGACCCCGGACTTGAATTGCGCTCCACACACGGAGCAATGATCCTGAAGGCTGTTTTTGTGGACCGGGCAACACGTCACCAAGGTGAGGTCCCATAAATCACGCCAATGCTGCGACTCCTCCAAGCATTGTGAGCAGCATTTCCTGTTCTGCGGGGACCATGCTTTGATGGCTTCGGTAGCTGGATGCAAAAGCTCCTTAACCGATAAAAGCCAACTCAAAGAAGAATGGATTTTTACCCATTCTTTCTGGCCCGCCGCCATGCAAGATCGATGCATGGCGACTACCTCTAGGCCGGCCAAACCATTGGCATGAGCTAATCGATACAGATAACCGTAAAAACTTTCATCCATTAACGGCTTGGGAGTAACCAGCAGTCCAAACATTATCGCTGCGGCTCCTCAAACTCATATTCGCGCCATGCCTGGGGAGTACTGAGGAATGAGCTGAATCCCTCAGAGATCAGTTTGAATGAGCAATGGTCCAGCTTGTCCATAGCTAGGTCGTGCACGTGAACCAAACTGCCGTAGACCGAATTAGGCGTCTCTTGCCATGAGGTAAAAACCCTGGCCCGTCGCAGAATTGCGAACATTCCGTTTGGCCAGTCAGATAATGCAGTAGCTGCCCGCTCAAATTGTTGACGCACCAGTCCCATCGAAACGACACGGCGATTCAAACTCAGAGTCATGCCCTTTCGATCACTGGAAATCGCCCCCAGAAACATAATCAACTTCAGCAGGTCATTGAGCCCGAGAGAGGCTAAGCGATCAATATCAAGCCCACCGTCAGATCGCACTGAAAGGCTCTCGTGGCGCTTATACAAGCTGGCAATAAGGGAAGCAAGAGCGGTAGCCAGGGCACTCGCAGCCATAGATGGAAAATCGTCAAAGCGAGCACCACAGCGACACCTGCCCAACTCGGGTCTGTTGTCGCCAAGCGAGGCATAGCATGTTGGACACTGATCCCACAAATAGCAGCCATGCTCTTCACACACTGCTAGCGGAGCAAATGCCCAATAAACACGTGCATATCCATACGCCCTTATACACAAGGGGCAAATACGTTGAGTTTTGAGCGATACGGTGCGTGCTGTGAATTCATGGCCTCCGAGTCTCACCATGCCAGCATCATCTTGAACCGGCATCGACTCAAGAAGAGCTTCGGCAGTGCTGCCGGTGCACTTTTGTAGCTGGCTATTTCTGTTTTCTATCTGCCCATAGAACGAACCGTTAGGCATATCCAATGCGATTTTAAGTTGCGATATACCTAGTAAGTGATTGAGATTTGCGACGCGGAACAAAAGGCTATCTAGCCCCTCCCAAGGCTGAAGATTGCTCTTCAATAGTAAATCCACCTGCGGCACAGCCAGTTGATCAAACGCACGCTGCATCCGTGACTTAGCTTTGATCCGCGACTCAGCTGCACGAGCCTCCATTACAGATGCTTCCAAGGCTAAAAGATCGGCGTAAATATCGTTTTGCATATTGTTATAAATGCCGGGGTTACCCCCGGCAGCCTCTCAAGCAGAAAGATGGTCAAAGTTCTCGAAAGGCTCGCGACCGCCTATTAGCGGCCGGAAATCGAAAGACGTACTGAATGGATTCCTTTCAATTGGGACCTGACTCCACACCTCATCCTTGAACGCCTGGGAAAGTACTTCAAGATCGATACCTTCTGTGTCGTTGTGCTGAACCAGCCACACGGCGCGATCCAGAACTTTGATCAAATAATCAATCAGTCCAAAGGACGCCAAATGGAAACGCTGCAGCATGTCTTTAGAAAGGAAGTTAATGCTCTGAACAGGCAACAAGCCTTGAATGGCCTTCAACAAAGATGCGAATTGCTTCCATTTTTCCTCAGTGAACTCATACCTTCCATAATCGATGCTGGCTGAGAACCTTCGGCGAAGCTGTTCATTAGCCCAAAGCAGCCCCTCTGTCCGTTTCAGACCGACCAGCACTACAGTGATGTCGGTTTCGTTCATCAAACTTTTGATCCAATCTGCTGCCTCGTAAGCACCAACCTTTTTGTAATCCACAAGATGCTGTGCTTCATCCAGGATGATCATTGCGGTCCCCTGATTCTTCAGCAACGTAACTATCCGAGTGAATTTATGCTCGGCAGAATGGCCGCGAGCAGTGGCAAACGGGTCCTTCATTGCGACCAACACAGCCGTCGCGAGGTTCTTTTTTGATGGGGAGGAGGGCATTTCCACAACCAGAACCGACCGAATCTGAGCCGAATCTCCAGCTGTTTCATTGCGTATGTACTCCCTAACCAGCGAGCTCTTGCCGACACCACTCGGCCCTTGGATAACAAGGCCTTTGCTATTTTGAGTTCTGACAGTGTCCTGGTGGACCTCTTCCAAGCGCATGATCGCGTGATCACTTTGCGGGCTACGAATAAAATGGTGGCGTAGAGAAAATGCACTCTCTTGTCGTGTATTGGCGTTCATTTTTTCCCCCTCATGTAGGGAGCGCGCGAGACAACTGGGTATGCAGAAATGGACTCCAGGACTACCTCGGCGTCAAGAAAGTCCACGGAGTCTGGCATGCCTACCGGGAGTGGAGCCTTTTGAACACCGCTGCGATCAAGTTTCACTTTTGCCGCTTCACGGCGTTTACGAGCCTTCTGAGATCGTTTCAGATCTGCAACATCAGCCATGATGGCTCGGTACGCTTGATGAATCGCGTCAAAGGTAGGTGACGACTTTCCTGATTGACGCAACTGCGCACGTGCAAGATCAAAGGTTTCCCGACTCATACCAATGAGCCGTTTGTCTTTAGCTGGTACCAGGATAAAGAGGTTTCTGAAACGGTCATGAACCCATACATGTCCGAGCTCGTCGCGGTATCGGACTTGTATTTTCTCACCCTCCGCGAGCTTCATTTTTAACTCTGCAAGCTCTGGCGAGTGATAGATATGTGTCCCAACTTCAACACCATAATGGTGAACGGGGCTGTCCTTGCGTTTGGCCAGTACTGATTCCAACGCATCCAGATCAGTTGGCAGGCAGATATGACGCTCTGCCTCTCCAGCAAGCCAAGCTTGTGCGGGACTTAGTTGAGACGGGAGGCCACGGTGTGGCCGTTGGTGATAAACGTCCACGATCCACTTGACCAGTTTGGATTCAAGCTCAACAAGGGTTATGCAGGCGAGTGCCTCAGCCGGGTAATTGCCGCGCTCTCTGGTGTTTGAGAAAGTCGTACCTGGAAGTCGATGGATCAGACCGTCATTCAAAGTACGAAAAAAACGCTCTACTGCGCCTTTCTTTTGAGGTGCGCGGGAGGCGGGATACATAATTTCAATGCCAAGCTCGTTAAATGCGCTAACTAGGTCACCTGCGTGGAACTCCGCCGCATTGTCAGGAACAATACGTGAAGGAAGCCCATGGGCTCTCCATTCGTTAAGCACTGCAGAAAATCGAGACAACCAATCCGCTTTCGGCCGAATCGCGCGCTCAATTACCCGGAGCACGCTTTCGGTATTTGGAGCTGAAAAATGGATAAGGTATGCCATGACCATTCGAGAATGGCGATCAAGCACTATCGTCAGAAATGGTCTGCCGATGTGCTTCCCTGTTTCTTCGTCCACCACCAAAATGTCTAGCGGAGTGTGATCAATTTCCCAACGATCGAGAATTTTCCTGACAACCAGTTTGCCTATCGCAGTCCGATGGAGTTGGTTTGCCGCATGTTTGCCCAAACGACCTTTGTCGACCTCACACGGGTCTAGACTGTCAACGTATCGCCTAAAAGTCATTTCAGACGGGACCACTAGCCTTTGAGAGGGCAGCCGTCCCGCATTTATGTTGTCGATACGTGCCTTCAGCTCCGCATACACGGTAGATAGGAGCGGGCGCTCCAAAGTCAGATAGTCGGTATCGACTAGATCCGACACCACCTCCTCTAACTCCCCGATAATGATTCGCGATCGGCCTTTATCTCTGTGACGGGGGACCAATTTAACGACACTGCCAGTTCGGAATAGAAGGATCCATCGCCTAACTGTCGACACTGACGGCGGTGTAATCGGATCACCCATCTCAATGGCTGTTTTTTGAATCAGCCCGTTCAGATCGTTGTTAGGGGGTAGCTTATGACTAATGCAATCAATGAGACGTGTTAGATAGGATCGCCGCCGGTATGCCGCGGCAGAGTGCTTCTCGGGGAAGCAAGTGATGTCAGGTGCTGCGTTTCGAACTATAGGAATCACGCCGAGATAAGGTTGCTCCTCATCCACGAACAACGCTCTGGTGTCATAAAGTTTATAAAACTCTGCCTCCGTCATTTTGGCGGGCTCGCCAAGCTCATCTACCCAAAGCAACTGACGATTTTTGAGCCGTTTTACAAGTGTTAACTTGGCACCGTTAAATATCACCACCAATTTCAGCTTAAGCGAAAAAGTTTCCATGACGGTGGCCTCCTTGGATATAGATCGGAGCAAAAGGTGCTATAGGCTTTTCGAGGTTCACCCCGACGTAACCTAGTCCAAGCAGTTGCCATGTTTTTTTACAACCTAACAATTCACAGAGTTCCTTAATCGTGTCGGGTTGATAGGTCTTTAAAAGCGCAACAGAAGTTTTCGGGTCGCAATCAATGAGCATCATGCTCCGCCGGTAATACATTAAATCACGGAGATTGTTGGAGAACGGCTCAGCCAAGAGATGTTCGTCACTAACAACCGTGAACACCCGATTGGTCTGCCTGAAATGGTCTTTAATAGCCTCCATGCGCGAGCTTGTATGCCGGGTTAGGAGCCTTGCAGCGGGCTTAACCTCAAACCATTGCTCCGTTCCGTCGTGTAGCACCGCCCGGACGTCAGGGTAATAGATGGCGGTGTGCCCACCCATTTCGAAGGTTTCTTTGCTGGGCTGAACTTCGTATCGAAACACCTGAGGCGACAGCTCAAGAAGACTCAAAAAATACCCCTCAAGCTGGGATTCCCAAGGAATGGATTTGCCATTTTTCAGTGAGGGGAAAAAGCCCCGGAAGTGGCAGGATCTGCGGGTTACAACATTTCTTGCGGCCATGACATTTCTCCAGGTCGAACGAGTCCTTGACGCGGAAAAATGCATGCGCCAGCGGACTCATGGAGGCTATTCAACAGGCAACACTGTGCCCTCGAGACGCCTCGATAAGGTCGAAAAATTGGGGAGAGTTGACATGCGCCGAAAAAAGGCAGAAATTACGAGCACCACACTAGTAATTCCTGCTTCATCTAGGCGCGGTCATCCTCCCAAGGTTGATCGCGTTTTTACATTCTGGCTTCCTCTTTCTGCATTTAGAATCCTCATACGCCAGCTCTGGCGCGCATCACGTCAAACAGTAAATTAGCCCTACCTCATGCATTCAAAGCTAATTTTGGACTAATGATATTAAGCCAGGCATTGACTACTGACAATTCCTTTATAGCCATATGAGCAAATAAAGTTGAATCTTATAGTTCCGTGTTATATGTGAAAACCTTCTATAAAATTTAATTTACATCGAGTTAGCGAATAACGTTTTCAATAAAGCTATTTCTCTATTTTTATTATAAAAATATGCATTCTTTATAACACCGAATCGCTTATCCGAAATTTTTAACCAAGAGACACAAAAAAGCCAACGCTACAGCGTTGGCTTTTTTGTGTTGCACAGTTCAACTATTTGTGAAAATTCTCATTTATTTTGAGAACCTACAACAGATCAGAAGTCCAGGTTGGACACTGCCAGCGCATTGCTCTCGATGAAGTCGCGACGAGGCTCGACCGCATCACCCATCAGGGTGTTGAAGATCTGGTCTGCGCCAATGGCGTCTTCGATAGTCACCCGCAGCATGCGGCGTTGGGACGGGTCCATCGTGGTTTCCCACAGCTGATCCGGGTTCATTTCGCCCAGGCCTTTGTATCGCTGAATGGTGTGACGCTTGGTGCTTTCCGCCATCAACCAGTCCAGGGCTTCCTTGAACTCCTTGACCTGCTTCTTGCGTTCGCCACGCTGAATGTAAGCGCCGTCGTCCAGCAGCGTGCTCAATTGCGCGCCGAGGGTGACAACTGTCTTGTAGTCATTGCTACCGAAGAAGTCGCGGTTGAAAGTGACGTAGTTCGACAAGCCGTGGGAGATCAGTTCAACCTCCGGCAGCCATACGTTACGTTCACGGTCTTCGCGCAGGCTGGCTTTGTACACCAGGCCAGACTTCTCGACGGTACGCAGACGCACTTCGTACTGGGCCAGCCAATCCTGCATGGCGGCGTGATCGCCCAATTGCTCCAGGCTCACGGCCGGCAGGTAGATGAAGTGCTCGGTCAGCTCCTGAGGGTACAGGCGCGACAAACGCTTGAGCGTCTTCATGACCATGCGGAAGTCGTTAACCAAGCGCTCCAGCGCCTCCCCAGAGATACCTGGGGCTTCGTCGTTCAAGTGCAGGCTGGCATCTTCCAGGGCCGACTGCGTCATGTACTCTTCCATGGCGTCGTCGTCTTTGATGTATTGCTCTTGCTTGCCTTTTTTCACTTTGTACAACGGTGGCTGGGCGATGTAGATGTAGCCGCGCTCGATCAGCTCAGGCAACTGACGGAAGAAGAAGGTCAGCAGCAGGGTACGGATGTGCGAACCGTCGACGTCAGCATCGGTCATGATGATGATGTTGTGGTAGCGCAGCTTGTCGATGTTGTACTCGTCACGGCCAATACCGCAGCCTAACGCTGTGATCAAGGTGCCGACTTCCTGGGAGGAAATCATCTTGTCGAAGCGCGCTTTCTCGACGTTGAGGATCTTGCCCTTCAACGGCAGGATAGCCTGGGTACGACGGTTGCGACCCTGCTTGGCGGAACCGCCAGCAGAGTCACCTTCCACCAGGTACAGTTCGGAGAGGGCAGGGTCCTTCTCCTGGCAGTCAGCCAATTTGCCTGGCAAGCCTGCGATGTCCAGCGCGCCTTTACGGCGAGTCATCTCACGGGCTTTACGCGCGGCTTCTCGGGCACGTGCGGCATCGATCATCTTGCCGACGACCAGCTTGGCTTCGTTCGGGTTCTCCAGCAGGAAGTCGGAGAAGTATTTGCCCATCTCCTGTTCCACCGCGGTCTTCACTTCGGAAGACACCAGCTTGTCTTTGGTCTGCGAGCTGAACTTGGGATCCGGAACCTTGACCGAAATAATCGCAGTCAGACCTTCACGGGCATCATCACCGGTGGTGGCAACCTTGTGCTTCTTCGCCAGGCCTTCTGCTTCGATGTAGGTGTTCAGGTTACGCGTCAGCGCCGAACGGAAACCCACCAAGTGAGTACCGCCATCGCGCTGCGGGATGTTGTTGGTGAAGCACAACAGGTTCTCGTTGAAGCTGTCGTTCCACTGCAGGGCGATTTCCACGCCGATGCCGTCTTCACGCTGAATGTTGAAGTGGAACACCTGGTTGACCGCAGTCTTGTTGGTGTTCAGGTATTCAACGAACGCGCGCAGGCCGCCTTCGTACTTGAACAGCTCTTCCTTGGCGCTGCGCTCATCCTTCAGGACGATGCCGACGCCAGAGTTAAGGAACGACAGTTCACGAATCCGCTTGGCCAGAATGTCCCAGCTGAAATGGATGTTCTTGAAGGTCTCAGCCGAAGGCTTGAAGTGGATCTGGGTACCGGTGGTTTCGCTCTCACCGACGATCTTCATCGGTTCCTGTGGCACACCATGAACGTAAGTCTGTTCCCAGATTTTGCCGCTGCGGCGTACGGTCAGTACCAGCTCCTCGGACAGAGCGTTCACTACCGAGACACCTACGCCGTGCAAACCGCCGGAAACTTTATAGGAGTTATCGTCGAACTTACCGCCGGCGTGGAGCACGGTCATGATGACCTCTGCCGCCGAAACGCCTTCTTCTTTGTGCACATCGACCGGAATACCGCGGCCGTTGTCGCGCACGGTAATGGATTCGTCCGGGTGGATGATGATGCTGATGTCGTCGCAGTGACCGGCCAGAGCCTCGTCGATGGAGTTATCGACCACCTCGAACACCATGTGGTGCAGACCGCTACCATCATCGGTGTCGCCGATGTACATACCGGGACGTTTGCGTACGGCATCCAAACCTTTCAGCACTTTAATGCTGGTTGAGTCGTACGTGTTTTCTTCGCTCATGCCTTCACTCCCGATGGTCGTGGGTCTGGGTGATACGGCCTTGTTCCACGTGGAACAAAGCGACTGGCGTTTCCGTCTGCCAGCCTTCCCTCAATAATTCGTGGTCTACACAGGTGATAAACACTTGGCAGCGTAAGTCTTCCAATAAGCGGCATAGCGCGCGGCGGTGTTGCTCGTCGAGTTCGGACGGCAAATCATCCACCAGATAAATACATTGGCCGCGTCGCGCTTGGCTAACCAAGTGCCCTTGCGCAATACGCAATGCACACACCACCAACTTCTGCTGGCCGCGGGACAGGATATCCGCAGCATTGTGAGCGCCTAATCTAAGGCGCAAATCAGCGCGTTGGGGTCCGGCCTGGGTATGGCCAATTTGCTGATCACGCTGCAGGGACGTCGCGAGCACTGCACTGAGCTCACGTTCTTTGTCCCAACCACGGTAATAACTCAGCGTCAGCCCCTCGAGGTCCAACAACTCGCTCAAGGTCTGCTCAAAGACTGGTTTCAAGGCTTTGATATAGGCACGGCGGTATTCATCTATTTCGTCGCTGGCCAGGCACAGTTCCCGGTCCCAAGCCGCTTGTGAAGCGGCATCAAGTGTACCATGCCGCAGCCACGAGTTCCGCTGCCGCAGGGCCTTCTGTAGGCGCTGCCAAGTGGCCATAAAACGCGGTTCCACGTGGAACACTCCCCAGTCGAGGAATTGCCTGCGGATCTTGGGAGCGCCTTCCAACAGGCGAAAGCTGTCGGGGTTGATCAACTGCAACGGCAGGATTTCGGCCAACTGCGCCGCACTGCGAGCATTCTGCCCATCAATGCGAATCTGAAACTCTCCGCCACGATCACGGGAAATGCCCAGCGCGCTATGCCCACCTTCGGCCAGTTCGACTTGGCCAAACACCGTGCACGCCAGTTGCTCGTACTGAATTACCGGTAACAGGCGGGCACTGCGAAAGGAACGGGCAAGCCCCAGCAGATGGATGGCTTCCAGCACGCTGGTTTTGCCACTGCCATTGGCGCCATGGAGAATGTTGATACGAGGGGAAGGGGAGAAGGTCACCGGGTGCAGATTGCGCACCGCGGTGACCGAGACGCGACTGAGGGACATCTAGCTTCTGCTGAGCATGATTACAGGCGCATCGGCATAACAACGTAAGCCGAGTCGTCGTTATCGGATTCTTGTACCAGCGCGCTGCTGTTGGAGTCCGACAGAATCAGGCGAACCTGTTCGGTGGTCATCACACCCAGCACGTCCAGCAGGTAGCTCACGTTGAAGCCGATTTCCAGCGAACCGCCGTTGTAGTCAACGCCCACTTCCTCTTCCGCTTCTTCCTGTTCCGGGTTGTTGGCCTGGATCTTCAACTGACCATTGGCCAGTTGCAGGCGAATACCCCGGTACTTCTCGTTGGAGAGAATGGCAGTACGGCTGAACGCTTCACGCAGGGCCTGACGATCGCCAAGCACCAGCTTGTCACCGCCTTTAGGCAGCACACGCTCGTAGTCCGGGAACTTGCCGTCGACCAGCTTGGACGTGAAGGTGAATTCGCCGGTCGTCGCGCGGATGTGGTGTTGGCCCAGAACGATGCTGACGTTGCCATCCGGCTCGGTAAGCAAACGCGCCAGTTCAAGGATGCCTTTACGTGGCACGATGACCTGGTGACGGTCCGGCTGGCCTATATCGGCGCGCATCGAACACATCGCCAAACGGTGGCCGTCGGTGGCGACAGCACGGATGATGCCTTCGGACACTTCCAGCAACATGCCGTTAAGGTAGTAACGTACGTCCTGCTGAGCCATGGCGAAGCTGGTGCGCTCGATCAAACGACGCAGCTTGCTTTGCTCCAGGCTGCAGGTCAGCGAACCCGGGCCTTCTTCCACCGTTGGGAAATCGTTGGCTGGCAACGTGGACAGGGTGAAGCGGCTGCGACCGGCTTTGACCACCAGTTTCGATTCATCGACCTTGATGTCGATCAGCGCGTCGTTCGGCAAGCTTTTGCAGATATCCATCAGCTTGCGCGCCGGCACGGTGATCTCGCCGGGTTCGGCGGGCTCTTCGAGCTGCACGCGGCCAACCAGCTCGACTTCCAGGTCGGTACCGGTCAAAGACAACTGCTGGCCTTCGACCACCAGTAATACGTTGGAAAGCACCGGCAAGGTCTGTCGGCGCTCGACGACGCCTGCGACCAGTTGCAGGGGTTTCAACAGGGCTTCGCGTTGAATGGTGAAATGCATGGTCTAGTCCCTTGCCTTAATAAGCTGCGCTGGTGTCATCACGTAGTCAGTGTACGCAGCAGGTTCTTGTAGTCCTCGCGAATATCCGCGTCGGATTCCTTAAGTTCGTTGATCTTGCGGCACGCGTGCAAAACCGTGGTGTGGTCGCGACCACCAAACACATCGCCGATTTCCGGCAGGCTGTGGTTGGTCAACTCCTTGGAGAGGGCCATGGCCACTTGCCGCGGACGCGCTACCGAACGCGAACGGCGCTTGGACAGCAGGTCGGAAATCTTGATCTTGTAGTACTCGGCAACGGTGCGCTGGATGTTATCCACACTCACCAGCTTGTCCTGCAGTGCCAGCAAGTCTTTCAGGGATTCGCGAATCAGCTCGATGGTGATGTCGCGACCCATGAAGTGCGAGTGGGCGATGACTCGCTTCAGCGCGCCTTCCAGCTCACGCACGTTGGAGCGGATACGTTGAGCGATAAAGAATGCGGCATCGTGGGGCAGATCGACCTTGGCTTGGTCGGCCTTTTTCATCAGGATCGCGACGCGGGTCTCCAGCTCAGGCGGCTCGACGGCAACGGTCAAACCCCAGCCGAATCGCGACTTCAAGCGCTCTTCAAGGCCTTCGATTTCCTTTGGATAACGGTCACTGGTCAAGATGACCTGCTGGCCGCCTTCGAGCAGGGCGTTGAACGTGTGGAAAAACTCTTCCTGGGAACGTTCCTTGCGCGCAAAAAATTGGATGTCATCGATCAGCAACGCATCAACGGAGCGATAGAACCGCTTGAACTCGTTGATCGCGTTGAGTTGCAGGGCCTTGACCATGTCGGCGACGAAGCGCTCCGAGTGCAGGTAGACCACCTTGGCATTCGGGTTCTTCTTTAACAGGTGGTTACCCACAGCGTGCATCAAGTGAGTTTTACCCAGGCCAACCCCGCCATAAAGGAAGAGCGGGTTGTAACCGTGCTTGGGGTTGTCGGCCACTTGCCAGGCCGCCGCACGGGCCAGCTGGTTGGACTTACCTTCCACGAAATTCTCGAAGGTAAAGGTGCGGTTCAGGTAGCTGGTGTGCTTGAGCGCACCTTCGACCTGCACCGTACGCTGTTCGGCACGCACGGGCGCCTGCTGAGAACTCGCACCGGCCATCGGGTCGAAGCTGTCGCGGGACGGTTCTTCGTTCTCCAGTGCATTTTTTTGCGCGGAGGATTTGGCGGGCGTCGGTGCCGCAGCGACAACCGGCGCTGGCTGGGCCTGCGACGCAGCGGCAGCCAATGGCGCATTCGGAGCGGCGCGAGGCGCGGAGCTGCGTTTGCTGCCTATTAATAAGGAAAGCACGGGCGCGATGCCGTTGCCATGTTCGTCGAGCAATTCGAGAACGCGGCTCAGGTACTTCTCGTTGACCCAGTCCAGAACAAAACGATTGGGCGCGTAGACACGCAACTCGTCGCCTTCGGCTTCGACCTGTAGCGGACGGATCCAGGTGTTGAATTGCTGGGCAGGCAGCTCATCGCGCAAAAGCTCCACGCACTGCTGCCAAAGTTCCACTGACACGGATATCCCCT